>JBQTHU010000098.1:0-17747 GCA_052389535.1 Betaproteobacteria bacterium | reverse complement strand
CGCTGAAAGCAGCGGGCATCCCGCCCATCGACCTGGTGGTGGTCAACCTCTATCCGTTCGCCCTAACGGTGGGCCGCGCGGAATGCACGCTCGCCGAGGCGCTCGAGAACATCGATATCGGCGGGCCCACGATGGTGCGCGCCGCGGCCAAGAACCATCAGCACGTCGCGGTGGTGACCGATCCGCGCGATTACGAGGCACTCGTTCGCGAAATGACTTCCGCGAACGGCGCGCTCGGCACCGAGACGCGTTTCCGCCTGGCGCAGAAAGCGTTCTCACATACGGCGGCCTACGACGGCGCGATCAGCAATTATCTCACTGCGCTCGACGCAGCCGGGCAGCGCAGCGAGTTTCCGACGCAGCTCAACCTCCATTACGCGCTGGTGCAAAGACTGCGATACGGCGAGAACCCGCATCAGAACGCCGCGTTCTACCGCGACCCGCTCGCCGTACTTGGCGGCATCGGCAACTACGTCCAGCACCAGGGCAAGGAACTGTCGTACAACAACATCGCCGACGCCGATGCGGCGTGGGAGTGCGTCAAGACTTTCAGCGAGCCGGCCTGCGTGATCGTCAAGCACGCCAATCCGTGTGGTGTCGCGGTGGGCGCCGACGCGGCCGATGCGTACCGCAAGGCCTTCGCCACCGATCCGACGTCCGCGTTCGGCGGTATCATCGCTTTCAACCGTGCGCTCGACACGGCCGCCGCCGAGGCCGTCGCACAGCAGTTCGTCGAAGTGGTGGCCGCGCCCGCCATCGCAGACGACGCGCATGCCATCTTCAACCGCAAGGCCGGCATGCGGACGCTAACCGTGCCGCTCGCCGCAGGGCCTAACGCTTACGACTTCAAGCGTGTCGGCGGCGGCTTGCTGGTACAGACTTCGGACAGCATGAACGTCGGACGGGAGAGCCTGCGCGCCGTAACGAAGGCGCAACCCACGCCCCAGCAATTCGACGACCTGCTGTTCGCGTGGCGCGTGGCGAAATTCGTGAAGTCCAACGCCATCGTCTTCTGCGGCAACGGCCGCACACTCGGCATCGGTGCAGGCCAGATGAGCCGCGTGGATTCGGCGCGCATCGCGTCCATCAAGGCCGGGAGCGCCGGCCTCACGCTCGCCGGCGCCGTCGTCGCCTCGGATGCCTTCTTCCCGTTCCGCGACGGCGTGGACGTTGTGGCGAGGGCCGGCGCCCGCGCCGTCATCCAGCCCGGAGGCAGCCTGCGCGATGAGGAAGTGATCGCGGCCGCGGACGAGCACGGGATCGCCATGGTGTTTACCGGCGTGCGGCATTTCCGCCATTAGGCCGGGAATCGTGAAAGTCCTCGTCATAGGCAGCGGGGGTCGGGAGCATGCCCTCGCGTGGACGCTCGCCCGCTCGCCGCGCGTCTCGCGCGTCTACGTCGCGCCGGGCAACGCCGGCACCGCAACCGAGGAGGGCGTGGAGAATGTCGCTGCCGCATCGATTCCGGAGCTCGTCGCGTTCGCACGCCGGGAAGGCGTCGCATTCACCGTCGTGGGGCCGGAGGCGCCGCTCGCCGAGGGCATCGTCGATCGCTTCGAGGCGGAAGACCTGAGAATATTCGGGCCTACGCGCGCCGCGGCGCAGCTCGAAAGCTCGAAGGACTACGCCAAATCGTTCATGGTTCGCCACCGCATTCCGAGCGCGGCCCATGCGACATTCACCGATGCCGCCGCGGCGCATGCCTACATCGAGCGCCAGCGCCCGCCTATCGTGGTGAAGGCTGACGGGCTCGCTGCCGGCAAGGGCGTGGTGGTTGCGATGACCGGGCAGGAGGCACACGCCGCGGTCGACATGATGCTGATCGAGCGTGGCATGGGTCTCGCCGGCGCGCGCATCGTGATCGAGGAATATCTGCAAGGCGAGGAGGCGAGCTTCATCGTCATCTGCGATGGCCGGCAGGCGGTGTCACTGGCGACGAGCCAGGACCACAAGCGCCTGCGCGATCACGATGAAGGGCCCAATACCGGCGGCATGGGCGCCTACTCGCCGGCGCCGGTCATCACCCCCAGCCTGCACGCGAGGGTGATGCGCGAAGTGATCCACCCGGCGGTGAGCGGCATGGAAAAGGACGGCACGCCCTATGTGGGTTTTCTCTACGCCGGCCTCATGATCAGCGGCGGCACGCTGCGCGTACTCGAGTTCAACTGCCGCCTGGGCGACCCCGAAACGCAGCCGATCATGATGCGGTTGAAGAGCGATCTCGCGACGCTGATCGAACTCGCCCTTGCCGGACGGCTCGATGAGGCGGACGTGCAGTGGGATCCCCGGGTGGCGCTGGGCGTGGTGCTCGCGGCGGCGGGTTACCCCGGCACACCGCGCAAGGGCGATGCCATACACGGATTGCCGGACGGCGAAGAGGATTATCATGTATTCCATGCCGGCACCGCCCTGGAAGGAGACAAGGTCGTGGTGAGCGGCGGACGCGTGCTGTGCGTGACCGCGCTCGGCCACAACGTAAGGACCGCGCAGCGCCGCGCGTACGAAATCGCCGGCCGCGTCCGTTTCGACGGCATGCAGCTGCGCCGCGACATCGGGCATCGCGCGCTGGAGCCGCGGCCGCATACGAATACTCGCAAGGAATCTCCATGAAGGCACCCGCGCGGTTCGACCGGGCGATCGAGGACGTCGGCAACATCGTGGCGCTCGAGCACGTCAACGTGACCATTCCCGATCAGCGGCTCGCCACGCTGTTCTACGTCGTCGGAATGGGGTTTACCCGCGATCCGTACTTGAGCGTGGGAGACGAGAACATGTGGATCAACGTCGGGCAGCAGCAGTTTCATCTGCCCACCCGCGGCCGGCAGGTGCTGCGCGGGCATGTGGGTGTCGTCGTTCCCGACCTCGGCGCGCTCGCGTCCCGCCTGGAAACCGCGCGCGGCAAGCTCGAGGGCACCCGGTTCTCGTATGCGGAGCGCGGCGACCATGTGGAAGCCACGTCTCCCTGGGGCAATGCGCTGCGCTGTTACGCGCCGCACCCGCGCTGGGGCGACGTGACGCTCGGTATCCCCTACGTCGAGTTCACCGTGCCGCCCGGCGCCGCGCGCGGCATCGCCGCGTTCTACGAACAGGCGTTCGGAGTAAAGGCGGCGCTCGAGCCGGGCAGGGCGAGCATGCCGATGGGTCACAACCAGAACCTCGTCTTCGTCGAGCGCGACGCGCCGATTCCGCCCTACGACGGCCATCACGTCGCGATCTATGTCGCCGACTTCGCCGGGCCGCATCGCTTCCTCGCAGCGCACGGCCTCGTGACCGAGGAAACCAACCAGCACCAGTATCGATTTCAGCGGCTGATCGATCCGCAGACCGGCGCGCTGCTGTTCGAGATCGAGCACGAGGTGCGCAGCCTCAAGCATCCCATGTGGGGTCGCACCTTCATCAATCGCAATCCTGCTCAGACGCAGCGGACCTACCAGCGCGGTCGCGACGCGTTTTACGGTTGAGCTGTGGATCTCGCGGCAGTCAGGCAGTTTCTGATCGGGCTGCAGGAGAGCATCGTCGGCAGGCTGGAAGGCATCGCCGGGCGTGCCTTCATGCGCGACGAATGGGCGCGGCCGGAAGGCGGGGGCGGCGTTTCCCGGCTGCTCGAGGACGGCGCAGTATTCGAGCGGGCCGGCGTGAACTTTTCCCATGTGCACGGCTCCGGTCTGCCGCCCTCTGCCTCGGCGGTGCGTCCTGAAATCGCGGGCCGGTCGTTCCAGGCGACCGGCGTGTCGCTCGTCCTGCATCCGCGCAATCCGCATGCGCCAACCGTGCACATGAACGTGCGGTTTTTTGTCGCCGAGAAGGAGGACGCCGCACCGGTGTGGTGGTTTGGAGGCGGCATGGATTTGACCCCGTACTACGGCTACGCCGAGGACGCCGTCCACTTCCATCGCACCTGTCGCGACGCGCTGGCCTCCTTTGGCGCCGACCGTCACGCCCGTTACAAGAAGTGGTGCGATGAGTACTTCTATCTCAGGCATCGCCACGAGCCGCGCGGCATCGGCGGCATTTTTTTCGATGATCTCAACCAGCCGGGATTCGAGCAATGCTTCGCCCTGATGACAAGCGTGGGCGAGCATTTTTTGCCCGCGTACCTGCCGATACTGGAACGGCGTCGGGACATGCCCTACGACGAGCGCGAGCGCGCGTTCCAGGCGTACCGGCGCGGACGCTACGTCGAATTCAACCTGGTCTACGACCGCGGCACCCTGTTCGGGCTGCAGTCCGGCGGGCGCACCGAGTCGATCCTCATGTCGCTCCCGCCGCAGGCCGCGTGGCGCTACGACTGGCATCCCGAGCCGGGAAGCCGTGAAGAGGCGCTCTACCGCGATTTCCTGGTGGCGAAGGATTGGGTCTAGCGCGGCCCGCTCACTCTCCAAGATACGCCTGGCGCACCATCGGATTGGTGAGCAGAGCGGAGGCGGTATCGGCGACCGTGATGGTGCCGCTTTCCATGACGTAACCCCGATGGCACAGCTCGAGGGCAAGCTTGGCGTTCTGCTCGACCAGCAGCAGCGTAACCCCCTCGGCGGCGATGGCGCGGATCGTCTCGAAGATGCGCTGGACCATCAGCGGCGCGAGCCCCATGCTCGGCTCGTCGAGCAACAGCAGTCGCGGCCGGCTCATGAGCGCGCGGGCGATGGCGAGCATCTGCTGCTCGCCGCCGGAGAGCGTGCCGGCGGCCTGATGCCGGCGCTCCGCGAGCCGCGGGAAAAGCGCGTAGGCGCGATCCCGGTCGGCGTGCAGGGCTTGCCGGTCATGGCGGCCGTACGCGCCCATGTCGAGATTTTCGGCTACGGTGAGCCGCGCGAACACGCCGCGTCCTTCGGGTACCAGCGCCATGCCCGCGCGCACCAGCCGGTGGGCGGGCTCGCCGGTGACATCGCGCCCGTCGTAGCGGACTTCGCCGGCGGCGGGCCGGAGCAGGCCGGCGAGCGCTTTCAACGTCGTGGTCTTGCCCGCGCCGTTGGAACCCACGAGGGTGACCAGCTCGCGCTCGCGAACTACGAAGTCGATGCCTTTTACGGCGGTGATGCCGCCGTAGGCGATGCGCAGCCCCCGGACTTCAAGCAAGGGCGCCTCCCAGATAGGCTTCGATGACGAGAGGGTCGCGCTGCACTTCGGCGGGCGTACCCTCCGCGATCTTCCTGCCATAGTCGAGGACGGCGACCCGGTCGCACAGCCCCATTACGAGTTTCACGTCGTGCTCGATCAGGAGCAGCGTAATGCCGTCGCCGCGCACCCGTTCCAGCAGGCGCTTCAACGCCGCGGTCTCCGTCGCATTCATGCCGGCCGCAGGCTCGTCGAGCGCCACCATCACCGGATCGGTGGCGAGCGCGCGCGCGATCTCCACCCGCCGCTGATCGCCATAGGAGAGGTGCCGGGCGAGCACATCGGCGTGGCGTCCGATGCCGACATAGTCGAGCAGCTCGCGCGCGCGGCGCACGATCGCCGCCTCCTCGTGCCGGGCGGCAGCGCTACGCAGGACCGCGCCGACCACCCCGGCGTGGGTGCGCACGTGGCGCCCCACCATCACGTTTTCCAGCGCGGTCATGTTGGCGAAAAGCCGGATGTTCTGGAACGTGCGGGCGATCCCGGAGGCGGCGACCTGGTGCGGCTTGGCGCCGCGCAGAGGGATGCCGTTGAAGGTGAAGGTCCCCTCATCCGCGCGATAGAGGCCGGTGAGGACGTTGAAGAGGGTGGTCTTGCCGGCGCCGTTCGGGCCGATGAGCCCGAAGATCTCGCCGCGCCGCACCTTGAGCGATACGTCGGCGAGCGCCGTCAGCCCGCCGAAACGCTTGCTGATGCCGGTGGCTGCGAGCAGCGGCGCCTCAACGCGTTCCACCGGGCAGCTCCTCGGCGACCACCGGTTCCGTTTGCGTGACCAGTTCGCGCCGGCGCGTGGTGGAGGGCCACAGGCCGGCGGGGCGGAACAGCATCATCAGCACCAGCGCGAGGCCGAACAGCAGCATGCGCAGGTCCGAGGGATCGACGTAGACCGCGCCGAACCACTGCTGCTGCAGCGGCCCGGCGTAGCGCAACGCCTCGGGCAGCGCCGTGAGCAGGACCGCGCCCAGCACGACGCCGCCGACGTTGCCCATGCCGCCGAGCACCACCATGCACAGCACCATGATGGAATCGAGCAGCGTGAAGCTCTCCGGACTGACGAAGCCCTGGAAGGAGGCGAAGAGCCCGCCGGAGAGGCCGCCGAAGGTCGCGCCCATCGCGAATGCGAGGAGTTTCACGTCGCGCGTGTTGATGCCCATCGCGCTTGCGGCGAGTTCGTCCTCGCGTATCGCGATCCACGCGCGTCCGATGCGCGAGTCCTCCAGCCGCAGCGACAGAAATATCGACAGCACGGCGCAGGCGAGAAACACGAAGTAATAGCTGTGGACGGGCGCGAACGTGATCCCCGCGACGGTATAGGTCTTGCTGAGCGCGATGCCGCCCGCCTGCAGCGGATCGATCAGCGTGATGCCTTGCGGGCCATTGGTGATGTTGATCGGGCGATTGAGGTTGTTCAGAAAGATGCGGATGATCTCGCCGAATCCCAGCGTCACGATGGCGAGGTAGTCGCCGCGCAGCCGCAGGGTCGGCGCGCCGAGCAGAATGCCGAAGATGGCGGCGACGAGCGCGCCGAGCGGCAGCAGCACCAGAAACGACCAGTGGATGTCGAATTGCGGCGAGGCGAGCAGCGCGTAGCAGTAGGCGCCGACCGCGAAGAACGCGATGTAGCCCAGATCGAGCAGCCCCGCGAAGCCCACCACGACGTTGAGCCCCAGCGCCAGCATGATGAACAGCAGCGCGACGTCGATGATGCGCACCCACGCGCGGCCCAGCACCGCATCGACGGCGAAGGGCAGCGCGATCAGCGCGATTGCGATGAGCGCGTAGCCGATCCAGCGCGCCGCGGGACGCGAGGCGTAGGCTTTCACCCTTGCGTAATCCATTAGCGGCTTGCTTCAGGCGCGCTCGCCGGTGTGCTGACCGAGCAAGCCGGAAGGCCGCAGCACCAGCACCGTGACCAGAACCAGGAAGGCGAAAATGTCGCGGTAGTTGCTGCCGAGCACCCCACCCGTGATGTCGCCGATGTAGCCGGAGGCGAGGCTTTCGATGACGCCGAGCAGCAAGCCGCCCAGCATCGCGCCGACGACGTTCCCGATGCCGCCCAGCACCGCGGCGGTGAAAGCCTTGAGCCCGAGCATGAAACCCATGAAGTAATGGCCGAGTCCGTAGTACAGCACCACCATCACGCCGGCGACGGCGCCGATCGCGGAGCCCAGGAGGAAGGTGAACGCGATGATGCGGTCGGTATCCACGCCCATCAGGCCTGCAACCTCGCGATTCTGCTCGGTCGCGCGCATGGCGCGCCCGATGCGGCTCGACTTGATGAACCACAGCAGCCCTGCCATCACCGCGCACGCCAGCAGGAAGACTGCCGCCTGCAGGTCGGTGAACTGCGCGCCGCCGATCGAGTAGATGTCGTGCTTGAAAAGGTCGGGCATCGAGATGTACTGCTTGCTCCAGATCAGCGCCGCAGAATATTGCAGCAGGATCGAGATGCCGATGGCGGTGATGAGCGGCGCGAGGCGCGGCGCGCGCCGCAGGGGGCGGTAGGCGACCCGCTCTATCGTGACGCCCAGCGACACGCACACCAGGACCGCCGCTGCGGTGGCGAGCGCCAGCACCACCGGCGCCGGCAGGCCGCTGGCGGCAAGCGCCGAGGCGACGGTCAGGGCCACCAGCGCGCCTACCATGACCACATCGCCGTGCGCGAAATTGATCAGGCCGAGGATGCCGTAGACCATGGTGTAGCCGAGCGCGACCAGTGCATAGATGCTGCCGAGCACGAGGCCGTTGATGAGCTGCTGAATGAATATATCCATGGCGGATACAAGAACGGCACCGTTCAGGTGCCGTTCGTAGGGTGATCAGCTCCGGCGTGCGCCGGCAATCGGGCCGCGCCCGCTACTTCTTGGCGGCATCGGGCTTTGCTTCACCGCCGGGCGCGACGGTCTCGAGAGGCTCCCACTTGCCGCCCTTCACCACGTAAATGGTGATCGGGCCGTTGCGCAGATCGCCCTTTTCGTCGAAGGCGATCGGCCCGATCACGCCCTGGTAGCTGGTCTTGCCCATCTCGGGCAGGAACTTCGCGGGGTCGGTGGAATTGGCGCGCTTCATCGCATCGGCGAAAACCATGACGGCGTCGTAGCCCATCGGCGCGAAGAGTTCGACGTCGGCGTTGAACTTGGCTTTGTAACGCTCGACGAAAGCCTTGCCGCCCGGCATCTGTTCCTTGGGCAGCCCCGGCATGGAAGCCATCACGCCTTCGGATGTCTCGCCGGCGATCTTGATGAAGTTCGGGGTCTGCATGCCGTCGCCGCCGATGTACTTCGCTTTGATGCCGAGTGACGCCATCTGCCGCACCATGGGCCCGGCCTGCGGGTCGATGCCGCCGAACATGATGAGATCGGGCTTGCGGCCGCGGATCGACGTGAGGATCGCCCGAAAGTCCGTGTCCTTGTCGGTGGTGTGCTCGCGCGCCACGATATTCGCGCCCGCCGCCTTGGCGGTCGCCGCGAACGCGTCGGCGAGCCCCTGTCCGTAGGCGGTGCTGTCGTCGATGACTGCGATGTTTTTGGCGTTCAGCTTGGAGGTCGCGAACTTCGCCAGCGTCGGGCCCTGCTGGTCGTCGTGCGCGACGACGCGGAAGGTGGTCTTGAACCCCTGCTGGGTGTACTTGGGATTGGTGGACGAGGGTGAAATCTGCGGAATGCCGGCATCGGAATAGATCTTGGACGCCGGGATAGAGGCGCCCGAGTTGAAGTGCCCGACCACCCCAGCGACTTTCGAATCGACCAGCTTCTGTGCCACCGTCGTCGCCTTGGTCGGATTCGCCTCGTCGTCTTCCGCGACCAGCTCGAATTTTACCTTCCTGCCGCCGATCTCCATGCCCTTGGCGTTGAGGTCCTCGATCGCGAGCTGCACGCCGTTTCGTATGTCGATGCCGATGTGCGCCTGCGGGCCGGTGAGCGGCGAGGCGGCGCCGATGCGCACCGTGGCCGTTTCGGCGACCGGCTTGGCGGCGTCGGCCCTGGGCTTGGGCGCCGGCGGCTTCTCCTGCTGTCCACATCCGTAAGTGAGCGCTAGCGTCGATGCCGCCAGCATGCCGATAAGGTGTCTGCGGTTCATGCGGCCTCCGAGTTCAACATTGTTCGCGTATGAATTTGTTTAGCCTGCGGGTCCGGCTCAAAACACAGCGCCCGCTATTTCACCTTGAGTATCCACTGCACCATGGTCTTGATGTCCGCGTCTTTGACGTGCGCGTTGGGCGGCATGGGGACATCCCCCCACACGCCCTTCCCGCCTTCCTTCACTTTCTTGAACAGGTTGGCTTCCGCCGCCTTGTCGTTGCGGTACTTGGCCTGGATCTCCTTGTATCCGGGGCCCACCAGTTTCTTATCGACAGCATGGCACGCAAAGCAGCCGTTGTTCTTGGCCAGGGTTTCTCCGGCTTCGGCGGCGATGGCGCCTTGCGCGAGCGCGAGCCCGGCGCCGGCCACCATGGCGACGACGATTCTCATTCCTGCTCCTTGACGGTAAAAAACCCGCGCATTGTAGCGCGGATCAGCCTCCGGCGAGCGCGCTTTCGACGGCGTTCAGTTGAGCGATCGGGGCGAGACACGCCGTGCCCCGACAGATCCACGCCGCCGGCGCGGGGCGTGCCGGTTTTGCGAGTGCCGCGGGAAGTCCGGCCGCCTCACCGGCAAGTGCCACGATCATCGTGTCCGGGCGACAGGCGGCGGACAGCGCTCGTTGCCAGGTTTTGATCTCGTCGATCGCGCCGCGCAGGATCACGATACGCGGCGGGCGCAGGTACTCGTCCAGCGCGGTTGCGAGGCTGGGGAAGCTGCTGGGCTGGCGTTCCAGTGCGGGATAGAACGCTTTGAGGGTCCGTCCGGCGGCGGCGAGATAGCGCGGCTCGCCGATCAGGTGGCCCAGGCGCTGGAGCGCGCAGGCGGCAATGCCGTTGCCCGACGGGGTGGCGCTGTCCTGGCCCGATTTCGGCCGTACGATCAGCCGCTCGTGATCGTGGCTCACGAAATAAAAACCGCCCTCTACGCGGTCCTCGTAGTTGTCGAGCAGGACATCGGCGAGCGCACGCGCGAAGTCCAGGTCCGCGCTGCGAAAATCCGCCTGCATCAGTTCCAGCAGCGCATCGAGCAGGAACGCGTGGTCGTCGAGATACGCGTTCAGATGCGCCCTGCCGTCCTTGTACGTAGCGAGCAGGCGGCCATCGCGCCACAGCGCGTCGCGCAGAAAATCGGCCGCGCGTTGCGCGGACGCAAGCCATGTGCGCTCGCCGAACACCTGCGCCGCGCGCGCCATGCCTCGAATCATGAGCGCATTCCAGCTCGTGAGGATCTTCTCATCGCGCCCGGGATGCACGCGCTTTTCCCGCGCGTCGTAGAGCTTGGCGCGCGCAGCGTCGAGCCGCGCGGCGCATTCGTCGGTGGAAACGCCGAGCTTGCACGCCAGGTACGCGAGCGGTTTCCTCACGCGCAGATGCCACGACCGGCCCTCGAAATTGGGCGCGCCGTCCAGCCCGTAATGCGGCTCGACGAGCGCGTATTCGTCCGGCGTGAGCAACGCCTTCGCTTCCTGCGGCGTCCACACGTAGAACTTGCCTTCTTCGTGCTCCGAATCGGCGTCGAGCGAGGAGTAGTAGCCGCCTTCGGGAGACTGCATTTCACGCATGGCCCATGTCGCCGCGCGCGCCGCGACTGCGGCGTACAACGGGTCCCGCGTTACCCGCCATGCATCGCTGTAGAGCGCGAGCAGCGGCCCGTTGTCATAGAGCATCTTCTCGAAGTGCGGGATGGTCCATTCGCCATCGACGCTGTATCGATAAAAGCCACCGCCGATCTGATCGAAGACGCCGCCCTCCGCCATTCTGGTCAACGTGAGCCGCACCATGGTGAGCGCGAACTCGCTTGCATCCAGCGCATAGCGGCGCAGGCAGTAGGCAAACTCATGGGGATGCGGAAACTTCGGTGCCCGGCCTATTCCACCCTGGACGTCATCGAACGCCTGCGCATATTCGCGCACTGCTGTCCGGAGCGGCGCATCCGCCATCTCCGGCGCGCCTCCAGGCGAGGGAACGGTCCGCGACAGTGCATCGAGGAGCGCCTGGTTCTGCCTGGCGATGTCCTCGCGCTTCTCGTGGTAGGCAGTCGCCACCCTGGCCAGCAGATCCCTGAACGCGGGCATGCCGTAGCGCGGCGAATCGGGAAAGTAGGTGCCGCCGAAGTACGGCGTGCCGTCGGGCATCAGGAACATGGTGAGCGGCCAGCCGCCGCTGCGCTGGGTGAGCAGGTGGTGCGCGTTCTGGTAGATCTGATCGAGGTCGGGCCGCTCCTCGCGGTCCACCTTGATGTTGACGAAGAGACGGTTCATCTCCGCCGCGGTCTCGGCGTCCTCGAACGACTCGTGAGCCATCACATGGCACCAGTGGCAGGCGGAGTAGCCGATGGAGAGCAGGATCGGTTTGTCGTGCTCGCGGGCGAGCGCGAGCGCCTCCTCGCCCCACGGATACCAGTCCACCGGGTTGCCGGCGTGCTGCTGGAGATAGGGGCTCGTCTCCTGCGCGAGTCGATTCGCCATGTGAAGTGGACCGCCCCCGGCCTACCGCGTTTCAGCGATGGCGCGTAACGTCCGTTCGTAATGCGGAAGCCGCGCGCCGCCGAGCGCGATCGCGCGTCGGGCGGCCTCCATCGCTTCGTCAGTTCTGCCCGTTCGGTGGAGCACGGTGGCCAGATTGTTCCACGCATCCGCGGCGTCCGGATGGTCGCGCGTCGCCTGTCGATAGGCGGTTTCGGCGTGAGCGAAATCGCCGGCTGCGTATGCCGTGTTTCCCAGGCCCATGCGCGCGAGGAGGTTGCGGGGCCAGCGCGAAAGAGCCGTGGCGTAGGCCCGGCGCGCGTCTGCAGGGGACACGCGCTCCAGCGCCACCACCGCGCCGACATACGGCTCCTCGAGCGCAGTTGCCGGCAACCGCTTCGGCGGCACGGCCACCATCGCCCAGAACTCGGAGCGCGCCCACGTGCGCTCGAAGTTGCTGAGCGTCATGACGAGCCGCTCGGTCGTGCCTGAACGCAGGACGATCTCCTCGCGCGCACGGTCGTAGCCGACCACCACCGCGTAGTGCCAGCGCGGGGCAAAGGAAAACAGCAGGTTCTGCAAGACCACGACCGGGGTACCGGCGGCGACCTCGCTCAGAACCTCTTCGAGCCGTGGTGCAAGTCGGTAGGCGACCCGTCCGTGACGGCGCGCGGTTGCCAGCATCTCGGCCTGAAGCGAGCCTTGGCGTTCGGGGATATATACGGAGTCGACCAGCGCCTCGGGCGTCGTCGCAATTCCATCGTGGACCAGCACGGTGGCGAGCGCGGCAGGACCGCACTGATAGCGCTCCTGCGGAAAAAACGGCGTCTTTGCGAGCTCCACCCGCTCCGGCAGGCTGGGCGGCGGTTCGGCGAGGAGAGCGGTGACCTGCGGTGTCGCGCAGCCGCCCAGGAAAAAACTCAGCAGCAGGGCGCCCGCGAGGGCGGGCACCCTGACCACGGGGATCACCGCGTCAGCGCATCGACCGGGTGAAGGGGAAGATCTTCGTGAGCCCCAGTATGTCGGTGATCAGCAGGATGACGAAGATGGCGAGCAGCACGCCCCAGAAGCTGTCGGCGCCGGCGGGCAACTGGTCGATGTGCCCGGCGAGCTGTTGCGCTTCCGCGTCCGTGAGCGCATCCACCCGGGCGCGCGCCAATGTCGGATCTACACCCATGCTCTGCATCCGTGCCTGCACGTCGGCGCGGTCGAGGAACCCGCGCACGCGCTCGCGCTCGGCGCTGGCATAAATCTGGTCGGTGGTGACGATATCGGCGAATGCCGGCAGCGGCGCGCCGAAGGCAAGCATGCAGAGGATCAGGAAGCGGGCCATGCCACGGTTGAAGGCGTTCATATTGTTTCCTTTCTCTTCAAAGGGTTGACGATGGTCGCTATGACGGAAGGCTATCCTGGACGCGACCCCTCCGGCATAGCCCGAACTGCGCCGGCACCTCCCCGCTAGCTGGCCGACGCGTCAATTTTACTCAGTTGACCTGGGTCGTTCGACCTCGGGAAACGAGGCGAGTTTCCGCTGCAGCGTCTGCAGCGCATCGCGCGTGCGGGCGAGTTCCTCCAGCACATCGTCATGCGTGACGGGCCGCGCCAGGGCCTCGAGCTCCGCCGCCTTGCTTG
The DNA here is from genome assembly GCA_052389535.1 of Betaproteobacteria bacterium. Classification (GTDB taxonomy): domain Bacteria; phylum Pseudomonadota; class Gammaproteobacteria; order Burkholderiales; family SG8-41; genus DSOT01. The sequence goes on along the minus strand of JBQTHU010000098.1, from coordinate 4,451 downwards.
CCTCCAGGTTGTTGACCACCACGGCGATGAACAGATTGAGCACCACGAAGGTCCCGATCAGGACGAAGCTCACGAAATAAATCCACGCCAGCGGACGGAATTCGAGCGCCTTCTCCATGACCTCGACCCAGCCCTCCAGCGTGACGATCTGGAACAGCGTGAGCAGGGCTGCGCCGAGCGAGCCCCAGCGCTCGGCGTCGTGCTCGTGGAACAGATGGAAACCGGTGATGGCGTAGATATAGAAGATGATCGCGAGCAGCATCAGCACGTGGCCCATGCTCGGGATGGAGCGCACCAGCGTGGCGACGATCAGACGCAACTGCGGCATGGCCGACACGAGCCGCAGCACGCGCAGCACGCGCACCAGGCGCGCCACCAGCGCGAACTCGCCGGTCGAGGGTATGAACGAGAGCACCACGACCGTGAAATCGAACAGATTCCAGCCGTCGCCGAAGTAACGCCTGAACCGCGGCGCGACGGCGGTGATCTTGAGCGCGGCTTCGAGCACGAACACGCCCAGGATCACGTCGTTGCCGAGTTCGAGCCAGCGGCCGTAGTCGCGCATCAGCTCGTGCGAAGTCTCGAGGCCGATGATGACCGCGTTGAACAGGATGAGCCCGACCATCCAGGGCTCGAACCAGCGCGCCTGCACGATGCGGCGGGCAAATTCCTTCATCGGTCGGCTTCGCGTCGTGTGTCTGGTGCGCCGCTAGTCTGTGACCGCGCCGCGGCTCGCGCTCGACACCTGCGCGGCATACTTGGCCAGGATGCCGCGCGTGTAGCGCGGCGCGGGCGGACGCCATTGCGCACGCCGGCGCGCGAGCTCTTCGTCCGCGACGCCCAGGTGCAGCAGCCGGCGGTCGGCATCGATGGTGATGGTGTCGCCCTCCTTCACCAGCGCGATGGCGCCGCCGACCGCCGCTTCGGGCGCGACGTGGCCGACCACCATGCCGTACGTTCCACCCGAGAAACGGCCGTCGGTGATAAGGCCCACATCCTCGGCGTGTCCCTCTCCGACGAGAGCCGACGTGGGCGAGAGCATCTCGCGCATCCCCGGCCCGCCCTTCGGGCCTTCATAGCGGATCACGATCACGTCGCCGGAGCGGATTTTCCTGGCGAGGATGGCGTCCATGGCCGCCTCTTCCGAATCGAACACGCGCGCGGGCCCGGTGATGCGCGGCTGTCTCAAGCCGGTGATCTTCGCGACCGCGCCTTCGGGGGCGAGATTGCCCTTGAGGATCGCGAGGTGGCCGTGCGCGTACATCGGGTTCTCCCACTGCCGGATCACGTCCTCATCCTTGGGCGGGCGCTTTGGCACGCTCTTCAGCAGCGGGCCGATGCGTTTTCCCGTGACGGTCATGCAGTCGTCGTGCAAAAGATCGTGGTCGAGCAGCATGCGCATCACCTGCGGGATGCCCCCCACCCTGTGCAGATCGGTCGCGACGTAACGCCCGGAGGGCTTGAGATCGCACAGCACCGGCACGCGCCCGCGTATCGTCTCGAAATCATCGATGGAAAGCTCGACGTCGGAAGCATGCGCGATCGCCAGCAAGTGCAGCACCGCGTTGGTCGAGCCGCCCACCGCCATGATCACCGAAATTGCGTTTTCCATCGATTTGCGCGTGATGAGGTCGCGCGGCAGGATGTTTTTCTTGATGGCGTTCACCAGCGCATAAGCGGACTCGGCGACGCTGTCGGATTTTTCGCGGTCTTCGGCGGCCATGGTCGAGGAGTACGGGAGACTCATGCCCATCGCTTCGATCGCGGAAGACATGGTGTTGGCGGTGTACATGCCGCCGCACGAGCCGGCACCGGGACAGGCGCGGCGTTCCACGCCCAGCATGTGCTCTTTCGTGATCTTGCCCGCGGTGTACTCGCCCACGGCCTCGAAGGCGCTGACGACGGTGAGATCCCTGTTCTTGTAGTGGCCGGGCTTGATGGTGCCGCCGTAGCAGAAGATCGACGGGATGTTCATGCGCCCGATCGCGATCATCGCGCCCGGCATGTTCTTGTCGCAGCCGCCGAGCACCAGCACCCCGTCCATGCTCTGGCCTTGCGCGACGGTTTCGATCGAGTCCGCGATGACTTCGCGCGACACCAGCGAGAACTTCATGCCTTCGGTGCCCATCGAGATGCCATCGGAAATGGTGATGGTGCCGAAGAGCTGCGGCATCGCACCCGCCTTGCGCGCCGCGCCCTCCGCGCGCCTCGCCAGGGTGTCCAGCCCCACGTTGCACGGCGTGATGGTGGAATAGCCGTTCGCGATGCCGATGATGGGCTTCTCGAAGTCGGCGTCCTTGAAGCCGACCGCGCGCAGCATCGCCCGGTTGGGAGAGCGCTGCACGCCCTGGGTCGTGATGCGCGAACGTCTGTTGAGCGGCATGACAAGCTCCGAAGCGGGGATTTGTATAATGGGGCTGCCATTTTAGCGCACGCCCCGGGAAGCATGCTCATCCACCCGCAGTTCGACCCCATCGCGTTTCAGCTCGGCCCGCTCGCCGTGCGCTGGTACGGGCTCATGTACCTGATCGGCTTCGGCGGAGTCTGGCTCGCGGCCCGTTACCGCATCGATCGCAACCCGCATGGCATATGGACCCGCAAGGATCTGGACGACGCGCTGTTCTACGGCATCCTCGGCACCATCCTCGGCGGGCGGCTCGGCTACGTGCTGTTCTACAAGCTCGGCGACTATCTCTACGAGCCGTGGAAGATCTTCTATCTCTGGGAGGGCGGCATGTCGTTCCACGGCGGTTTTCTCGGGGTCGTGCTCGCGATGTGGTGGTTCGCCCGCAGCCGGCAACAGGACTGGCTGCGGGTCACCGACTTCATCGCGCCGCTGGTGCCGCTCGGACTCGGCGCCGGGCGCCTCGGCAACTTCATCAATGCGGAACTGTGGGGCCGTCCCACGAATGTCCCGTGGGCGATGGTGTTCCCGAACGTGGACCGCATTCCCCGCCACCCCTCGCAACTCTACGAGTTCGCGCTGGAAGGCGTCGTGCTCTTCGCAGTCCTGTGGTGGTTCTCGGCGCGCCCGCGTCCGCGCGGTGCGGTCTCGGCGCTGTTTCTCATCGGCTACGGCGTTTTTCGCTTCGGCGTCGAGTACACGCGCGAGCCCGACAGCTACCTGGGCCTGCTCGCGCTCGGGTTCTCGATGGGGCAATGGCTGTCGCTGCCGATGATCGTGGTCGGCATCGCGCTGCTGGCGTGGGCTTACCGCGGGCAGCAAAGGCCCACGTAAAGCAGGACGTCAGTGCTTGGCGCCGCTGGCAGTCGGCGGGGTCGAAAAGGTGCGCGCCGCACGCCGGTCGAGCAGCCGCGTGAAGTTGTGCAGCGAGATGAGATGGGCGTAGATGCGCGCGAGCCGGCCGGTTTGTGCGAGTTCCTTCAGTTTCTCGGGCGGCAGGTCGTGCAGTTTCTGCTCGGATACGCGGTGCAGCCCGGTAAGCGCGAGCGGCGTGCCCTGCTTCGGCACGGCCTGCATGGTGAACGGCTCGAACAGGTTGAGCGCCGCCAGCGCGCGCGACATCTCGTCGGTGCGCGCCAGGTCCGCTTCGTACTCGAACAGGAGTTTCCTGCGCTCCGTCCACATCGGCAGCGGCTCGCCCTTGGCGTCGAACAGCGCCTCGCCGTTCTCGTCGATCGCGGCCTTCTCGATGCACGCGATGCGCTCGGCCTGCTCGGCACCGTTCACGCTGACGCGGCTCATGCAGAACGGATAGCGTCGCACGTACGCCGGCAGGTATACCGACGTCTCCCAGATCGAATCCGGCCGCACGAAGAGATTCTGCTGATTTTCGATGCCGAGCACCGCCATCGCGACGAACGTCTTGCCGCTGTCCCCGGTGATGAACGCGATCGGATAATCGCACGCGGCGGGCGCGAATTCGGAGAATGAAAGCGGCACCGCCGACACCTTCTGAAACGCCACCGGCAGCGTGCGATCGCGCGGCAGGCGCACGCGATGCGACTTGGTGAGCGGCACGATTTCCTGGTATCCGTAGGGAGGTTTAATGTCCATGGTCTTCGCCCCGGAATGCGGTGAGGCATTATAGGCGTTTCACCCGTCTGCGGGCGCGGCCGCAATTTGTCGCCTTTGCGCCGAGACGGTAGAATGGCGCCCTTGCCGTGGGGTGGTAGCTCAGCTGGGAGAGCGTCGCGTTCGCAATGCGAAGGTCGGGAGTTCGATCCTCCTCCACTCCACCACATTCCCGCTTGTCCAAGTCCTCTTCCATGCAGCAGCACGAACAGCGCAACATGCTGCGCGCCAGCGTCGCCGATTTCGTCGCACGCGGCACGGACATCGCGCGGGTGCGGCGCCTGCGTGGTTCGACCGGCGAGTACGAACGCCGCGTCTGGAAACAGATGGCCGAACTGGGCTGGCTCGGCGTGCTCGTGCCCGAACAACATGGCGGTCTCGGTCTGGGACTGGCCGAGGCGGCGATCATCGCGGA
>JBQTHU010000097.1:0-37895 GCA_052389535.1 Betaproteobacteria bacterium | reverse complement strand
TACCGGCTGTTCGCGCTGTCGAACCTGGGGTCGCTGCTCGCGCTCATCGCCTATCCGTTCGCCGTCGAGCCGTGGATCACCGGTCCGCAACAGTCGTACGGCTGGACCGCCGGTTATGCGCTGTTCGTTCTGCTGTGCGCCGTCTCGGCAATCTACAGCATACGTCATCCTGCGCTGCAGTCCGGCGCGCCGGCGGTGACGCAGGCCGCGGCCGACGGGCCCGCGCCCCGCGCACGCCACTACCTCATGTGGCTCACGCTCGCCGCCATGGGCTCGTTCATGCTGCTCGGCGTGACCAATCACATCACGCACGACGTCGCGTCCGTTCCGTTCCTGTGGATCCTGCCGCTCACGCTGTACCTCGTGACCTTCATCCTGTGCTTCGAGGGCCGGGGCTGGTATCAGCGCCGCATCTTCTTCATACCGGTGCTTGCGGTCGTCGTCGCCATGGCGTGGGGTCTGCACGCAGAAGGCGGAGTGATGGACATCAAGGGCGCGATCCCGCTCTACGCGGCCGGGCTCTTCATCTGCTGCATGTTCTTCCATGGCGAGCTCGCGGCGATGAAACCGTCGCCGCGTTATCTCACCACCTACTATCTGATGATCTCGCTGGGCGGCGCGCTCGGCAGCCTGGTGATCGGCTTCGTCGCGCCGAAGGTCTTCAATACGCACTACGAATTCGGCATCGGCCTGGTCATCACACTGGCGCTGGCAGCCTGTCTCACGTGGCGGCTGCCGCGGATCGTGCCGCTCGCCGCCGCGGCGACTGCCTGCTTCGCCGCCTATAACGTCTACCAGTACGTCGACATGCTGTCCCGCGACACCCGTGTGATGGTGCGTAATTTCTACGGCACGCTGCGGGTGAAGGATGCGACGGGCGACAACGGCCAGGACGCGGTGCGGCGGCTCATGCACGGCGTCATCATGCACGGCGAGCAATATCTGGCGCCGGCGAAGCAGACCGTGCCGACGACCTATTACGGTCCCGAGTCGGGTGTCACGCGCGTCATCAAGGCGCGCATGGGCGAGCCGCTGAAAGTCGGCGTCGTGGGGCTCGGCGCCGGCACGCTGGCGGTCTACGGCCGTCCGGGTGACATCTACCGGTTCTACGAGATCAATCCCCAGGTGATCCAGATCGCCCGCAGCGAATTCACGTTCCTCACCGGTACCGGCGCGCAGACGGAAACGGTGCTCGGCGATGCCCGCCTCAACATGGAGCGCGAGCCGCCGCAGAACTACGACATACTGGCGATCGATGCCTTTTCGAGCGACTCGATACCGGTGCACCTCATCACCCGCGAGGCGATGGCGGTGTATCTCAAGCACCTGAAACCGGACGGCGTCATCGTCTTCCACGTCACCAACCGTTTCTTGAAGCTCGCGCCGGTCGTGAAGCGCATCGCGGAAGCTCACGATCTGCACACCGCGCTCGTGAGCGACGAGGCGGAGGACAGCGACTACTCCAAAACGGACTGGGTGCTGGTGACGCGCAATCGTGCGCTGCTGGAGCGCGAGGACATCGCGCGCGCCGCGGAAACGATCTCCGACATTCCCGGATTGCGCATATGGACCGACGACTACAACAATCTCTTCCGGATCCTGAAGTGACGCTGCGTCGGCTGGCGGTGCTCTACCCGGCATGGGTCTGCATGCTGGTGTTCGCGGTGTTGAGCACCGTGGCGGCCGCGGAACCGCCGGCGGCGAGCCGCGGCTTGCCGACCCTTGCGCCGCTGGTCAACGAAGTGACGCCCGCGGTGGTGAACATCTCCGTGGTGACGCGCTCGCCGCTCGAAGATAACCCGCTGTTCCGCGATCCGTTCTTCCGCCGCTTCTTCAATCTCCCCGACCGGCCGCAACGCCAGGAACAGGCTGCCGGATCGGGCGTCATCGTCGATGCCGCGCGCGGCTACGTGCTCACCAACCACCACGTCATCCGCGAAGCCGAGCAGATCATCGTCACGCTCAAGGACCGCCGGCAGTTCATGGCGCGGCTCGTGGGCGCGGATCCCGGCACCGACGTCGCGGTGCTCCAGATCCAGGCCCAGAGCCTGGCCGCGCTCAAATTCGGCGATTCCGATCAGCTGAACGTCGGCGACTACGTGATCGCCGTCGGCAACCCGTTCGGCCTGGGGCAGACGGTCACCTCGGGCATCGTCAGCGCGCTCGGCCGCACCGGCCTGAGCGTGGAGGGGTACGAAGATTTCATCCAGACCGATGCATCGATCAATCCCGGGAATTCCGGAGGCGCGCTCATCAACCTGCGCGGCGAGCTGATCGGCATCAACACCGCCATCGTCGCGCCCTCGGGCGGAAATGTGGGTATCGGCTTCGCGGTGCCCTCGAACATGGCGCAGGCGGTGATGAGCCAGATCGTGCGCTATGGCGAGGTGCGGCGCGGACGGCTCGGGGTGGAAATGGTCGATGTCACGCCGGGAATCGCGAAGCAGATCGGCGTTGCGGTGCTCGAAGGCGCAGTGGTCGCCGGCGTGCAGTCCGGTTCGCCCGCCGAAAAAGCCGGCCTGCGTGAGCGCGACGTGGTGATCGCCATGAACGGCCGGCCGATCCGCAGCGCCGCCGAGTTGCGCACGCGTCTCGGCTTGACGCCGATCGGCGACGAGGTGGAGCTGCGCATCCGGCGGGGCGGCGAAGCGCGCGCGCTACGGGTGCGCGTCGAGGCGCCGCAAAAGCTCGCGGAAGGCGACGGCCAGACGGTGGCGCAGCTCCCCGGCGTGAAGCTGGTCGAAATCGAGCGCGGCAGTCCGCTCTACCAGCGCGTCCAGGGCCTCGTCGTCGCGGCCGTGGAAGAGAACAGCAAGGCCTGGCAGGCCGGGCTACGGCCCGGAGACATCATTTTCGGCGCCAACCGCCGGCGCGTGCGCACGCTCGCCGAGCTGCAGAAGACCCTGCGCGGCAACGAGCGCGGACAGACGCTCAACCTGCTGCGCGGCGATTCCGAGCTGACGGTCGCGATCCGCTAGAACCAGCCTTCGGGCACCTGCAGCACGTCGTCGGGCCGCACCCGGTCGGTGAGGCGCGCGCGGCGCGTGATCACTTCGCCTTTCGGACCCTTGCGATCGATCTGGATGCCGCGCTCGCTGCCGCGCGGCGTGAGCCCGCCGCCGAGCGAGAGCGCCTGGCGCACCGTCATGTCCGGCTGCAGCGGATACGCGCCGGGAGTTCGAACTTCGCCATAGATGTAGAACACCGGCGCAGGCGGCACATAGACGACGTCATCGCTCAGAATGGGAATGTTGCGGTTCGTGCCGCCATCCGCGCCTTCGAGCAGGCTCTTGAAATTGACCGCATACTGCGCGGTCTTGCCGCCCTGTTCCTTCCTGATGACCGTCACCATGTAGCTGCCCTTGGGCGTGATGCCGCCCGCCATAGCAATCGCATCCGTCAGCGTGGCGATCTGATTGGCGGGGAACTTGCCCGGCTTGTGCACTTCTCCGATGACGGACACCTGCCGGCTGCGATACTGCGTCACCAGCATGTTGACGTGCGCCTTCGAAACGAAGCCTCCCTTGGCGAGCCGCGAGGCGATGGTTTTCTCGGCCTGGGCGCGCGTGAGTCCGCCGATCTTCACCGAGCCGATCAGCGGGAACCCGATGGTTCCGTTCTGTGAAACTTCCGCCTCCGTGGTGAGGTCCGGGCTGTTGTAGACGGTGATCCTCACGACATCCCCCGGCCCCAGGGTGTATTCGGGAGTCTCCGGCATTTCCGCGGGGGCCGCAGCAGGCTGCTCGGACGCGGCCGCCTGCGATGGCGGCGCCTTGCGCGCCGCCGGGAAAAACTGCGTGCATGCCGACACCAGCATGCACAGTAGCGCCGCAAGCGCGATGGCCAGGCGTGGTCTCATGTTTTATTTCTCCTTCAGTATGCTTTCTTGTCTCTCAGCAGCAGCGGGATGGTCCTCAGCACTATCCTTAGGTCGAGGGCAAGCGACCAATGATTCAGGTAATCGAGGTCGTAGGCGATGCGCTGCTTCATTTTTTCTATCGAATCGGTCTCTCCGCGAAAGCCATTCACCTGCGCCCAGCCCGTGATACCGGGCCGGACCTTGTGCCTTACCATGTAGCCGTTGATGAGACGGCGATACTCCTCGTTGTGCGCGGCGGCGTGCGGGCGCGGTCCGACGATGCTCATGCTGCCCGCGAGCACGTTGACGAGCTGCGGCAGCTCGTCCAACGACGTGCGACGGAGAAACGCCCCGAACGACGTCACGCGCGGGTCATCGCGGCGCGCCTGGGCCATCTGCGCCCCGTCTTCGCATACCATCATGGTGCGGAACTTCAGCACCACGATTTCCTTGCCATCGAGGCCGCAGCGGCGTTGCCGGAACAGAACCGGCCCGCGCGAAGTGAGCCTGACGCCCGCTGCGATCGCGACCAGGAGAGGCCAGATGGCAAGCAGCACGCCCGCCGAGATGACGATATCGGCCGTCCGCTTCAGCACGCCATTGATGCCGTAGAACGGCGTCTCGCATACGGCGAGGACCGGCACGCTGCCGATGTGGTCCACCCGGGCCTGGATCATGTCGAATGGCAGGGTGCTCGGCACGAAATACACCGACGCGGTCGTGTCGCGCAGCTCGTCCAGCATGCGCACGATCCGGGGATCGCGCGTCATGGGCAGCGTAATGTAGACCACGTGAATCCCGTGCTGCTTCACGTAGCGCGCGACCTCCTCCACACTACCTAGTACGCGGTGGGAGTGGGCCGGGCGGACGCGCCCGTCGTTGCGGTCGTCGAAGAAGCCTCTCACTACGCCCCGGCACGGGTCCTCCGCGATCTCGCGGGCGAGTTCTATGCCCATCTCGTTGAGGCCGACGATGACCTTGCGGCGTGCGATCACGCTGGTGGACAGGAAGCGGTAGAGCAGCCTGCGGGCGAACTCCTGCGCGCCGTGCAGCACGAACGGCGTCACGAGAAACCAGGTGATGAGCAGCTTGCGTGAATAAAGGTCCGACGTCTTGGTGAGGAATCCCAGGAACAGCAGCATGCCCGCCACCGTGACCCAGTCGGCGACGATGCCGTGACCCGGCACCAGCATCGAACGGCCGTTGGTGAGGGGCAGCTCGCCGAATACGCGCAACGTCACCAGCAGGGTGACCATCGCAAGGATGGCGTAGATCGGCGTGAACGGCACGAGGTAGATCGCCATGCAAAGCGCCAGCGACAGCACGGCGGCGAGCGGCGCGAGAGCAAACCGCACGAAGGCCACGATGGGCAATTCGGTGCGGACCGACCTGAACTGCGTCGCGAGAGAACTCATGATGGCGCGTGCTCGATGCAAGGGAGCTACAAGGGCTACAGCAACACCCGTACCAATCACAGCCGAGCGCGCTTGCGCGCAGCATCGGTAACGCCGGAATGTCGGCTCAGTCCTACACGATGCAGCGTGAAGCACCGCTTAATGATCGGTTTACAATTTCATCCCGCGCTGCGTCCGGCCCATCGCATTGCAGCATACGCACCGCGGCGCGCCCGGCCGCGTGGGCAGGGCGTTGTCATAAGGAGGCGACGCAGGTTGAGCATTCTTACTGAGCCTCCTGATTTTTTTACAAATCTGCTGTCGCAAATAAGCAACAAATACGGGCGCTGCGGCTATCGAACTCTCGACATCGGCACCGATTTATGGCATCTACTCATTTCCGGCTTTCGGGGAGGATTTGCGTCTGCAGACTCAACCGGGCATCGCGCGTGCTGCGAAAGCGCGGTGAACAGGCCGCAAGGGGAGAATAAGACGCACCGCAAGAGGAGTCGCTAATGCGCGCAGTTTTGAAGACACTCGGAATGGCAGCCGTGCTTTGCCTGCCGTCCGCCGCCACCGCCTTCGAGCGGATCGAGGACATCCGGTGGCCCGAGGATGGACGTTTCACCGGCTACCCGGCCGAGACCGATCCGCGGCCGGTGCGGTTTTCCGTTTCCGGCGGTGTTTATCACGATGACAATATCTTCCGGCTCTCGGACAGCGCCGCGGTGCCGGCCGGCGCGCACAAGTCGGACACGATATTCCGGGTTGGCGTGGGGCTGAGGGCCGATCTCCCGGTCAGCCAGCAGCGCATCCTGATCGATGCAAGCGTAGACAGTTTCACGTTCGACAACAACGACCGGCTCGATCACGTGGACTATCGCGGCAGTGCAACCTGGCGCTGGCAGGCGGGATCGCGGCTGAGCGGCGATCTGGGCTATTCGCGGCGGCGCTACCTCGGAGACCTCGGCGAAATCCAGGCTCCGCTGAAGGACATGATCACGGAGGACCGCTTTTTCGGCAGCGCGGGCTTCATGGTGACACCGCGTTGGCGCGTGCGCGGCGGTGCGGATTGGCGCAACTACGACCACAGCGAGGCGACCCGCAGCGAACTGGATCTGCGCGTCACGTCGGGGACCGTTGGAATCGATTACGTCACGCCGCTCAACAACTCGATCGGCCTGCAGTACAAGCAAAGCCACGGCGAGTACGACAACCGGCAGGCGATCGTGCCGGGCACCACGGTGGCCAATACCTACGACGAATACGAAACGAGCGCAGTGATGCGCTGGAACATCGGACCGAAGTCGGTGTTCAACGCGCGCGCCGGCTACACCCGGCGCGAGCACGACGAGGTGCCGGGGCGGGATTTCGACGGCTTTACCGGGCGGCTCAGCCTGGACTGGGCAGCGGGCGCCAAGACGCTCATCAACGCCAGCGCGTGGCGCGAAATTCGCTCAGTGGAGGAATTCGGCACGCTGGAGCAGGCGGCGGCCAGCTACATCCTCAGCACCGGCATGAGCATCGGCCCGAGCTGGGCGCCGACCTCCAAGCTGGTGTTCGAGGCGCGTTACGTACATGAGAAACGGGAGTACGAAGGCGATCCGAGCCTCAACTTCCCCGGTACGGCCGGCATCCGGCGCGAGGACACCTTCAACGGGGTGCGCATCGCGGCAGGCTATACGCCGGTCCGCAGCGTCCGTCTCTCGCTCGCCTTCGAGCGCGGCGACCGCGATTCCAATATCCTGTTCAGGGATTACGACTACAACCGCGTGTCGGCCAACGCCCAGTTCCGGTTCTAGACCCCCCGCGGTGAGCAGCAAACGGCGTCGCGAGATGCGGCGCCGTTTGTTTTTCTAGGCAGGTTGCGTGCGCTTTTCGCTGACGGCGCCGGCGTCGCCGCTCGCCCGTTCGGATGCAAGCCGGCTCGGGCGCAGCCCGGCATGAGTCGCGGGCGCCCAGCCGATGGGGCGGTTCTTTTCGGTGCGCCCGTACGCGTCCTCGAAGCGCACGATGTCATCCTCGCCGAGGTAGGCGCCGGACTGCACCTCGATGATCTCCAGCGGCAGTTTGCCGGGATTCTCCAGGCGATGCTTCACGCCGAGGGGAATGTAAGCGGACTGATTCTCGGTGAGCAGGAATACCTCGTCGCCACGCGAGATTTTCGCCGTTCCGCGGACGACCACCCAGTGTTCGGCGCGATGGTGGTGGAGCTGCAGCGACAGCGCCGCGCCGGGATTGACGATGATGCGCTTCACCTGAAAACGCGTGCCGCAATCGATACCGTCATAGCTGCCCCACGGCCGGTACACCTTGCGATGGTTGAGGCATTCCTTGCGCCCGTCGCGCTTGAGCCGCGCGACCACCTCTTTCACGTGCTGCGCGCGGTCCTTGCGCGCCACCATCACCGCGTCCGGGGTCTCGACGACGACAACGTCCTCGACACCGACGCATGCCACGAGGCGCGACTGTGCGATAACCAGGGCGTTACGGGTGTCCACCGCGCACACGTCGCCGTGCATCACGTTGCCGCTTTCGTCCTTGACGCCGATCTCCCACAGCGCATTCCACGCGCCGACGTCCGACCAGCCCGCTTCGAGCCTGACCACCGCCGCGCGCGGCGCCGCGCCCGCGGGTTCCGCCTCGAGCCGCTCCATCACCGCATAGTCGATGGAATCCGCCGGGCAGTCGGTGAACGCCTTGCGCTCCACGCGGTAGAAGTCCGCGTCCCACGTGCCGAGCGCGTGCGCGCGCTCGCAGGCGGCCGCGATCTCGGGCCGGTAGCGCGTGATGCTGTCCACCCACACCGAGGCGCGCATGGCGAAGATGCCGCTGTTCCAGAGATAGCGGCCGGACGCGCAATGGCGCTTCGCCGTCGCCGCATCCGGTTTTTCCACGAACGAATGAATGCGATGCGCGACCGGCGTCGCGTCACCGTTCAGCTTCGCGCCGAGACGGATGTAGCCGTAACCCGTTTCCGGCGCCGTGGGCGGCACCCCGAAGGTCACGACGTAGCCTTCTTGCGCGAGTGCGGCACCGCACGCGACCGCCGACTGGAACGCCGGTTGCTCGAGGATGGCGTGGTCGGAGGGCATCGCCAGCAGCACCGGGTCTTCGCTCGCCGCCGCATTGAGTGCCGCCAGCGTGAGGGCCGGTGCCGTGCCGCGGCCGATCGGCTCGAGCATGATCGAGCGCGTCCCGACACCGATCTGGCGCAGCTGCTCGGCGACGAGGAAACGATGCTCCTCGTTGCACACCACCAGCGGCGCGTCGTGCTCGGCCGCAACGCCTTCGAGCCGCCGCGCGGTCGCCTGCAGCAGTGTGAGTTCGCCGTTCAGCGCGAGCAGCTGCTTCGGATACTGCTCCCGTGACAGCGGCCACAGGCGCGTGCCGGAGCCGCCGCACAGAATGACGGGCTGTATCTTCATCTTCCCTCGGAAGGCGTATGCCGCAAAAAGCCGAATCTAGCCGCTCAAAATGACATTTCGTGAACCGCTCCGTGAGCCGGACGGGGCCGCTCGGTCCGCGGGCACGGTCAGAAAGGCACGAGCCACATGCTGCGCGCCTCGATGAGGCGCGAGTGCGTGCGTACCACCGCGTCGCCGGCGTCGAAACATTCGTTCTCCATACAGTATTGCAGCATTGTCTCGATCAGCCAGGCGAGCGCAAGCGCGGCCACCACGGCATAGGGCCATGTGCACGCGGGATGGACGCGGCGTATGCGCTCTCCGACGGCGCCGATCGCCGCGCTGAATGCGCTCGCGCGCGAGAGCGCGTCGGGCCGCACGCTCCACAGAAAGCTCAGGATATCCGCGAGGGGGTTCGCGCCGCTGCGCGCCTTTTCCCAGTCGCAGACGAAGATTTCGTCCCGGCCGACGCAGATATTCCGCGCTGTGAAGTCGCCGTGCGCCGTGACGAACGGTCCCCGCCAGCCGGAAAGCTGAATGGCGCAATCCCTTGTCGCTTCCCACAGGCCGACCCGGGTATCACGGTCGATACGGAGCTGCAGCCGGGCCAGCATGAGCTCGATCCGCCGCAGGCACGGTGAGACGCCGAACGTATACGCCTCCGGACGCAACTGCGCGAGCATCGAGAGAAACCGCAGATGCCCCGGCGTCAGCGCACCGGATCTCCGGGCGCCCGGCGCAAGCGTCGTGATGAAATAACGCCGGCCCGCGAGCGTGATGCCGTCCGCGAGCAGCCGCGGCACGCGGCCCGCCAGATGCGGCACGACTGCCAGGCGGCGAAGCGATTCGACCTCGGCGCTTATCCGGGAATCCGCCCCGGGCGTCATCGCCACCCCGGCAAACGCGATGTCTTCGCCGGAATCGGTCGCGATCACGACCGAGGCCTTTTGTCGCGGGCCGGCGGGTCCGATGCGTATCGCCGCGCGCCACAGGCCGCGCAGCGCGAATTCGAACGACAGCATCCGGCGCAGCGCCCGCGGCAACCGGATTTCGGTAAGGATCCCGGCACGGGGAAAGACGCGGTGGAGCTGCAGCAGCGCCCGCGTGCGCAGGGTCGTGGCGGGATCGGAAATGAGATGGCTCAGGCAGCGTTTGTAAAAAGGGGCTGCCCCCGGCGAAATCCACAAAGGATGCTCGCCTTCGTCGAACACGACGTGCCAGCGCTCCGGCCACAGCGGGAACACACGCGCCGCGGGCTGGACAGAGCCCGCCCGCGCCACTTTGCGGGGAGGAAAATTCGACGAAAACCGGTCGTGCATGTCGCACCCGCTCGTGAGCGGAGCAAGCGCCGTGCCGTACGGGATGGATGGAGAGAATTCATGCAGAGCAACGCCTTATTCATGATGGGAACGAGCAGACTCGGCGGCATATCGTGAAACCGTCGCAACTGCCCGACACCTGCCGGGCCTTCACGCCGCTGTTCGGGTCTCGCAGACCGCGTCTCGCGGCGACGACAATCTCGCGTCCGGGCAAATTCCGGTTTCGGATCGGGCCGGTGCGCGTTGCGTAAACCGGGGACAGACCACGGTTTCCGGCCCCGGTTTACGCCGGCTGGCGACGCATCAGGAACCCGCCCGCGGTAAGCAGCGCGGAGTTGGACAGGAACACCGGCATATAGCCGAACGCGGTCCCGACGCTCCCGAAGAGCAGCGGAATTACGAGATGGGTGACGTTGTTCACCATCACCCGCAGCCCCGCTGCTTCGGAGGCGCGGCCAAGCGGCGCGGCGGCGTAGATGAGCGACATCGACATCGGCTGCCCGCAGCCCACGCCCAGCCCCAGTAGAAAGCCGCAGGCGGCGAGCGCAACCGCATTCTCGAAGAACGGCATCAGCGCAAACGCGCATGCCGCGACAAAAATGGCGTAGGTCAGGATGCGCGTCTCGGGAAGCCGCTTCACGAGCCAGGGCAGCACGATCCTGATCACGAACGTCGCCGCGGCAAAGACGCCCAGTATGATGCCGATGGCGGACGCCGAGAGCCCGATGGAATGGCCGTACACCGGCATGTAGAACTGAAACAGGTCCCACGCCGAGGAAATGATGCCGCTCGCGATGAAGGTGTTGCGCAGCACCGGCGTATGCCAGAGATCGAGCAGCCGCCGCTCGCCCGCCTCCTCCTCGCCTTTGACGGCGCGTGGCAGGAACCCCGGCTTCAGCCACAGCAGCGCCATCGGCACGATCATGAAGCCCGACAGCATGACAAAAGTCGGCAGATGCCCGAAATGATCGATGGCGAAACCGGCGGAAGTGGGGCCGACGAAACCGGCCGCCGCGAACCCCATGCTGACCAGCGCGTAATTGCGCGCCCGGTTTTCAGCGCCGCCGATACCGCCCGCGATCCCGGTAACCGTCACGAAAAAAAAGTGAAAAGAAGACCCGAGTAGCAGCGCGGAAACGTACAGCGTCGCGAGGCTTCCCGGGAGGAGCGGCGGAAGCAGCAGCGCCACTGCGACTCCGGTCGTGCCGAGCAGCATCGGCAGGCGCGCCCCGACCCGGTCGGCCAGCCGCCCGATCGCGACGGCGAACACCATCGGCACCAGCGCGTAGAGCGCCATCAGCAACCCCACCGTGAACTGGTTCGCGCCGAGCTGCAGCGCGTACAGCGTGATCACGACGCGGCTGCCCCCGAAGCCGCAGTGGCTCAACAGGCACATCAGTACGATGAGGTATATCGCCATCCGGAAAGCGGGGCGGGAAAACGCAGCTGAAAGCGGTGCGCGATTTTACCATTCGCCGCGCTGTTTCAACGTCGGCAGTCCGTATCATGGATAGCGGGGCGACAGCGCTATCTCTCAGCCGCTGGGACGGGCTTTCGGGACGTGCGATGTGATATGTTCGTATTGTGGAAACGCCGGCGGATGGCGTCCTGGCGCAAGACCTGTCATTGAAATGCGGCGCCGGGGCGGATATCGCGGCTCAACCGCCCTCGCGCACGATCGCGTGACTGTCCGCGGTGACGACGTTGGTCTGCCCGCACTGCCCGCTCCATGACGTTCACTGAAAACACGGAGCCGCCTGCCGCAGCGGAATGCCGGTCCGACGCTGAATCGCCTGCAGGGATAAAACCGACTCGGGAAGACGACGCGGCCGGGATGCCGCGCCGGCGGTCAGTCCACCAGACCGCCTTTGATCGCGTAATGAGTAAGTTCGGCGTTGCTCTTCATGTTGAGTTTGACGAGGAGGCGCATGCGGTAGGTGCTCACCGTTTTCACGCTGAGGTGCAGGTCCTGCGCAATCTGCGACACCGTCTTCCCCGAGGCGATGAGGCGCAGTATCTCGAACTCGCGGTTCGACAGGTCTTCGTGCGTCGCCGGTTGCCGCTTGCGCTCCAGCTCCCACGCGAGCTTCTCCGCGACCGCCGGGCTGATGTACTTGCCGCCGGACGCCACCTTCCGTATCGCGCTCACGAGTTGCGCCGGCGCGCCCTCTTTCGTGAGATAGCCCGCCGCCCCCGCCTTGAGCATGCGCACCGCGTATTGATCCTCGGGGTACATGGTCAGGATGAGGACCGGCATCTTGGGCGAATGGTCCTTCACCACGCGCAGCACCTCGAGACCGTTCGGCCCGGGCATCGAGATGTCGAGCAGCATCACGTCCCAGCTCTGCTCCTTCACCATCCTGATCGCGTCGGTGCCCGTGGCCGCCTCCCCCGCCACGGTGAGGTCCGGTGCGTCGGCCAGGATTCTTTTCAGGCCCTCGCGCACGATGGCATGATCATCCACGATGAGCACGCGGACGCCGTTGCCAGCCGGCGCTTCGGAACGGGCGTTCTGCTGCACGACCATTTCAGTCACCCAGGTAAGCCGACGATCATCCGGTCGGTCGCACATGACGGGCGGCTGCGCACGACCCCGACGCAGTTAGATTAACAGAAGCGGCAGCCGCAGGAACGTCAGGATTTGTCCTACAGCCGAGGCCGAAGTTTCCTTCCCGCAAGCGGCGACCGCGCCGGAATCGTGGCCGTGATCACGGTTCCGTGCGGTGCGACGGCATCTATCCCGAACTTGCCGTTGAACGCGTTCACGCGCTCCGCCATGCCGACCAGCCCCCAACGGCGGGCCCCCGGGCGGCTCTCGAGCCTGATTCCCCGGCCGTTGTCGGTGATTTGCAGCCTTACGTTGCCGCCCTCCTCGCGCAGCGCGATTTTCACCTTCGTGGCGCCGCTGTGGCGCACGACATTTGCGAGCGCCTCCTGGACGATGCGGAAAATCGCGGTGGCCGGCTCCGGCGCAATATCGAGGTCTTCCTTATCCGGATCGGTCTCCACCACGCACTCGATGCCAGTCCGGCGCTCGATGTCCTGCGCCTCCCACTCCACCGCCGCCAGGACGCCCAGGTGATCCAGTATGCTGGGCCGGAGATCCGTCGCGATGCGCCGCATCGAATCGATGGCGGTGTCGATGCGGCCTATCAGCCGCTGCATGGTCTCGGAGTGCGCGGTGACCGGGCACCCCTTGCGACACGCTTCCGCATCCATCTTGATGGCAAGCAACAGTGCCCCCAGCTCGTCATGAATCTCGCGCGCGATGTGCTTGCGCTCCTCTTCGCGAGCCGACTGAAGATGCAGCGCGTGCGCGCGCATCTGCTCATGCGAGCGCAGCAGCGACTCCGCGACCTCCTTGCGCGCCGTGACATCCACCGCAATGCCGGCCACCCGGTACACGCGGCCGGAAACCTCGCCTATCGGGAAACCGCGCAGCCGTATCCAGCGCACTGCGCCGTCGGTCCGTCTGATGCGGAACTCGATGTCATAAGGCGTGTCCGGGCGGCGCGCGCGAACAGCGCGCTGCACCCGTTTGCTGTCATCCTCGTGAACCAATTCCAGCCATGACGCCGGATCGCGGTAAAGCCGATCCCTCGAAAAGCCCCAGACCCTCTCGAAAGTCGGGCTTACATAGTAGACGCGGCTGCCGTCGAGATCGGTGAGGAAGAACACGTCGTCGATGTTCTCCGCCAGCAGGCGGAAACGCTCCTCGCTTTCGCGCAACTGCTCCTGCATGCGCTTGCGGCGGCTCGTGTCCCAGAACATTCCGCTTGCGTAGCGCACGCCGTTTTCCTCGGAAACCGACATGCCGCGATCCACCACCCAAACCCAATGGCCATCCCTGGTTTGCCTGCGGTACTCGATGTCGTAAGCCGCCGGCCCGCCCGTCTCCGGGGTATTGATCATGCGTGCGTACGCGGTATTCACGCGTTCGCGATCGTCGGGATGAATGTTCGCGGACCAGAAGCTCGCACCGCCCGACCGGATTTCGTGCTCGGCGAATCCGAGGACATGCGAGATATTCGCGCTGACGTAGCGCGGGCTGCCGTGCTCGTCGCGAATCCACAGCACGGCCGGCATGTTGTCGATCAGCCAGCGCAGCTTTGCTTCGTTTTCGCGCAGCGCCTCGGCGCTGCGCTTGCGATCGGTTATGTCGATGATGGCAGTACGGAACAGCGTACCCTCGGAAGCGTCGCTGTCTGAGCAAACACTGATCAGCTCGACCTCCCGGACGCCATTGGCTGCTGTCAGGCTGAGTTCACTCTTCACCCGCGACAATCCGGCAAGGCATGTCTTGAGATGGGCCGCGAAACGCTGAAGACTCGCTTCGTCCACGAATTGCGCCAGCGATTGTCCGACCACGCGGGCCCGGTCGGCGCCGAGGAGCTCCGCAGCCGCAAGATTGAGCACGCGCACGCATCCGTTCTCATCCATGCTCACGTAGCCGATCGGCGAGAACTCGTAGAGATGCGCATAGCGTTCAAGCGATTGCTCGAGCAGGCGCTGAGCCTCGCGCAACTGTACGATCCGCGCATCGAGTCGGTACTGTTGCGCCTCGTGGAAACCTGCCGCACGAGAGACATCGGGGACGGTCATACCTAAACGCCGTAGTGGCATACCGGAGCTCCGTCGAATCCGGAGCGAAAGTGCTGCGGCCGCTGCATTCTTTTCCCCGGCATGAGCGCCGACAGACGGTTAACCCTCGGGATCAGCGTGACGCTATGGACGAGCTTCGAGGCTGATACTAGACCTTTGCATAGCGAAGGCCAAGAGGCTGCCCGGCGCCAGCGGCACAGTCAAAAAGCACGGGACGGTTGAAATTCGCCTGGCCCGCGACATTCGCATCCTGGGATAGTCGCATTTCCTCGCGTTGCGCTTTTGAGGCTCGTAAGCCCTTGATAGCCATTAGTGCTTTCCGCCTGGGGTGAGGTTCCGTCCGCATTTCGATGCGACTTGCATCCGAAAAGATGCGGCCCGGAGTACGGGTCGCTCGCCCGGGATACTGGAATGCGGTGTGAACGAAGCACCCGTCAGTCCACTTTGGCGCCGGTAGCCTTCACGACCGGGCCCCACTTGGCCCACTCCGCCTTGAGAAAAGCGACGAACTCGTCGGGACTGAGGAATGTCGAATCCGCACCCTGCTGGCCGAAGCGTTCTTTCACGTCCGCCGTGTCGAGAATTTTTCTGAGATCGGCGCTGATGCGCGTCACCACGGCCTTCGGGATTCCGGCCGGCCCCGAGATGCCGTACCAGACTTTCCCGTCCACCTGCGGATAACCGATTTCGGCGAGGCTTGGGAGTTCCGGATATTTCGTGGAGCGGGCCTTGCCCACGGTCGCGAGCAGCTTGATCCGTCCCGACTGAACGTGGGGGAAGATCGACGGCAGCGAATCGAATCCGAGCTGCACGTTGCCGCCGGCGAGCTCCACGACGCCGGGGCCGCTGCCCTTGTACGGCACGTGCACGATCGGCGCGCCGGTCGCCGTCTTGAACATCTCGCCCACAAGGTGCGGCATGCCACCGCTTCCCGAGGAATAGAAGTGCAGGCTGCTCGGCTTCGACTTCGCGAGCGCGATCAGTTCCTTCACGCCCTTCACCGGCAGCGCGCCGTGCGCAGCCACATACATCGGCAGGCTCGTCGCGAGCCCGATGTGCGTGAAGCTCTTCAGCGCATCGTACGGCAGCCGGGCGTAGAGCACCGGGCCGACGCCGTGCGTCGTGGAGGACGACCACAGCAGCGTGTAGCCCTCGGCCGCGGCCTTCGCGGTGATATCGGAGGCGATCGTGCCGCCGGCGCCGCCGCGGTTCTCCACCACGAGATTCTGCCCGAGGCTGTCGGTGAGCCGCTGCGCGACGATGCGCGCGGTGAAATCCGCCGCGCCGCCGGGCGGCACGCCGACGATGAAGCGGATCGGTTTCGTCGGATAAGCCTGGGCAGCCGCGTGCGTCCCCAGTCCCAATGCGGCGGCTGCGATCAGCGCTCTGGACAGTTTTTCCATTGTTTGCTCCCCGAGGCCACGCAATGTGGATGTGGGGATTGTAGCAATCGGCCGCCGCTTCGGTGGACAGCTCCTCTTTTAGCGCGACTCTTCTGCCTGTGCACGCGGCGCGACGAGGTAATGGACGGAGAACAGCCCGTCGGGGTCGATCCAGCAGCGTTCGGCTCGGAAGCCGGCCTCGCCCGCCAGCCTCGCGAACTCCTGGATTGAATACTTGTACGAGTTTTCGGTGTGTATCGTCTCGTCGCGGCGAAAGCTGAAGTTCCGTCCGGCGACCGAGACGGTCTGCGCCTTCAGGCTGACGAGGTGCATCTCGATGCGACCGTCGCGCGTGTTGTAGAACGCATGGTGGCGGTACGCGGCGAGTTCGAAATCCGCGCCCAGCTCGCGGTTGATGCGTGCGAGCAGGTTCAGATTGAAGGCGGCCGTCACGCCCTGCGTATCGTTGTAGGCGGCGTTGAGCAGCGCCTCGGACTTCTTGAGATCGACACCGATCAGCATCGCACCGCCGGGCATCACCATCCGGCACGCGCGCCGCAGAAATTCGCGCGCTTCGTCGATGGTGAAATTGCCTATGGTGGAGCCGGGAAAGTAGGCGGCACGCCTGCGGGCTCGTAGCCCCGCGACATCGGGCAATTCGAAGTCCCGCGTATAGTCGGCGCACACGGCAGCGACACGGACTTGCGGGAATCGCGCTGCCAGCCTTGCCGCGAAGTTGCGCAGCTGCACGCCCGAAATGTCGATCGGCATGTAGGCCGCCGGCTCGAGATGCTCGATCAGCTGCAATGTCTTCTGTCCGGAACCGCTGCCGTACTCCACCAACAGGTACTCCGGACCGAGGAGACGCGCCATCTCGCGCGCGTGCACGTGCATGAGCGCCATCTCCGTGCGCGTCGGGTAGTACTCGGGCAGCTCGCAGATCCGCTCGAACAGCGCACTGCCCCGTTCATCGTAGAAGTACTTGGGACTGAGCGCCTTCTGCGGCTGCGAGAGCCCCGCGATCACCTCTTCGGCAAAGCTGCCGGTGTCCGGCTTGAGATCGTGAAAAGAAAAGGAGGCGCGCATGTAAAAGCGGGAACGAAGGCCCCCCAAAAAAGCGGGAACGAAGGCCCCCTTAATAAAACCAGCGGGAATGAAAGCCCCCAAAAAAAGCAAAACGGGAACTGGAACTCGGCGCGGCTGCGCGCCGCGGATCAGCTTTCCGGCCGCGTCGAGACCGGGCGCAGGCCGTTCACTTCGATCCACTTGCGTATGCGATTCGCGTCGCCGATGCGCGTGAGCCGCCCCCACGAGTCGAGCAGCACGATGATGAGCGGCGTCGCGGAGATCACCGTCTGCATCACGAGGCAGCGCCCCGCCTCGCTGATATAGCCGGTCTTCGACAGGCCGATGTGCCAGTCCGGGTTCTGCACCAGGCGATTGGAATTGCGGTACTGCAAACTGCGACCGTTGGACAGCATGACGGTGTGGGCGGTTTCGGTGCTGTATTCGCGGATGAGCGGATACTGGTAGGCGCCCTTGACCATCGTGGCGAGATCGCGCGCGGTGGAGACGTTTTCGCTGGACAGGCCGGTGCCGTCCACGAACCGCGAGCGGTACATGCCGAGTTCCATCGCCTTTTCGTTCATCGCGGCGACGAAGGCGGTCGTGCCGCCGGGATACGCGCGCGTCAACGCGGCTGCCGCCCGGTTTTCCGACGCCATCAGCGCGAGCCGCAGCAGATCGTCGCGCGTGAGGCGGCTTCCGACCTTGAGACGCGAGCGCGTGCCCTTGATATCGTCGATGTCGTCGGTGGTGATGATGACGTATTCATCGAGCGGCAGCGTGGCATCGAGCACCACCATCGCGGTCATGAGCTTGGTGATCGAGGCGATCGGCACCACGGCGTTGGTATTCCTGGCATAGAGCAGGCTGTCGTCGTCCTGCCGCATCACCATGACCGACGAGGACTTGAGGCTGGACAGGTCGGTGACGCTGTCCGAGGCCGCAACCGCGGCGGCCGGCCGCGGCTGTTTCTTGCGCTGTTGCTGGGCCGCCTCCCCGTGCGTCCACACGAGGCAGGCGATCAGCGCGATCAGTAACCGGTTCAGAGCGCCCTCCTTCTTGGTCATTATTCGGGCGCGGCTCCCTCGCGCCTCCCATCAGGCCCCGTAAAAATACCGGGTTAGCTGCGGATTTTCAAGAACATTCTTACTCAGTTAGGGTAAAAGGGTAACGGTGGCGGAAGACGGGCGGTGCGCGGGAGGTACCGGCCGTTCGGCGCACGGCCTCAAAAAAATCTCCGCTCGGGGCAGTGTGGGTTGCCCCGGCGGAGTTGAAAGAGGCCAATGCAACCGTCCGCTCAGCACAGACGACTGCTACTGCCAGGCCTCCGAGGAGGAAAGAACACATTCGGAGCGCAAGCCGCTCCACTGGAAAGTGACCATAACAACCGCGCCTTACGCCAAACTTACGAAAAAAAACTCCGCACCGGGTTCACCGGGCGGAGCGTAAGGAGGCTGACTTCGGCATCACGAATGCGACCGCGCGCCGCACACACCTCCGAGGAGGAAAAGAACCACGAGCTACTGCATGTCTGACCGCCAATGCCACGGCAGTTCGACGCTGCTGTTTTAGCAGGGTCCGCTTACGCAGGGCTTACTCGGCCAATTCGGTAAACTAGGCGTCGCTCCAGGAGGTACACCAGACCATGCGCATACTGATCGCCGAAGACGACCCCGTGCTGGCGGACGGGCTCACCCGCTCGTTGCACCAGTCGGACTACGCGGTCGATTGCGTCAGGACCGGCGACCAGGCCGATCACGTGCTGCTGGCGCAAAATTACGATCTCGTCATCCTCGACCTCGGATTGCCGCGCCTCGACGGCTTTGAGGTGCTGCGGCGGCTGCGGCACCGCGGATCCAAGGTGCCCGTGCTGGTGCTGACCGCGCGCGACGCGCTCGACGACCGGGTGCGCGGGCTCGATCTCGGCGCCGACGACTACCTCACGAAACCCTTTGATCTGCCCGAACTCGAGGCGCGCGTGCGGGCATTGATCCGCCGCGGGCAGTCCGGCGGCGGTTCGGTCCTGGCGCACGGGGCGCTGCGCCTCGACACCGCCGGGCGCCGCGCCACGCTGAACGGCGCCCCGCTCGATCTGTCGGCGCGCGAGCTGGGCGTGCTCGAAGTGCTGATGCACCGCAGCGGCCGCGTCGTCAACAAGGAGCAGCTCGCCGAGCAGCTCTACGGCTGGGACGAGGAAGTCGGCGCAAACGCGATCGAGGTCTACGTGCATCGCCTGCGCCGCAAGCTCGAGCCCGCCGGCGTGGTGATCCGCACCATACGAGGACTCGGTTACCTGCTGGAAAAAGCGCCGAATGCGCCGGACTAGGACGCTGCGCAGCCAGCTGATCGGCTGGCTCGCCGTTCCGCTGCTCGTGCTGTGGCTGCTCAGCACGCTGGTCGACTACGACATCGCCAAGCGTTTCGTAAATCTCGCGTACGACCGCCAGCTGCTCGAGGCCGCGCTCGACATCGGCCGCAACATCAAGCACGTCGAGAACCAGATTTACATCGATCTGCCGGACGTGGCTTTGCAGATGTTGCAATCGCGGGAGTATGACCGGCTCTATTACCTCGTCATCGGCCCCAACAACGAGTACATCAGCGGTGAGCCCGATCTGCCGGCACTCGCCGATCCGTCCACCGACCGGGTCCGTTACTACGAGGACCTCTACCGCGGCCGCGAGATACGGGCCGTCGCGGTGCGCGTGCCGGTGGAGCCCGGCACGGGGCGCGGGGCCGTGATGATCCACGTTGCCGAGCGGTTGACGGTGCGCGGCGACTCGGCGCGCCAGATCATGCTGGGCATGGTCGTGCCGCAGGGACTGCTGATATTGGCCGCGACGCTGGCCGTGTGGTACGGGATCGCGCGCGGCCTGCGGCCGCTCGCGAAGCTGCGTTCCGAGGTCGAGTCGCGCTCGCACCGCGATCTTTCCGCGCTCTCGGCAGCCCAGGCGCCGCAGGAGCTGCAGCCGCTCATCAACGCGATGAACGGACTGCTCGCGCGCCTGAGCGCGGTGCTCGCTGCACAGCAGCGCTTCATCGCGGACGCCGCCCACCAGTTGCGCACGCCGCTCGCCGGAATCAAGACGCAGACCGAGCTCGCACTGCGCAATTCTAAATCGCAGGACCTGGAAGCGACGTTGCGTCAGCTGCACACCGCCACCGAAAACACGACCCGGCTGGTCAATCAGCTGCTGTCGCTCG
This sequence comes from Betaproteobacteria bacterium, assembly GCA_052389535.1. Lineage (GTDB taxonomy): Bacteria > Pseudomonadota > Gammaproteobacteria > Burkholderiales > SG8-41 > DSOT01. The sequence goes on along the minus strand of JBQTHU010000097.1, from coordinate 17,663 downwards.
CGCGCGCCGAGCCGGGGGAGAAACGCGAGCACGCCACGCAGCCGCTCGATCTCGCCACGCTGGCGCGCGAGACCACCATGGAATGGGTGCCGCGGGCGATCGCGCGCGATATCGATCTCGGCTTCGACGCGCCGGATGCCGCCGCGACCATCGACGGCAATGCATTCCTGCTGAAAGAAATGCTCAACAACGTGCTCGACAACGCGCTGCGCTACACGCAGGACGGGGGACAGGTCACCGTCCGCGTGGCGCCCGACACGAGCGTCGTCAAGCTGGCGGTGGAAGATACCGGGCCCGGCATCCCGGCCGCGGAGCGCGAGCGCGTTTTCGAGCGTTTCTATCGGGTGCTGGAAACGGGCAGCGAGGGCTGCGGTCTGGGGCTCGCCATCGTGCGCGAGATTGCGCAGAGCCACAACGCCGAGATCGCGCTCGATTCCGGCCCGAACGGCGTGGGCACCACGGTGCAGATCTCGTTCCCCCGCGCCGCCCGTATGAGTTGACGCCGCCGGCGCAGGTGGGGCACTAAACGGCCGCGAGACGCGCGAGCGCCTCTTTGGTGTCGCGCTCGGCGTCCTCCTCCTGCTGCTGCAGCGCCCACATCTGCGCGTAGACGCCCTCCTGAGCGAGCAGCGCCTGGTGCGTGCCGCGCTCCACGATACGCCCGTGATCCATCACGAGGATCTGGTCGGCGTCCATGATGGTGGACAGCCGGTGCGCGATGACCAGCGTGGTGTGCCCGTGCGCGATGCGGTCGAGCTCGGCTTGGATTGCCTGCTCCGATTTGGAATCGAGGGCCGAGGTCGCTTCGTCGAAAATCAGGATGCGCGGCTGCTTGAGCAGCGCGCGCGCGATGGCGACACGCTGCTTCTCGCCTCCCGACAGCTTGAGCCCGCGCTCGCCCACCCGCGTCTCGTAACCTTCCGGCAGGCCGACGATGAAGTGATGGATGTGTGCAGCCTGCGCCGCCGCGTATGCTTCGTCCTGCGCGGCGTCCGGCCGCCCGTACTGGATGTTGTAGTAGATGGTGTCGTTGAAGAGCACCGTATCCTGCGGCACGATGCCGATCGCGGCGCGCAGGCTCGCCTGCCTGATGGCGCGGATGTCGACGTCGTTCACGAGGATGCGTCCTCCTGTGACATCGTAGAAGCGGAACAGCAGCCGCGCGAGGGTGGACTTTCCGGAACCGCTCGCCCCCACTGCCGCCACCTTGCTGCCCGCGGGCACCTCGAAGCTCACCTCGTGCAATATCTGGCGCTGCGGCTCGTAGCTGAAATCGACGCGCTCGAAGCGGATCGAAGCCGGGCCTTCAGGCAGCGGCGCCGCCTCGGGGCCGTCCTCGATCTCGCGGTTTTCCTCCAGCAGCCGGAACATGCGGTCCATGTCGATCAGCGCCTGCTTGATCTCGCGGTACACCATGCCGAGGAAGTTGAGCGGGATGTAGAGCTGGATGAGCAGCCCGTTGATCAGCACGAGATCGCCCAGCGTGAGGGTCTGGCCGACCACGCCTTGTGCGGCCAGTACCATCAGGATGGTCACCGCGATGGCGATGACGAAGCTCTGCCCGATGTTGAGCAGCCCGAGCGAGGCTTCGTTCTTGACCGCGGCCGACTCGTACATCTTGAGGTTCTCGTCGTAGCGCCGCGCCTCGTAGCGCTCGTTGTTGAAGTACTTCACGGTCTCGTAGTTGAGCAGGCTGTCGATGGCGCGGGTGTTGGCTTTCGAGTCGAGTTCGTTGGCGCGGCGCCGGATCTCCATGCGCCACTCGGTGATCGCCACGGTGAAGAGGATGTAGAGCGCGATGGCGACAAAGGTGACGGCGACGAAGCGCCAGTCGAACTTGGCGAAGAGCACCGCCGCCACCAGCGTGAACTCCAGCACGACCGGGATGATCGAGAACAGCATGTACGAGAGCAGCGTCGAAATCCCGCGCGTGCCGCGTTCGATGTCGCGCGACACGCCCCCGGTCTGGCGCTCGAGATGGAACCGCAGCGACAGGCTGTGGAGATGGCCGAATACCGTGAGGGCGATGCGGCGGATGGCGCGCTGCGTGACGCGCACGAACACGACGTCCCGCAACTCGGCGAACAGCGTGGTGGAGAGCCGCAGCACGCCGTACGCGACCAGCAGCGCGAGCGGCAGCACCAGCACCGCGCGGGTCGGATCCAGCGAGTCGACGACCTCCTTCAATACCAGCGGCACGCCGACGTTGGCGAGCTTCGCTATGGTGAGAAACGCGAGCGCCACCACCACGCGCCACTTGAACTCCCACAGATAAGGCAGGAGCATCGGCACGACGCGCCACTCGCGGGTGCGGCGGCCGGCGCGGGACGATGCAGTGGAGCGTGGAAGAGCTGTGGAATGAGGATTCATCGAGGGTGACCGTATTTTAAGTGCGACGCGCGTGCTGCGCGACAGTCGCCGGATCAGTTGAATTCGCCCGCCCGCCCGTATGCGAAGACACCGGTCAGCAGCCGCGCGACACCGTAGGCGGTCCACGTTGCGACGCGCACCGGCAGCGGCTGCTGCCGCCAGTTCTCCGGCTGCACCTCGCGCGCGCCTTCGGCCATCGCCGTGATGAGCCTCGCCCGCAGTTCTCCGGCGAACGCCCGGTCCTGCACCACCACGTTGGCCTCGCGCGCGAGCAGCAGGCTGAAGGGATCGATGTTCGAGGAGCCCACCGTGGCCCATTCGCCGTCGATCACCGCGACCTTGGCATGGAGGAAGCTCTTGTGATATTCGGTGATGCAGATTCCGGCGTCGAGCAGCGCGCCGTAGAGCGCGCGCGAGGCGTAATGCAGCAGCACGTATTCCACGCGTCCCTGCAGCAGCAGCGTCACCCGCACCCCGCGTGCCGCTGCATCGGACAGCGCCCGGCGGAAACTGATGCCCGGAAAGAAGTAAGCGTTGGCGATGATGATCTCTGAGCGCGCGCCGGCTATCGCCTCCAGGTATGCATCCTCGATGTCGCGCCGGTGTCGAAGATTGTCGCGGATCACGAACGCCGCCCGCTGGGCGCCCCGCGCCGCGCCATCCGGCTGTAGCGCGTGCGCGTTGTGCCAGTCGGCTCCGAGCTGCAGGAATTCGACGAGGGCCCACAAGCGCTTGACCGCCGGGTAGATGCGCGCGAGCAACGGCCCTTCCACCCGCACCGCATAATCGACGCGCGGCGGCGTGTGGCCCGGGGTATGCATGTCATCGATGATGTTGATGCCGCCGATGAAGGCGACCCGAGCGTCGATCACCGCCACCTTGCGATGCATGCGACGCAGGCGGCGGCGCCCCATGAAAAGCGGCGTGCGCTCCTGCCGGTAGACCAGAAAACGCACGCCGGCGCGCTCGAGATCCTTTATGAACCCGCGGCTCAGGCGCTTGGAACCGTATCCATCCGCCAGCACGTGGGTCTTGACGCCGCGCTGCGCCGCGCGCTTCAGTGCCGCCCCGATGCGCTGCCCGGACTGATCCTCGTCGAATATGTAGGCCTCGATGTGGATCTCGTGCCGGGCCTCGTCGCAGGCCGCCTCCAGCTGCGGAAAATACTCGAGGCCCCGGGTGAGCAGCGTGATCCGGTTGCCGTCGACGAACTCGCTCATATCCGTTCGAGGACCGTGGTGAGCACGGCGTGGTCCGATATGCGCGCCCACACGTTGCCGTGATGCGCGTGCGCGAAACCGATGCGGAAGCCGCGCACGTAGATGCGATCGAGCCGGAATACGGGCAGCACGGCGGGGAAGGTGCGCGCGGGTGCGCCGTGCACCACCTCGAACACCTCGTGCATGTTGAGCGGCTGCGCCAGCTCGTGCGTCGCCTTGTGCCGCCAGTGCCAGTCGTTGAAGTCGCCGGCGACGATCAGCGGCGCTTCGGCCGGCACCAGCTTTTCGATGCGCTGGCGCAGCCACTCGAGCTGGCGGCTGCGCCCGCGCGCGAAAAGTCCCAGATGCACGCAGATGCAGTGCAGCGGCTCGCTCCAGTCCGGAATGCCGATCTCGCAGTGGAGCAGCCCGCGGCGCTCGAAGCGATGGGTCGAGACATCCTGATTGTCCCAGCGCGCGATGGGAAACCGCGAGAGAACGGCGTTGCCGTGGTGCCCGGCATCGTACACGGCGTTGCGGCCGTAGGCGTACTGCTGCCACACCGTGTCTGCCAGAAACTCGTACTGCGGGGCAGCGGGCCAGTTGTCGTGGCGCTGCGCGTAGCGGTCGTGCGTGCCGAGCACCTCCTGCAGGAACACAACGTCCACGTCGAGCGCCCGCAGCCGTTCGCGCAGCTCGTGTATCACCGTGCGGCGCTTGAAGAAGGACAAGCCCTTGTGGATGTTGTAGGTTGCGACGCGCAGGTTTTGTTTCACGATCGACGCCAGCCTGGAGCCCGGCGCTGCCGGACAGCCGGCCTATTGTAAGGGAGCCGGGCGCGAGGGCGCGCCGCCGCCGCGGCGGCGCGAGCCTGCTTCAGGAGTATGCGCCGCGTGGCGGCAGATGAAAGTCAGGATACCGCGAGCATGCGGTCGAGCGCGATCCGCGCGAGCTTCGCCTCGTGCGCGGGAACCTTGATCTGGTTTACGACCTTGCCATCGACCAGGTTTTCGAGCGCCCACGCGAGGTGCTGGGGATCGATGCGCTGCATGGTGGAGCACATGCACACGGTCGGCGCCATGAACTGCACCATCTTGCCCTGCGGCTTGTACTCTTCCGCGATGCGGTTCACCAGATTGAGTTCGGTGCCGACCAGCCAGCGCGTGCCGGGGGCGCTCGCTGCAATGGTCCTGATGATGTAATCGGTCGAGCCGACGTAGTCGGAAAGCTTGCACACCTCGAAATTGCACTCCGGATGGCTGATCACCATGCCGCCCGGATGCTGCTGGCGCCAGCGCAGGATGTGCTGCGCCTGGAACATCTGGTGCACCGAGCAGTGACCTTTCCACAGCAGGATCTTCGCCATCTTGATCTGCTGCGGGGTGAGCCCGCCCATCTCTTCGTCCGGATCCCACACCAGCATCTCGGACAGCGGGATGTCCATGAGGTAGCCGGTCCAGCGCCCGAGGTGCTGGTCCGGGAAGAACAGCACTTTCTCGCGGCGGGCGAAGCTCCAGTCGAGAATCTGGCGTGCATTGCTGGAGGTGCAGACGATGCCGCCATGCTCGCCGCAGAAGGCCTTCAGGTCGGCGGCGCTGTTGATGTAGGTGACCGGCGTCACGTGCTGGTCCGGGTCGAGCACCTGCTTCAGTTCGCGCCAGGCGCGCTCGACCTTGGAGAGATTCGCCATGTCGGCCATCGAGCAGCCGGCGTTGAGATCGGGCAGGATCGCGATCTGCTCGGGCTTCGACAGGATGTCGGCGACTTCCGCCATGAAGTGCACGCCGCAGAACACGATGTACTGCGCATCGGTCTGCGCGGCGAGCTTCGAGAGCTTGAGCGAGTCGCCGGTGAGGTCCGCGTGCCGGTAGACGTCGGCGCGCTGATAGTGGTGTCCCAGTATGACGGCGCGCTTGCCCAGCTTGCTGCGGGCCGCGACGATGCGCGACTGGCAGTCCTCGTCGGCCAGCGGCTTGAAACGCTCGAACGTGATGGTGCTCACTTCCATGCGCTGCGTCCGTCAAAAAATGAAAGTCTGAAACATTACCATAGTGTGGCAAAAAATCCAGCCTGAAGCTGCCACGCGACGCGCCATTTCCGCAGCCTACTCATGGTTATTGGGGCGCAATCCCGCGATATCAAGAGCGATCTACATGGTGGACTTCGCGGTTGCGATCATTGCGCGCTGCGGCAGTGCGCGTATCGCTTCTGCATTGCTCCACGAAAACACCTTGTCGGCCGCCGCGCGCCACGGCAGCCATTCGTAGCCGAGATGCTCGCGCGGCTCGAGCGAGATGGGCAGCCTTTCCGGCAGAAGCAGGCTGAAGACGTGCTCGGTGTTGTGGGTGACGCCGGCCGCGTAGCGGCTGCGCCAGCGGCGGTAGATCTCATACTGGTTCTGCTTGCGCCAGTCGGTGAGCGGATAGCGTGACGCATCGAGACCGATCTCTTCACGCACCTCGCGCACCGCCGTCTGCTCCAGCGTTTCGCCTTCGTTCTGGCTCCCCGTTACCGACTGCCAGAAACCGGGACGGTCGGCGCGCTCGAGCAGGAGCACCTCGAGTTCCGGCGTGTGAATTACGACCAGCACGGAAACGGGCAGCTTGTATGCCGGCAGCGTCATGGCGCGAAAGCGGGGAGTTCGGCTGCGTCATCGACCAGCACGAAGAATCCCGTGCCGCGTCCCATCCAGTAGTCGGCCGCGTAGCGCAGAATTTCGATCGCGGTCGCATAGTCTTGCGGCGCGCTGCGCGCAAAATGCGATGCGGCCTGCAGATGGATCGCATAAGCCCTCGCAGGATGCCACGAGAGATCCTGCATGCAGTCGGCGAAGGCATCCCAGTTGTCACCGAAAGGTTGGGGAAACTCGAGCGCGTGCGCACACGCGTGAAGAAACCGCTGCTTGTCGCCCGCGGCGGTGAGATCAACGTCGTAGCAGGCGACGCCGAGACGCGCCGCCGCCTGCCGAACCGGTTGCATGTCGGGCGGCGCGCGGAAAACGCCCGAGCGCGCGCAGTCAAATGGAGAGTGGGAGGGGGCGGTCACGGCCTGATGCGCCTGAAGCTCCGGTAGTGATCTTCGGTATAGTAACGTTCGCCATTGCGGCCGGCGACGATGCGGCGCGCGCCGCGATGCTTCACGCCGGGCGTGCGGACGGTGTACTCCCGATAATACCCGCGTTCGCGGATCGGCAGGCGCTGCTCGAAATTGCCGAATACCACGCCGTCGCGCTCGTACGGAAACGGCCCGCCGTTGTCGATGCGCGCCAGCGTCTCGCGCGCCTCGCGTGGCAGCTCGCCGACAGCGATTTCAGGAGGGGTCGGCTGCGCGGTAGCCGGCGCAGGTAGTAGCTCGCCTTTCACCCACGCTGCTTGCGGCAGCAACGACACCGCGACGAGAACGGCGGACAGAAAGCGCATCGTGCGCCGCATGCTTTGTGTCCGAGCCTGGGGAATACGGACAGCCCTGGTGGTTCAGGTGCTTTTCTGCTCGGGCTGGCGCAGGCGGATGTGCAGTTCGCGCAACTGCTTTTCGTCCACCGCGTTCGGCGCGTGGGTGAGCAGGCACTGCGCGCGTTGCGTCTTCGGGAAAGCGATCGTGTCGCGGATCGAGTCCGCGCCCGCCATGAGCGTCACGATGCGGTCGAGCCCGAACGCGATGCCCCCGTGCGGCGGCGCGCCGTACTGCAGCGCCTGTAGCAGGAACCCGAACTTCGCTTCCGCTTCCTCCGGGCTGATTGCGAGCGCGCTGAATACTTTCGATTGCATCTCCTGGCGGTGGATCCGCACCGAGCCGCCGCCGATCTCCCAGCCGTTCAGCACCATGTCGTGTGCCTTTGCGCGCGCCGCGGCGGGATTCGATTCCAGTAGATCCTCGTGGCCGTCGGCGGGGGACGTGAACGGGTGGTGCATCGCCATCCAGCGGCGTTCTTCCTCGTCCCACTCGAACATCGGGAAGTCGAGCACCCACAGCGGCCGCCAGCCCGCCTGGAAATGTCCGTGCGCGTGGCCCACTTTCACGCGCAGCGCGCCGAGCGCCTCGTTGACGACTTTGGCGCGGTCGGCGCCGAAGAAGACGAGATCGCCGTTCTGCGCGGCGGTGCGCTCGAGCACCGCGCCGATCACGTTCTCCGGCAGGAATTTGAGTATCGGCGACTGCAGCCCCGCAACGCCCTTCGCCGCATCGTTCACCTTGATGTAGGCGAGCCCTTTCGCGCCGTAGATCCTGACGAACTCGGTGTAATCGTCGATCTCCTTGCGGCTCAGCTCGCCGCCGCGCGGCACGCGCAATGCGGCGACGCGGCCGTCCTTCAACTGCGCAGCCTCGCGGAACACCTTGAATTCGACCTCGCGCACGAGATCGGTGAGCTCCGTGAGCTCGAGCGGCACGCGCAGGTCCGGCTTGTCCGACCCGTACCGCGCCATCGCTTCGTCATACCCCATGCGCGGGAACGGCGCAGGCAACTCGACGTCGAGCACCGACCTGAACACGTCGCGGATCAGCGCCTCCGTGAGCTCGGTGATCTCGCGCTGGTCGAGGAACGAAGTCTCGATATCGATCTGGGTGAACTCGGGCTGGCGGTCGGCGCGCAGATCCTCGTCGCGAAAGCACTTCACGATCTGGTAGTAGCGGTCGAAGCCCGAAATCATCAGCAGCTGCTTGAAGAGCTGCGGCGACTGCGGCAGCGCGAAGAAATGCCCCGCATGCACCCGCGAAGGCACGAGGTAATCGCGCGCCCCTTCCGGCGTGGAACGCGTCAGCATCGGTGTCTCGATGTCGATGAAGCCGTGCCGGTCGAGAAAGGTGCGCACCGCCATCGCGGTGCGGTAGCGGAGCTTCAGATTCTGCTGCATCTGCGGGCGACGCAGGTCGAGAAAGCGATACTCGAGCCGCACGTTCTCCGAAAGCTGCGTGTCGTCCATCTGGAACGGCGGCGTCAGCGAAGGATTCAGTATCTCGATGTCCTTCGCGAGCACTTCGACTTCCCCGCTCACGAGGTTGGGATTCACCGTTCCTTCCGGCCGGTGGCGCACGCGGCCCGTCACCCTGATCACGAATTCGTTGCGCAAGCGGTCGGCGACCTGGAAGGTTTCGGGCGCATCCGGGTCGCACACGATCTGCACCAGTCCCTCGCGATCGCGCAGGTCGATGAAAATCACGCCACCGTGATCACGCCGGCGGTGGACCCAGCCGCACACCGTGACGGCGCTGTCGAGATGTCTCCGGCTGATCAGGCCGCAGTATTCGCTACGCATTTCTCAATCAGGAACGCAGAAGTGGAATCCCCGCGCGGCGCGCAGGCAAGTTTACTGATTCACCGCGTGCTGCCGCGGCCCTTCGCCGGCTGGTTTTTCGAACAGCCGCGGATCGAGCCTGCGCGGGCTGCCGTTCGGCGACACCACGCCCATCGAGACGATGTACTTCAGTGCCGCGTCCACGGACATGTCGAGCTCGATCACGTCGCTGCGCTTCACGATCACGAAATAGCCGCCGGTGGGATTGGGGGTGGTCGGCACGTAGATGCTCAGGTAATCGCCCGAAAGGTGGTCGGTCACGTCGCGCCCGGGCGTGCCCGTCAGAAAAGCGATGGTCCACATGCCTTCGCGCGGCCACTGCACCAGCAGCGCCTTGCGAAACGCCTGCCCCGACGGGGAGAACAGCGTATCGCTCACCTGTTTCACGCCGTTGTAGATCGAATTCACGACCGGAATGCGCAGCAGCAGGCCCTCCCAGAAGGCGACCAGCCGCTGGCCGATCATGTTTGCGGCAAATACGCCGGTCAGAAAAACGATGAGCACGGTGAGCAGCACGCCGAGGCCGGGAATGTGCATGCCGAGCCAGGATTCGGTGCGCAGCGCCGACGGCACCAGCAGCAGCGTCTGGTCCATGGTGCTGACGAGCAGGTTGAGCACCCACAGGGTGATCACCAGCGGCACCCAGATCAGCAGGCCGGTGATGAAATAGCGCTTGATCAACGTTTTGCGGGACATGAGAATTCAGGACAGCCGGGCATGCCGCACCGCGTCAGCATGCAGAAACATCATAGCGGAGACGAGGCGCAACGGTTAGACTCTGCGGCCTGCCGCTCGGGCCCGACAGCGCCTCGCATGCCGGGCCCGCGGAAAGCGGGGCACTCTCAGCTACACGCGGCGCAGGCACCCGCGCCACAGCTTGCTTCAGCCTTCGATTCGGTGCTCTTGCTGTCGGACGACTTGTCGGACGATTTGCCGGCCTCTTTGGAAGGCGCATCTTTCTTGGGCTTGGCGCCGTTGTTCTTGAAGTCGGTGGCGTACCAGCCGCCCCCTTTGAGCTGAAAACCGGCGGCGCTGATGAGCTTGCTGAAAGTGCTCTTGCCGCATTCCGGGCAGTCGGTGAGCGGGGCATCGCTCATCCGCTGCAGGTATTCGTTCTTATAGCCGCAGTCGGTGCACCGGTATTCGTAGATCGGCATGGTAGCCCCCGCAATAACGAAAAAGCATTATACCTGAAAAGGTTACAATCACGAGCAAGATTGGGGCGGTTTCCCGGAATACAAGGCAGCCCGATCAGCCATGACTCGCAGCGTCATCTCAACGCCTTCTTCCCGCGCGGCTGCATGCCTTATCGGCCTCGCATGCTCGCTCGGCTCCGGTGCCGCTCAGGGACTGGACGAGCGCGCGAACGTCTACGTCGCCGGGGCGGACGTCCGGATAGACACCCCGGTAAACGGCGACCTTTACGCGGCCGCCGGGCGGGTGAACGTACTCGAGTCGGTGCTTGGCGACGCAGTGGTCGCCGGCGGCTCGGTGGACATTGCCGGCGGCATCCGCGACGACCTGCGCGCGGCGGGCGGCGTGGTGACGCTGGGCGGCAATATCGCGGGCGAAGCGCTGGTCGCGGGCGGCAGCATCGCTTTCGGGCGGGACGCGGAAGTCCAGGGCCGCGTGTGGCTTGCGGGTGGGGACATCGCGGTTGCGGGTAAGCTCTTCGGCGGACTCAAGGTCTACGGCAAGAACATCGTGCTGCTGGGCGAGATCCGCGGGCCGGTCGAGATCCACGCGGAGCAGATCGAGATCACCGGCTCGGCGCGGATAGCGGGCGACGTCCGCTATTCCAGCTCGCACGAACTGCGCCGCGATCCGAAGGCGCAGATCAGCGGCAGCGTCACGCGCACCGACGCGGCGTTCGAGTTTCCGCGCCCGAAGCTGGACATCCCGGGGCTCCCCGCCATACGGCCCATGCTGCTGCTGGGACTGCTGGCGGCCGGGGCGTTGCTTCTAGCGCTGTTCCCCCGCTTCACCGCGCACGCGCTCCAGACGCTGGGCGCGGCACCGCTCAAGAGCCTCGGGCTGGGCACCGCGATATTTTTCAGCCTCCCCCCGGTGATTCTGCTGCTCACCCTCACCATCATCGGCATTCCGATTGCACTCGTGCTCGCCGCGCTATACGCCGCGGCCCTGCTCGTCGGCTATCTGGTTGCCGCATTCTTCATGGGTGACCGGCTGCTGCGCGCGTTGCGCCGGCAGGCGGGGGAGCCGCCATACGGCTGGCGGTTGGCGGCGCTCGCCGCGGCGCTGCTCTTGCTGTGGCTCGCCTACGCCCTGCCCTACGCCGGCGTGCTGATCGTTCTTGTGGCGCTGGTCGCCGGATTGGGCGCGATGGTGCTCCAGGCATTCACGAACTATGCGGCACGGCATTAGCAGCGCGAGCGCGATGGACGCGGTCTCGGCAATGCCTCTTTTGCATCCGAAGGCAGGGGGCGCAGCATGACGGGCCAGTTGCTCGTCCTCAATTGCGGTTCGTCGAGCATCAAATTCGCGCTGTACAGCGCAGAAGCCAAGCCGAAGCAGGTTCTTCAGGGCAGCATCTCCGGCCTGGGCGCGCATCCCGTGTTCGCCGCCCGCGACGAAGGCGGCCGCCCTCTTCCCCACGACCCCACGGAGATCGACCCCGCGCGACTTACGCTCGGCACCGCGCCGGACTGGCTGTTCAACTGGCTCGAAGCGGGTGGCTACGGCCGCGAGATCGTGGGCGCGGGACACCGCGTCGTTCACGGCGGCGAGCGCTTCCACGCGCCGGTGCGCATCGACGACGAAGTGCTCGACGCGCTGGAGCGCCTGGATCCCATGGCGCCGCTGCACCAGCCGCACAACCTGGCCGCGGTGCGGGCGCTGAAATCCAAGCGTCCGTCGCTGCCGCAGGTCGCGTGTTTCGATACCGCTTTCCATGGCACGCAATCGCCGGTTGCGCGCAACTACGCGCTGCCGCGCGAGATGACGGCCTCGGGTATCCGCCGCTACGGCTTTCACGGCCTGTCGTACGAGTACGTCGCGGGCGTCCTCCCGGGTGCGCTGGGCGCGCGGGCGGACGGCGCGGTCGTGGTCGCGCATCTCGGCAACGGCGCGAGCATGTGCGCGCTGCGCCAGCGCCGCAGCGTGGCGAGCACCATGGGTTTCACGGCGCTGGAGGGCCTTGTCATGGGCACGCGCAGCGGCGCCCTCGACCCCGGCGTCATCTTCCATCTGATGCGCGAAAGAGGGATGAGCGCGCCCGAGGTGGAGCGGCTGCTCTATCACCGATCCGGGCTGCTCGGCGTCTCCGGCATCAGCGGCGATATGCGCAAGCTGCTCGACAGCAGCGCTCCGGTCGCGCAGGAAGCGGTGCAGCTCTTCGTCTATCGGACCGCGCGCGAGCTGGGCTCGCTCGCCGCGGCGCTCGGCGGACTGGATGCGCTGGTCTTCACCGCGGGAATCGGCGAGCACGCCGCGCCCGTGCGGGCGATGATCTGCGAACAATCGCGCTGGCTCGGCATCGCGCTCGATGAGGCCGCCAATGCACGCCACGACGAGGCGATACATGCACCGGAGAGCCGCGTCGCGGTCTGCGTCATTCCGACCGACGAGGAGATCGTCATCGCGCGCCACACGCAGCGGCTGCTGGCGCGGTGAGCGCAAACTTTCCTCGTACGCCGGTTTGGGCGGACAATGCGTATTTTCTGCAGGCAGACGGACATGGACGACAACGCTGAAAAGATCGAAATCCATCGCGGGCTGAAAGGCGTGTACTTCGACCGCTCGCGCGTGTGCTACATCGACGGGCGCGTCGGCGAGCTGCGCTACCGCGGCTACTCGATACACGAGCTCGCGCAGCATTCGAACTTCGAGGAGACGTGCCATCTGCTGCTCAAGGGCGAGCTGCCGACGCAGGCGCAGCTCGACGAATTCGTTGCGGAACTGAGGGCCGCGCGCAAGCTGCCCGCGGAAATCTACGACGTCATCCGCACGGTGAGGAAAGCGCACCCGATGGACGTGCTGCGCACCGCCGTGTCCGCGCTCTCGGCGTTCGATCGCGAAACGGCGGACAAATCGCCGGCGGCAACGCTGCGCAAAGGCATCCGCCTCACCTCGCAGGTGCCGATGATCGTGGCTGCCCACGAGCACATCCGCAACGGGCGCGATCCCGTCGCTCCCGATCCGAAGCTCGGGCAAGCGGCGAATTTTCTTTACATGCTGAAAGGGAAACAGCCGAGCGCGGATGCGGCGCGGCTCATGGATATCGACATGGTGCTGCACGCGGAGCACGGCTCCAACGCGTCATCGTTCGCGGCACGCGTAGTAGCAGGCACCGACGCGGATCTGCACGGTGCGATCACGGCTGCGGTAGCCGCGCTCTCCGGTCCCGCGCACGGCGGCGCGGCCGAAAACGTGATGCGCATGGCGCAGGAAATCGGCGACCCGGAGAACACCGCCGACTACGTGCGGCGCAAGCGCGCGAACAAGGAACCGGTCATGGGGTTCGGCCACCGCGTCTATCGTGCCGAAGACCCGCGCGCGCGGCACATGCGCGCCGGCGTGGAAAAACTTTCGCGCGAGATGGGACAGCCGCAGTGGTATCGCATCCTCGAAGGCGTGGTGGCGGCGATGAAGCCGTACGCGCGCCACGGCGTGAACGTCAACGTCGATTTCTACGCCGGGGTCGTGTATTTCCTGAACGGCATCGCCGAAGACCTGTTCGTGCCGATCTTCGCGGTGGGCCGCGTCCCGGGGTGGACGGTGCAGGTGCTGGAGCAACTCGAGAACAACATCCTGCTGCGGCCGCTCACGCTCTACAACGGCCCCGAGCCGCGCGACTACGTCCCGATTGGCGCGCGCTAAATGAAGGCGCGGGTATCCGCGCCTTTTCACAGCTACTTGGTGATCGAGATGCCGGTCGCCTTGACGATCTCGGTCAGGCGCTTGCGCTCTTCCGCGCGGAACCGATCGAGTTCCTTGCGCCCGCCGCCGATGACCTCGATACCCAGCGTCTTCAACCGCTCGCCGAACGCGGGCGCGCGCGCCGCCTTCACGATCTCCGCGCTCGCCTTGGTGAGCACCGGCTCTGGTGTACCCTTGGGGGCGACGATGCTGTACCAGCCGAAGTTCACGTAACCCGGCACCGTATCCACGATCACCGGCAGATCGGGCAGGCCCGGCACGCGCCTGGCCGTGCTGACGCCCAGACCGCGCAACCGCCCGGCATCGACGTGCGGCTTGGCCGCGGGGAACACCGCAAACTGCATCTGGATCTCGTTCGCTATAGTGTCGAGCAGCGCCTGCGCCACGCCCTTGTACGGCACGTGCAGCATGCTGACGCCGGCGAGGTGCATGAACATGACGGTGGTGAAATGCTCGCCGCTGCCCGGGCCGCCGGATCCGTAGCGGAGCTTGCCGGGCGATTTCTTCGCGAGCGCGAGCAAGTCGGGGACGGATTTCGCCGGCAGTTGCGGATTGACCGTCAGCACCCACGGCACGAGGCCGACGAGCGAGACCGAGACGAAGTCCTTGTCGAGGTTGAACTTGAGGTTGGGATAGACCGAGGTGGAGATGAACAGCTGCGAGGTCAGCATCATCCACGTGTAGCCGTCGGGGTTCGCTCGCAGCGCCTGTTCCGCGCTGAGGACGCCGCCGAGGCCTGGCCGAGGATCAACGACCACTCGCTGACCCCACACGCGGTCGAGATGTTCGGCGATGAGCCGCGAGATGATGTCCGGCCCCGATCCCGGCGCGCTGCCGATGATCAGGCGAATCGGCTTGTCGGGGAACGCCGGCTCTGCAGCGGGCAGCGGGGAAACCAGCGCCATCATCGGAAAGATGATCGCGCCCAACACTCTTGCGATGTGCATGTGATCCTCCTTCGGTTTGTGTTTTCTTATACTGCCGGGCCATTCTACTCCGGCCGCGGCCGCCCGGCATTTCACGCGCTCATCGCTTCGGGCCTCCGGCGAAGGCGAGCACGATGGCGGTGGTCGCGACGATGTCATCGACGCTCGCGCCCCGTGACAGGTCGCTCAGCGGCCGCGCGAATCCCTGCAGCACCGGACCCACCGCCCGCGCGCCGGCGAGGCACTGCGTGAGCTTGTAGGCGATATTTCCGGCATCGAGATCGGGGAATACGAGCACATTGGCCTTGCCGGCGACCGGGCTCTCCCCTTTCACCTTTTTCGCCGCGATCCGCGGCACCAGCGCGGCGTCCGCCTGCAACTCGCCGTCGATGGCGAGATCCGGCGCGCGGGCGCGGGCGATCTCGAGCGCGCGGGCGACCTTGTCGACACGCGCATGCTGTGCGCTCCCCTTCGTGGAAAACGACAGCAGCGCAACGCGGGGCGCTTCGCCCAACAGCGCGCGGCACGTCCCGGCAGAAGCGAGCGCAATGTCGGCGAGGGTCTCGGGATCCGGCTCGACATTGACTGCGCAATCCGAGTAAATGAAATTCCGCTGCGGCGCATCGGCGATGCCGGGCACGACCATCAGAAAAAAGCTCGACGGCGCGCGGATGCCGGGCGCAAGGCCGACCGTCATCAGTCCCGCCTCGATCACGCGGCCGGTGGGATTGGCGACGCCTGCGATCATGGCATCCGCATCGCCCGCCTTCACCATCATGCCGGCGTGAAACAGCGCCTTGCGGACCAGCCGCTCGGCGATTTTCGGGTTCGTGTCCGGGCGCGCGGCGCGGTAGAGGGCGGCGTATTTCTGCAGCACATCCCCGCCCGGCGCCGCATCGAACACGCTGATGCCATCGAGGCTAACCCCGGCCCGGTCTGCCGCGGCAGCGATTTCGGACGGGGCGCCGAGTACGATGGGCACTGCGATGCGTTCGTCCTGGAGCCTGCGCGCAACGGCGACGATGCGCTCGTCGTGACCTTCGGGAAAAACAACCCGCCCGGCACGTACACGCGCGCGGGCGATGCAGGCCTCGACGACGTCATTCACTTTGAATTCCCTGGAAAGGTCCGTTCGCGTTGAACTCAGCCTGTCCTGAGCAACAGGTCGAAGGGAAACATGAACGGACCCGGCGCACGTCGAGCGATTGTTCGCCCTTCGATGAACTCAGAGCGAACGGCTCACGCGATCAGCAAACCTCAGAACGGAATGTCGTCGTCCATCTCGTCGAAGCCGCCCCCCTTCTTGCCCGGCGCCTTCCCGGCGCCTTCCGCCGCCGGTGCCGGCTCGCGGGACATCGGCTCGGCACCCCCGCTCCGCCCGCCGAGCAGTTGCATGCGGTCGGCCACGATCTCGGTCGAATAGCGATCCTGGCCGCTCTCCTTGTCCTGCCATTTGCGCGTGCGGATGCGCCCCTCGACGTATACCGGCGAGCCCTTCTTGAGGTATTCCCCGGCGATCTCCGCCAGCCGTCCGAAAAAGGCGACGCGGTGCCACTCGGTATGCTCCTGCTTCTCGCCCCCCTTGTCCTTCCAGTTTTCGGTGGTGGCGATGCGTATATTGGTCACCGCGTCCCCGCTCGGCAGGTAGCGCGTTTCGGGATCGGCGCCGAGGTTGCCGATCAGTATCACCTTGTTGACTGAGGCCATCAGAATTCCCCCGCGATCAGTTTAGCGACATTCTCTTCGTCAAAGCCCGCGCTGTCCACCTTGAGGTAGGCGCGCCCCTCGCCGGCCACCACCCGCGCCTCGTGCACGCCGCTCAGCGCCAGCAGCCGGCCTGCCAGCGCTTCGGCCCGAGGTACGGCAGGCTCCGAAAGCGCGTACACGCGCGTGCTGAGCATGGCCGGCACCTCCATCCCCGCCGATACGATCAGCCAGATAACGATCAGGACCGCATTGAAGATGACAATCCCCTGGATTCCCCACCGCGCGTACAGGGCACCGCCAACCGCCGCGCCGAGAAAGATCCCGAAGAACTGCACGCTGCTGAAAACGCCGATCGCCGTGCCCTTGGATCGCGACGGCGCGATGCGCGAAACGAGCGACGGCAGGCACGCCTCCAGCACGTTGAACGGCGTGAAGAACAGCAGCAGGAAGAGCGCGATGCCGCCGGCGCTGCCCATCAGCCAGGGCAGGGCGATATGTGCGCCGAGCAGCAGCGCCACCGAGACCACGAATAGCGCGCGCACCTGGCCCGCCTGTTTCGCCCGCAGCAATGGCGGCAGCATCAGCACGAACGAGCCCAGCACGGTGGGCAGATACACCTGCCAGTGATGCGCCACCGCCAGTCCCGCCTCGCGCAGCGAAAACGGGATGGCGATAAAAAGCGCCATCAGCGCCGCATGGAGTGCCAGGATGCCATAGTTAAGCCGCAGCAGTTGCGGATCCCTCAGCACCGCGCCGAAACGCGCGGCATCGGCACGCCGCTCGTCGTGCATCGCGCCCGATGTCCCCGCCGGAACGACGGCATACACCACTCCCATGGCGGCAATCGCGAGTATCCCGGTCAGCACAAAAATGCCCGGCACGCCGATCACGCGATCGAGCGCCGGGCCGGCGATAAGGGAGAGCGCGAACGCAGCGCCCACCGTCGAGCCGATCATCGCCATGGTCTTGGTGCGATGCTCATCGCGCGTCAGATCGGCCGCGAGCGCGATGACCGCCGCCGAAATGGCGCCCGCGCCCTGCAGGATGCGGCCCAATATCACGACGTAGATGTGATGGCCGAATGCCGCGATGAAGCTGCCGGCCGCGAAAATCGCGAGCCCGGTATAGATGACCGGCCGGCGGCCGTAGCGGTCGGACCACCAGCCGAACGGAAGCTGCAGCAGCGCCTGGGTCAGGCCATAGGCGCCGATGGCGATGCCGACGAGCGTGAGATCATCGCCGCCCGGCAGGTGCTCGGCATACAGCGC
>JBQTHU010000096.1:0-3164 GCA_052389535.1 Betaproteobacteria bacterium | reverse complement strand
CCGTCATTGCCGCCGCCTACCTCATGGAAGAGGGCCTTTGGCGCGCGACGTTGAACGCCATCGCGCGGCGTCCGGGACCGGGGATCGCGGCAGGCGGACTGCTTGCCTGTGGCGCCGGTGCGCTGCTTATGTTCAATCGCGTCGGCTATGGCGTGGCCTGGACGCTGCTGGTGCGCCTGCCGAAAACGCTGCTCGGCCTCGTTTTGATGGCGGGCGGAGTGGCCGCGATCGGCTTGGGCATCGTGGAGTGGATCGACCACGAAGCCTATCTGCGCGTCTCACGCCGCGGGTGGGACGCCCTCTATCTCGACAGCGTTCAGCGTCTCTGGCGTCAGCTCACCGGATTGTTCTGAGCTACCGGCGCCAGACCGCGCCGCCGTCCACGTTCACCACGCTGCCGCTCATGTAGGAGGCCCGGTCGGAGGCGAGGAACACCACCACGTTGGCGACTTCCTCCACCGCTGCCGGGCGCCCGAACGGGAAATTCTTCGTCATCTCCCGCCAGCGCTCGGGATCGCCGAGCTCCTTCTGCGCCTGGTTGCGCCAGCGCGCCACGCCGCGGTCGGTTGCCGTCGCGGTGGGATTGAGGCCCATCACGCGCACGCCGTAGCGCGTGCTGTCGGCACCGAGCGCGCAGGACAGGGTCATCAGCGCCGAGTTCGCCATGCTGCCCGCAAGGTAACCCGCAGTGGGCCGGGCGCCCGCGGTGCCGATGACGTTGATGATGACGCCGCGCTTGCGCTCGCACATCTCGCGATAGATTTCGCGCGTGAGGTTGATGAAGCCGAAAACCTTGAGATCCCACGCGGCGCGCCAGGTCTTGTCATCGAGATCGGTGACGTTGCCTTGCGGTATGGATCCAGCGTTATTGATCAGGATGTCCACCGGTCCTGCCTCGCGAGCCAGCTTCACAGCGTTCTCTGCGGTGGAGAGATCGAGCGCGCTGGTCTTGATGTTGACGCCGCTTGCGGCTGCGATCTTCTTCCGGGCTGCCTCGAGATCCGGCGCGCTGCGCGCGGCCAGATGCAGGTTGCAGCCTTCGGCCGCAAGCAGTTGCCCGATGCCGAATCCGATGCCGCGCGACCCGCCGGTGATGAGCGCGCTGCGCCCCTTGAGCTGAAGATCCATGAGTTTCCTTCTCAGTGGTGGTTGGTGAGTGCGAATTTATTCTTGGAGGGGCGATTCTAGACCGGCGCGCGATGGCGGAAAAGGGGATGGCGGTTCGAGTGCTAACATTCGAAGACGACCGGGTGTGTTCGCGTGCACAAGCCGGACACGCTCGGGAATCGGCTACGGATCCATCCACTATTCAGTTTTCACCCAGGAGGATGACATGGCAAGCGAATTGTTCAACAAAGGTCTGGAAGTGCGCAGCGCGGTGCTCGGGAAGGAGTACGTGCAGAAATCGCTCGGAAGCGCCGACGATTTTTCGATGCCGCTGCAGGAGTATGCGACCGAAGCCTGCTGGGGCATGATCTGGACGCGGTCCGGACTCCCGCGCAAGACCCGCAGCCTGCTCAATATCGCCATGCTGACGGCGCTCAACCGCCCGCACGAGCTGAAGCTGCACATCAAGTCCTCGTTCAACAACGGCGTGACGAAGGACGAGATCAAGGAAGTGCTGCTGCAGGCCGCATGCTACTGCGGCGTGCCGGCGGGCGTGGACTCATTTCGCATCGCCCGGGAAGCCTTCGCCGAACTCGACGCGGCGAAGTAAGGCGAACCCTTAGTCCATTCGTCATTCCGGCGGAGCCGGAATCCAGGCCCGGGCTGGCTTGTGCCGGGAAGACGACGATCTCGCTACGTCCCAGGGAAAGCGGTGACGATATCGCGGGCCGCATCGCCGCTGCTCTCCAGATGGAGGACGGTTTCGGCAAGCCGGTCGCATTGCGCGCGCGTTGCACCAAGCCCGAGTTCGAGGCATGAGCGGAATTTCGCTGTCAGTTCTTCTTCGGACATCGGAGACTGGGGGCTGCCCTTGATGGTGTCGCTCGCGCGCTCGATGCTGCGGCCGCCTCGAATATTCAGCCTGAGGCGCGCCGGCTCGATCGCCGCCGCTTCGATCTGCGGATCGGAGACCACGGTGATTTTCGAAGCGAGCGCCGCGATGGCGGTATCGGTGATGGCGGGCTTCTGGTAGGTGCGCAGATCGACGCGGCCGTCGGCCAGCGCGCGCGCGAAGCTGTAGGAAATATTGAACTGCGCGTGCACCACCGAATCCCGTTTCGCGTCGTACGGCTCGCCCACGGTAAGCCAGTTGGTGTGACCCAGGCCGATCTCGATCGACTCCACCGCAGCAGGCGTGACGCCTTCATCGTGGAGCGCGATGCCCATGCCGATCGCGGTGTGATTGCAGCGGCAGCACGGATAGGGCTTGAAACTGTACTCCGGGATGCGCCAGTGCGCGCCGAGCCCCTCGAACAGCAGTTCCGGCCTGACTTCACCGCGCTCGTAAAGCGCAAACAACCCGGCGTTGCCTTCCAGCGTGCGGCGCGTTCCGGAGAGCCCGTCGGCTGCGAGGAATGTGCCGAGCACGGCAGCGCGTGCGGCGAATCCGGCGCCGAGCCGCTTCGACAGCACGCCGTCGCGCATGCTCTGCGCCGAGCCGCTCGCCTGGTGAAACGCGAGACCGAGCGCGTTGTTGAGTCCCTCGGCATCGAGCTTCAGCAATCTTCCGGCCGCCAGTGCTGCGCTCAGGGTGCCGAAGATCATGGTCGGGTGCCAGCCTTTGCCGAGACTGTTGTAGCAGGCGAGTCCCAACCGCGCGTGAAGTTCCGCGCTGACGGCGTAGGCCAGCAGGAAATCCCGTCCCGACACCGGGCCCGCATCCTCCGCCGTCGCGAGCAATGCGGGCAGGGTGACGCAGTTCGTATGCACCCGCGCCGGGTCATGCTGGTCGTCGAAATCGAGCGCATGACACGCCGCGCCGTTCGCGAGCGCGGCGGTTGGCGGAGAGTAGCGCCGCTTGCCGATCAGCCCCGTCGCCGAGCCGGCGCCTTCCCAGCGCGTGAGGCGCCGGTTGAGTTGCGGGATGCCGGGCGCGTGCGCCGCGCCGCCGATCACGCCGAGTGCATCGAGTAAGAGGAACTTGAGCGTGCTCACCGATGCGGGCGGCAGATCCTCGTAGCGCCAGCGCGAAATCGTTTCGCACAGGCGCAGGCTCG
>JBQTHU010000095.1:0-3276 GCA_052389535.1 Betaproteobacteria bacterium | reverse complement strand
ACGTCCACCCGCGTCAGCGCGAGTGGATGGCAAAGCGGAATGAGATCCGCGGTGCGTTTCGTCGCCTGGATGGCAGCGAGCCGCGCCACGCCCAGCACGTCGCCTTTCTTCGCCGTGCCGCTGCGGATCTGCTTCAGCGTGGCGGGCAGCATGCGGATGCGCCCGCGCGCGACTGCAACGCGGTGCGTCTCATCCTTGGCTGCGACATCGACCATCCACGCCTCACCCCGTGCATCGAAATGCGTGAGGCCGCCCTGCCGTTTTGACATCGAGGTCCGGAACCCGCAAAGTACCGCGCTTATCATAGCATCATGCGTTGGCGTAATTTTCTGATCGCCGCGCTCTTCGCCGCGTCGCACGCGACGGCGCAGAGCCTGCCCGATCTCGGAGACGTCGCCCAGAGCGAGTTCTCTCCGCTCCAGGAGAGACGGCTGGGCGAGCGCATCATGCGCGAAATCCGCGCCGACCGCAGCTTCAACGACGACGCGGAAGCGACCGATTACATCAACACCCTGGGCGAGCGCCTGGTCGCACGCAGCCCCGACTCGCGCCAGAATTTCGATTTCTTCCTGATCCAGGACAATCAGATCAATGCCTTCGCGCTGCCCGGCGGCTTCATCGGCGTCAACACGGGCCTGATCCTGAGCGCGCAGAGCGAATCGGAGGTGGCGAGCGTGCTCGCGCACGAAATCGCGCACGTCACGCAGCGCCATATCGCGCGCATGATCGCCGGGCAGAAAGCGAGCCAGCTCACCTCGCTCGCAGCGCTTGCCATCGCGATACTCGCGGCACGCGCGAGCTCGCAGGCTGCGGAAGCGGCGGCGGCCTTCGGCGCGGCGACCGCGATCCAGACGCAGCTCAATTTCACGCGCGAGCACGAGCGCGAGGCCGACCGCGTCGGCGTGCAGATCCTGCAGGAGGCGGGCTTCGATCCCCACGCCATGGCCCTTTTCTTCGAGCGCCTGCAGCGCGCCACCCGCGTGTACGAGGGCGGGGCGCCGTCGTACTTGCGCACGCACCCGCTCACGTTCGAGCGCATCGCCGACGTGCAGAACCGGGTGGAGAACCTGCCCTACCGCCAGGTTCCCGACAGCCTCGGCTTCCAGCTCGTGCGCGCCAAGCTGCGGGCGGAATCGCAGCCGCCGTACGAGGCGGTCGCCTGGTTTCAGCAGAGCCTTGCCGAGCGCAAGTTCCTGAGTGAGATCGCGAGCCGCTACGGGCTGGCCGTGAGCCTGCTGCGCGCCGGCGATCATGCGAAGGCCGCCCAGGAACTCGCCGCAGCCCGCAAGCTTGCGCCCGAGCCGAGTCCGGTGCTCGAGACGCTGGACTGCCGCATCCGCGGGGCGACGCGGGAGACCGAGAAGGCGTTCGCCTGCTATCGCGAGGCGCTGAAAACCTATCCCAATTATCGGGCGCTCACCTACGACTATGCCAATGCGCTGCTGGAGAACGGACGCGCGGAGCAGGCGCTCAAGCTGGTGGAAGGGCGGCTGCAGGTCTACACCGAGGATTACAAGCTCTACCTGCTGCAGGCGCGGAGCTACGCGATGCTCAACCGGCGACTCGCGCAGCACCGGGCGCAGGGCGAGGCCTACGTGCGCATGGGCAACGTTCCCGGCGCGGTGGAGCAACTGCAGATTGCGGTGAAGAGCGGGGACGGCGACTTCTATCAGCTCTCCGCCACCGAGGCGCGGCTGCGCGAGCTGCGCCGCCTGAACGACGAGCTGCGCAAGGAGGCGGGGAAGCCGCCCGAGCGCTGATACGCTCGCGCCGTGCTCTCCTTCCACAAGGGGAGGAATTGTTCGTCGACGCCGGGCACGACGAAGGCGAGGGAGCGAGCCCCATCCCCACCCCCGGATCGAGTCCGGGGCGATGCCTACTGGCCCTCCCGGAAGGGGAGGGAACATTGGTTTGTCTCCTTCCCCTTCAAGGGGAAGGCCGGGATGGGGATGGGTTTCTGGGTTGAGGCGAAGCGTGTTGTCTCCTTCCCCTTCAAGGGGAAGGCCGGGATGGGGATGGGTTCTGTACGTTCAATGCTCGCCAGATCGCTTCCTTCACCGCTTCCGTATCGTTCAGCACTTCGTTGTTCCAGAACCGCAGTATTGAAAATCCCGCGGCGTTCAGCTCATTTGTGCGGGCCTCGTCTTTATCCCGAGCAACGCCGTGTTGGCCGCCGTCCACCTCGACCACGAGCATCGCTTCGAGGCATACGAAGTCGAGGATGTAATCACCGTACGGATGTTGCCGGCGGAATCGAAAACCTCCCATTTGCCGCGTGCGCAGGTGGTTCCAGAGGCGCTGTTCTGCGTCGGTCAGGTTTCTGCGCAGTTTTCGCTGCAGTTTAGCGCGCAGAATTTTTTGGTTGGTTTGGCCTTTCATACCCCATCCCCACCCTGGCCCTCCCCTTGAAGGGGAGGGGATGTTCTTCGTTCAGCGGGGCACGGTGGGGCCGCCGGCGTCCCTCCAGCCGTCCATGCCGCCCTCGATGAAGCGCGCCTTGTAGCCGAGCGCGAGCAGCCGATCGAGCGCCGCGTTGCTGATGGTCTTGCCGTGCGCGCAATAGAGCACGATCTCGCGGTCACGAGGGAGCGTCGTGCTCCATTCCTCGATCGCTTCGTGCTCGAGCTTGCGTGCCCCCGGGACCAGATGAGGCTCCAAATCGAAATCCGCCTTGCGCCGGAGATCGAGCAGGGTGAGCGGGACGTTGCGCTCCAGCAGCGACTTCAGTTCTGTTGCAGCGATGGTGCGGCTCATGATCTCTCCTTTACATTCCGAACAGCGGCTTGGCGAGGGTGTAGGCGAGCCCGGCGATGCCGCACGCGACGATGAGTGGGATGATGCCCACACCGTAGCGGAACAGGGCGATGCCGGATGCGATGCCTATGGCGAGCGTCGCCCACTCGAAGCGCCCCGAAAACGGCGCGCTTGCGCTCGCCTCCGGCCACAACACGTGCCAGGCGAAGAACACTGCGAGATTGAGAATCACGCCGACCACTGCCGCGGTGATGCCGGTGAGCGGCGCGGTGAATTTGAGGTTGCCGTGCGTCGATTCGATCAGCGGCGCGCCGGCGAAGATAAAGACGAAGCTCGGCAGGAAAGTGAAGTAGGTGACGAGCGTCGCCGCGACCGCGCCGCCCAGGAACAGCGCGTCGGGCCCGAACACCGCTTTCACCCAGCCGCCGACGAAGCCGATGAAGGTCACCACCATGATGAGCGGTCCGGGCGTCGTCTCACCGAGCGCGAGGCCGTCGATCATCTGCGTCGCCGTGAGCCATC
>JBQTHU010000094.1:0-7303 GCA_052389535.1 Betaproteobacteria bacterium | reverse complement strand
GAGTCGGTGCGCCTGCTCGACTGCAACGATGCGGCGGTCTTGTACGATATCGACCGCAAGTCCGATGTCCGCGGCTGAGATCCAAACGCAAGGAGCGACATGAGATTCACTGGAAGCGAAAACTACGTTGCAACGGACGACCTCATGATGGCCGTCAACGCCGCGATCACGCTCGAGCGGCCGCTGCTCATCAAGGGCGAACCGGGAACGGGGAAGACGATGCTCGCCATCGAGGTGGCCAGGGCACTGAACCGGCCGCTCTACGAATGGCACATCAAGTCTACGACCAAGGCGCAGCACGGCCTTTACGAGTACGACGCGGTCTCACGCCTGCGCGATTCGCAATTGGGCGACGCCAGGGTGCAAGACATCCGCAATTACATCGTGCAGGGCATGCTGTGGGCCGCGTTCACGGCCGACACGCCCGCGGTGCTCCTGATCGATGAAGTGGACAAGGCGGATATCGAGTTTCCGAACGATCTGCTGCGCGAACTGGACCGCATGGAGTTTTACGTCTACGAGACGCGCGAGCTGGTGAAGGCCCGGCACCGCCCGCTGGTGGTGATCACCAGCAACAACGAAAAGGAGCTGCCCGACGCGTTCCTGCGCCGCTGTTTCTTTCACTACATCCGCTTTCCCGACCACGAGACGATGGGGAAAATCGTCCGCGTGCATTTCCCGGAAATCAAGAAACAGTTGTTGCGCGAGGCGCTCGAGGCGTTCTTCGAGATCCGGGAAGTGCCGGGGCTCAAGAAAAAGCCCTCCACCTCGGAGCTGCTCGACTGGCTCAAGCTGCTGATGGCGGAGGACATACCGCCCGAAGCGCTCCACAGCCAGGACAGCCACAAGATCATTCCGCCCCTGCACGGCGCGCTGCTCAAGAGCGAGCAGGACGTGCATCTTTTCGAGCGGCTCGTTTTCATGTCGCGCCGGAAATAAAAGCGGGAACGAGGGCCCCCCAACAAAAGCCGGAACGAAGGCTTCTAACAAAGCGGGAACGAATGGCGTACAAAAAAAGCGCGCCTTTTCCGGCGCGCTTGTCGGGAAGACAGGCGTCCCGACGTTTAACGATAATAGTGGCTATTATGCCTGTGTCCGTGCCCATGCCAGTGCTTGTACTTCACGACCGGCGCGTGGTAATAGTAGGCTGGCGCGTAGTAAACCCGCGCAGGCTCGTAGTAGACGTGCGGCGCCGGGGCATACACCACGGGCGGCGGCGGGGCCACGTAAATCGGCGCCGGTGCAACCGGCACGCCGATCGAAATGCCGAAGCTGATGTCGCCGCGGGCAAGCGCCGTTCCGCTCGCTGCCGCGAGCACCGCACCCGTTGCCATCATAGCTAGACGCTTACGCATACATGCCTCCTTTTCGTGTTCCGGCCGGGATGTTTTACCCGGCATGAGAGGCATCATCCCGGATAGCACCCTTAAAATCTGTCATAAATTGTAAGAAATCGTAACGGCCTCGAGGCCCCAAGCCCATCTCTATGTTATTGGCTTCATTGAAAAAATCATGCTGATTGCGTTCTTCCTCAAGTTGAAGGAAGGCGGCGTGCCGGTATCGATCCGTGAATTTCTCACGCTGCTGGCCGCCCTGGAGAAGCGCGTCATCCACGGCAGCTTCGAGGACTTCTACTACCTCGCGCGCACCTGCCTCGTGAAAGACGAGAAGTACTTCGACCGCTACGACCGCGTTTTTGCCGCCTACTTCAAGGGCATCACGGAAGTGGAAGGTCTCGCCGTCGTCATTCCCGAGGAGTGGCTGAGGAAGATGGCGGAGAAGCTCCTCACCGACGAGGAGAAGAAGCAGATCGAAGCGCTGGGCGGCTGGGACAGGCTCATGGAGACGCTGAGAAAGCGGCTGGAGGAGCAGAAGGGCAGACACCAGGGCGGCGGCAAGTGGATCGGCACGGCCGGCACCTCACCCTTCGGCGCATATGGCTACAACCCGGAAGGCATACGCATCGGCCAGAACGAGTCGCGGCACCGGCGGGCGGTCAAAGTCTGGGACAAGCGCGAGTTCCGCAATCTCGACGACACCGTGGAACTCGGCACGCGCAACATCAAAGTGGCGCTGCGGCGGCTTCGGCGCTTCGCGCGCGAGGGCAATCCCGAAGAACTCGACCTCGACGACACCGTACGCTCAACGGCGCGCAACGCGGGCTGGCTCGATCTCAAGATGGTGCCGGAGCGGCACAACGCGGTGAAGGTGCTGCTGTTTCTCGACGCCGGCGGCTCGATGGACGATCACATCCGCATCTGCGAGCAGCTCTTTTCCGCCGCGCGCGCGGAATTCAAGCGGCTGGAGTATTTCTATTTCCATAATTTCCTGTACGAGCGGGTGTGGCGCGATAACCGCCGCCGCGCCACCGAGCGCGTCTCCACCTGGGACGTGATGCACACCTACCCGCACGACTACAAGGTGATTTTCGTCGGCGACGCCACCATGAGCCCGTACGAGATCGTCTATCCCGGCGGCAGCGTCGAGCACACCAACGAAGAACCAGGCGCGGTGTGGATGCAGCGCCTGCTGGCGGTTTATCCCAACGCGATCTGGCTCAACCCGCAGCCCGAATCAGTATGGGATTACCACGAGTCGATCCGCATCACCCGCGAACTCGTCGGAGACCGGATGTTTCCGCTGACGATCGAAGGACTGGATCGCGGCATGCGCCTCCTCACCAAGTCGCATTAACGCCGTCCGGACTCGCGCCGCTTCTCATCCATCCTTGCATTGAAGCGGGCGGCGTCGATGACGATCCGCTGGTGCGTACCCTCCGTGATCTTGTCGATGCCGTCGTGCGCGCTCACCGAAAAGAACAGTTTGCGGCCCTCGATCCGGTCCAGCCTCACATCGACCGTCACGGTGAGGCCGGGCGGCGTGGCCGCGAGATGCGAAAAGTTGACGTGGGTGCCGAGTGATTGTTCTTTCGGCCAGTCAAGATGCGGCCGCAGCGCTTCAATGCAGGCCCACTCCATCAGCCCGACCATGTAGCCGGTCGCGAGTACCTCGGGCATTGCGCGGAACATGTCCGATTCCGGATAAAGGTGCGGCACGGTTTTGTTGTCCGGCATTCTGAATTCGAACCGGTAGGTAAGGCCGGGTTGCAGGCTGTCCTTCATGAGTGCGCCCTCTATCGCCCTGATGATCCGCTCTCGAACTGCGCGGCCTCCCAGCCCAGCATGGCGGCCTTGCGGGATTCGCCCCACCGGTAGTTGCCGAACTCGCCTGTTTCCCGGATGACCCGATGGCACGGTATCAGCCAGGCGATCGGGTTTGCGGCGACTGCGTTGCCCACCGCGCGCGATGCGCCCGGGTGGCCGACGCGCTTTCCCAGCTCGCTGTAGGTGGTCAACCGGCCCGGTGGAATCGCGAGCAGCGCGCGCCAGATCTGGACCTGGAAGTTGGTGCCCTTTACCAGGAGCGAAAGTGGTCCACCTGTGCGGGCGCGGATCGGATCGATAAGGCGCGCGGCGATCCTTCCGGTGCTGCCGGCGTCACGAACCAACCGCGCCGCGGGCCACTCGGCCTCCAGCGCTGCTGTTTCCTCCTCCTGCCGAGCGATGAAATGCAGGCAGCAGACGCCGCGTTCCGTCGTGGCGATGAGGCATTCGCCGAACGGTGATCGGTGGATCCCGTAGCGTATCGTGAGACCCGAACCGGCGCGCCGGAACTCGCCGGGCGAGACGGCTTCCAGGGTGGCGAAGAGATCATGCAGGCGGCCTGCGCCGGAAAGCCCGACGTCGGATACCACGTCATCCATGCTGCCTGATCGCACCAGGCGCGCCTTCGCCTGCTCCACGGTCAGATACTGCACAAAGCGCTTGGGGCTCACGCCGGCCCAGCGCGTGAACAGGCGCTGGAAATGATATTCGCTGAGGTTTACGTGCCGCGCGGCGGCGGCAAGATCGGGCTGCAACGATGCGTGGCGCCTCAGGTAGTGGATCGCGCGCGCGATGCGTTCGTAGTCGCGTTCATTGCGCGTCGCACTTCTGCGAAGCATGCTCCGCATCACATCGATCGTGGTATCCATGGCGGCGAAGCATAAAACGGGGGAAGGCGGAGCGCCACCCGTTTCTTGCGCAACTTTGTCGTTGCTTCAGCGCGGGTGCTGGCGCCGGTCGCCGCTCGGCGGCGGCGCGACGGTTATCACCTCGTCGATGGTGGTGAGGCCCGCGGCGACCTTCATCGCGCCGGTGATGCGCAGCGGTTTCATTCCGTCCTTGTAAGCCTTCTCGCGGAGCTGGTCGAGGTCCATTTCGTCAGTGATCAGCTTGCGCAGGTCCGGTGTCATCATCATCGTTTCGTAGATTCCGACGCGTCCCATGTAGCCGGTCATGCGGCAGTCGAGGCATCCTTTTGCGATGTAGGTGGTGTCGCGCGGCTTGGCCGCCTTCCACGGCGCGACCAGCGTCTCCCACGCCGAATCGTCGAGTTCGTGCTTTTCCTTGCAGTGCGGACAAAGCGTGCGCACGAGGCGCTGTGCCATCACGCCGAGGACCGTGCCCTGAAGCAGGTACGGCGGAACACCGATGTCGAGAAGTCGCGTGACTGCGGACGGCGCATCGTTGGTGTGCAGCGTGGACAGCACGAGATGGCCGGTGAGCGCCGCCTGGATCGCCATCTCGGCGGCTTCGAGGTCGCGGATCTCGCCCACCATGATGATGTCCGGATCCTGGCGCATGAGGGTGCGTATGCCGGCCGCGAAATCGACACCGATGCCGTGCTGCACCTGCATCTGGTTGAAGGCCGGCTCGACCATCTCGATCGGGTCCTCCACCGTGCAGACGTTCACCTCCGGTGCCGCCAGGTGCTTGAGCGTCGAGTAGAGCGTCGTGGTCTTGCCCGAGCCGGTGGGTCCGGTGACGAGGATGATGCCGTGCGGCTGGCCCACCATCTGCGTCCACTGGTTTTCTTCGTTCTCCGTGAACCCGAGCTCGCGATAATCCTTCACCAGGTTTTCCGGGTTGAAGATGCGCATCACGAGCTTCTCGCCGAAAGCCGTCGGCATGGTCGAGAGCCGGAGTTCCACTTCGTCACCGTCCGGCGTGACGGTCTTCAGCCGCCCGTCCTGGGGCCGGCGTTTCTCGACCACGTCCATGCGTCCGAGGATCTTGATCCGGCTGGTCATCGCGGCCATCACCGGCGTGGGGATCTGATAGACCTGATGCAGCTTGCCGTCGATCCGGAAACGCACGTTGCCCACTTCGCGCCGGGGTTCTATATGGATGTCGCTCGCGCGTTCCTGGAAGGCGTAGTTGAACAGCCAGTCGCAGATGTGAACGATGTGCTGGTCGTTCGCATCGAGCTTGCCGCTCCTGCCGAGCTGCACCAGCTGCTCGAAATTCGCGATCTGGCTGTATGCCCCCTGGTCCTTGGCCGCGGCGCCCTTGACCGAGCGCGCGAGGTTGTAGAACTCGACGAGATAGCTGCGGATATCGAGCGGGTTGGCGATGACGCGCTTGATATCGAGGCGCAGCACCTGCTTGAGCGGCTCCTCCCAGTCGCGCATGTAAGGCTCGCACGTGGCGATGGTGGCCTCGCGCGCGTTCACGGCGACCGGCAGGATGCGGTAGCGCTCGGCGTAGGCGTTCGACATCACCTTGGTCACGGCGGCGAAATCGATCTTGAAGGGATCGATGTGCAGGTAGGGCAGGCCGGCCTTGCCCGCCAGCCATTCGGTCAGCAATTCCAGGTGCAGGACCTTGCGCGGCTGCCGCGGGTCCTTCCACTTCTGTTCGGAGATGACCACCAGCGGGTGGGTATCGGAGCGGCTGAAGCGGCGGTCGGCCACGAGCTTGTCGGCGTCCTGTCGCGATACCAGCTGATCGGCAACCAGGTCGTTGAGTACCTGCTGCAGATCGAGCCTGCGATCCTGGTGGGCGGGTGCTGTGTTCGTCTGCGCCATGATGGTTAGTCGTCTGCCGCGACTATAGCGGCAACTCCCAATTCACTCAACGGCTTATCACGCACGGCGCATCGAACGCAGTAACTTGTACTACCAGGCAGATGTTCTGCACTAATTCGGTGCCTTTTTATTGCGTCGTGAGTCATTGTGGTGCAATTATGACGGCGTTGTTCGAGGCTCGCTGAAAAAACTTCGCCATATCAGAGCGCTGTTCTTTGGGAATATATCTTGCTTAGTCGACCGGGTTATTCCAACGGGGGGAGCCATGCCAAACACCGGGATGCGTTGCGAGCAGCACAGAAAGCCCACGCTGGTCGCGCTGGGTGCGATCTTGTTTGCACTTCTGCTGCAAGCACCGCATGCGCTCGCAGCCGAGCCGCCGAAACTGAACGAAGCCAACACGGCGTGGGTGCTGGTGTCCTGCGTGCTCGTTCTCTTCATGACGCTGCCCGGCCTCGCCCTGTTCTACGCGGGGCTGGTGCGTGCCAAGAACGTGCTCTCGGTGCTGATGCAGTGTTTCTCCATCACCTGCGTCGTCACCATAGCGTGGGTGGTGGTCGCCTACAGCATCGCGTTCGGCGATGGCGGGGCGGCCAACGCGGTGTACGGGGGCTTTGCGAAGTCGTTCCTGTCCGGAATCGACGTTAAAACGGTGAAAGGCACGATTCCGGAGACGGTATTCGCCATGTTCCAGCTCACGTTCGCGATCATCACGCCGGCGCTCGTGATCGGCGCCTATGCCGAGCGGGTGCGATTCGGCGCCATGCTGGTGTTCTCGATACTGTGGCTGCTTCTGGTCTACTCCCCGATCGCGCACTGGGTGTGGGGAGACGGCTGGCTGCAGAAGATGGGGCTGATGGACTTTGCCGGCGGCACGGTGGTGCATCTGAACGCCGGCATGGCGGCGCTCGTGGCTGCGCTTTATCTGGGACGGCGCCGCGGTTTCCCGGAGACGCCGATGCCGCCGCACAACCTCACCATGAGCGTGACCGGCGCCTGCATGCTGTGGGTAGGCTGGTTCGGCTTCAACGCGGGAAGCGCGCTCGCCGCCGATGGCGCGGCGGGGATGGCGATGCTGGTGACGCATATCGGTGCAGCGACCGGGTCGCTCGCGTGGGTGATCTGCGAGTGGATCCGTTACGGCAAGCCTTCGGTGCTCGGCATCGTAACCGGCATGGTGGCCGGATTGGGCACCATCACGCCGGCTTCGGGATTCGTCGGGCCCATGGGGGCGCTGGCGATCGGTGCGGCGGCCGGCGTGGTGTGCTTCTTCGCCACCAATTTCGTCAAACGCGCGCTGCGCATCGACGACTCGCTCGACGTGTTCCCGGTGCACGGGGTGGGCGGCATCATCGGCACGTTTCTCACCGGCATCTTCGCTGCGGCCGCGCTGGG
>JBQTHU010000093.1:0-3034 GCA_052389535.1 Betaproteobacteria bacterium | reverse complement strand
AGTTCCGAAAAGGCAGCGACGCGCGAGGACGCTCTCGGCGCGCGTTCGGCGATCTGCGCCTGCAGCGACAACGCAGCGATCGGTGAACGCAAATCGTGCGCGGCGGCCGCTAGAAACGAACGCTGCGCATCCAGGCTCGTGGCCAGACGCGCGAGCAGGCCGTTGATCTGCTCGATCAGCGGCAACAGCTCCGCCGCCACGTCTTTCGTGGGCAGCGGATCGAGACAGGTGGCATCGCGGGCGCTCACCTTTCGCGATATGTCGCGCAGCGGCAGCAGCCCGCGGTGCACGGCCCAGGGGAGCAGCCCGCCGAGGATGGGGATGAGCAGCAGCATGGGCGCCAGCATGCGCAGCGACAGCTCGCGTGCGAGCGCGTCGCGCGTGGCGACCGGCTGCCCCACCTGAACGTTGCCCTCGGGTGTTACGAAGGTGTACACCCGCCAGTCTTCCCCGAGCGGGCTGGCGAATGAATAGCCTTCGACAAAACTGTGCGGAATCTCCTCCGGCATTTCGGGGTACCGCGTCTCGAAATAGACCCGGCCCGCGGCATCGTAGGCTCGCACCGCGAAAAAGAATCCGGGCCGCGCGATGCGCAGGCGGCCTTCCCGCATCCAGTCTTCGCGCAGGTGTACCGCTCTGGCGACCAGCGCAAGCTCCGCATCGAACGTACGTCCGATCTGGGCGCGCACCAGAAGGTAGGCAGCAACCAGCACAAGCAGTATGCCGACGCAGAGCGCCACCCCCAACGACAGCGCCAGCTTCGCGCGTACGGACTTCACTCGATCAGGGCAACCCGGTAGCCGACGCCGCGCACGTTGCGGATCAGCTCCGGCTGCAGCTTGCGCCTCAGATGGTGGAGATGCACTTCCACGCTGTTGCTTTCGACCTCTTCTCCCCATCCGTAAACCGCGTCCTCGAGCTTGCAGCGGGAAACCACGGTGCCGGGCTCTTTCATCAGCACTTCGAGCACGGCGAACTCCCGCGCCGACAACTGCACGGGTGAACCGCGATAGACACATGTGCGTTTGCCGGGGTCTATGGTCAGGGCGCCGTAGGTGATTTCGGGGGCGGACCGGCCGGAACGCCGGCGTATCACCGCGCGCATGCGCGCGAGCAGCTCGTCGAGGTCGAACGGCTTGATCAGGTAGTCGTCCGCGCCGTTGTCGAGACCGGCGACGCGGTGTGCGACCGCATCGCTGGCGGTGATGATCACTATGGGCAGGTCCGCTTTCGAGCGGCGCAGCGCTTTCAATATCTCGAGGCCGTTGCGGCGGGGCAGCGTCAGGTCGAGCAGCGCGACGTCGTACGTGCCATCGATCAGCGCGACCTCGCCCTCGTGGCCGTCCCGCACCCAGTCGGTGGCATAGCCCGCGTTCTTGAGACCGGCCATCACGGCGCGGCCGATCATCGGATCATCCTCGACTATGAGTGCTCGCATTCCCACACCTCCTCGCTGACCTCGGGCGGCTTTCCGGGAATTTTTCTGTTTCTTAACAAGCCGTTGAGCGCCGCAGCTCGGGGCCAGAAAAAGGAGCCACTCGTCGGGTGACTCCTGATATTCGACCGCGGCCCGGCTGCGAAGGTTCGCGCCGTGGCGGCCGCAGTCTCCACGACGGCTGAATCGGCGCCTAGGATTGCATGTCGGTCACGCGCGGCGCTTTCATCAGCTCCGACCGCGTCATGTTGACGACTGCGACCTCGCTGTCCTTGGGGATACCGAGGCGGGCCGGTGATATGGCGACCAGCCGCTCTTCAGCATTCTCGCCCGGATCGTACGCGAGCACAGCGTGCGCGCTTCCGCTGCTCAACTCGATGGTGAAGTCCTGCACTTCTCCGATCTGAACGCCGGAGGCGCTCCGGGCTTTGATCCCGATCAGTTCGGACATACGCCGCAGATCGGTTTCGGCACCGCCGGTGATCTCCCACACCGAGTCGTCAAAGCTCGGCCACGCGCCGGCTTCGAAATTCGGGGCGGTTCTCACAGAATCGGCACCGGCATTCAACACGAGGTGTTCATCCTGGGGCGCCTTGCTGAACTGATCGAGGCCGTAGACATAGTGCGTATCGCCAACGTCGAGGAACCCGCCCCTTGACAGGACGACACGCCGTACTTTGCCGTCAGAAAGGTCGATCACTGCGTCTTCGATTTCGCCGATCTCCTCGCCGCTGCGATCGCGCACCTCCATGCCGATCAATTGGCCTGCACGCACATCACCCGCAGCGGCCCTCGACTCGGCGGCCGCGCTCGCCGCGCTTGCCGGCGAAGATGCGCTCTGCGGATTGTTCGCATCGCTGCCATATACGGGCGCGGTGAAGGCGAGGGCAACCGCTGGCGCGATGAATAGTTCGCATCCTTTCTTCCCGAATCGCATTTGAGCCTCCTGTAATAAAACGTGGGCCGATGATGCGCCATCTACAGTTAAGCGTGCCTTAAGGCGTATTCCGCGCGGGCGCAGTCGTTAAGCGACCCTAAACCGTTGTGCCTCTATCCCGCGCTTCATGACGACCAGAGTACTTTTTTTTGGCGGATTCGCGCGCGCCTATTCTCATCGCAGCCTTTTGTTGGTCGCGCCGGGCGGTACTTTGCCGAAGCTCGAATTCGAAAAATGGCCGCCCGACGAGTTGAGATGAGAGGCGTAAGTGGGCCTTAAGTCTGCTTCCGCTAGCTTGTGTTCATGGAGGTGCGACATGCGATATATCCGATCGATCTTTAGTGCGGGCGCAGTGATTTCCGCACTGGCGGCGTGTGCGTCTACGCCGCCGCCGGTAGGCGAGCTGGCTGCCGCGAGAGCGGTGGTATCCCAGGTGGAAACAGCGGGTGCACGGTATGCGCCACACCAGCTCCGTATCGCGCAGAACAAGCTGGCACGAGCCGAGGCGGCGATGGCGAATGAGGACCATGAGCGGGCGCGGCGCCTCGCCGAGCAGGCGGAAGTCGATGCGCGGCTTGCGCGGTCGCTGGCTGAATCGGAACAGGCCCGGGAAGCGCTGGCTGAAGTGCAGCGCGGCACGCAGGCGCTCAAACAGGAACTGC
>JBQTHU010000092.1:0-1616 GCA_052389535.1 Betaproteobacteria bacterium | reverse complement strand
ATGCTCGCCGCGCTGCTCGCGGCGCGCGACTTCACCAGCTCGGAGCGCGGGCTCGAAGCGCCGCGTGGCCTGATCGCGGTCCTGGCGCCCGGTGCCAAACTGGGGGATGTCCTCACGGGGCTGGGCGAGCGCTACGAGATCGCGCGCAACACCTACAAGCCGCACGCTTGCGGCGTGGTATGCCATCCTGCGATCGACGGCTGCATCGCACTGCGCGCCCAGCATGGCATCGTGGCGGGGCAGATTCGCAGTGTGGCGCTCCGCGTGCACCCGCTCGCGCTCAAGCTGACAGGCATACGTTCGCCGCGTTCCGGCCTGGAAAGCAAGTGGAGCATCTACCACTCTGCGGCGGTCGCGTTTTGCGATGGCATGGCTGGCGAGGCGCAATACACGGACGCCAAGGTTCATGATGTGGAAGTCAGTGGGGTGCGTGACTGTGTCGTCGCAGAAACGGATGCTGGCATCCGCGATGACGAAGCGTATGTGGCAGTCACCCTGACAGACGGAAGGCGGCTGGAGGCGCATGTGGCACACGCGCTGGGTAGCGTGGACAACCCGATGAGCGACCGCCAGCTCGACGCCAAATTCCACGAACTGGCGCATGACACGCTGGACGAAAATACGCGTGATGTGCTTCTCCAAGCCTGCTGGGCTGTGGAGGAATTGCCGGACACAGCGCAGCTTGCGCGGTGCGCCGCTGTCCCGCATTCAACGGCATGACGTAGCGGGCGGCCTACACGAAACGCCGGAAGAGCTGTAGAATGGCGCCCCGCCTTCTGCCGAACGTTCCTCACCGTCCGTTATCCAAGAACAAGCACAGGAGAACCTGATGAGCCTCATCCGCAATATCCGGCGCGCGCTGCTCGTTGGCGCCGCTGCCTTCCTCGGCGCCGCGTTCCCGGCGTCCGCCCAGCAGTATCCTGCCAAACCGGTACGCGTCATCGTGCCGTTCGCCCCGGGCGGCGGCAGCGACATTACCGCGCGCCAGGTGTCCGCCAAGTTCACCGAAGCCCTCAAGCAGCAGTTCGTGGTCGAGAACCGCGGCGGCGCCGCGGGGCTGATCGGCATGGAGCAGACGGCGAAATCACCGCCCGATGGCTACACCATCATGATCATGTCGGGCAGCTTCTCGGCGACCTCGGCGACGCACCAGCCGAAGTTCGATCCGATCAACAGCATCGTGGCGGTGGCCGAAGTCGGGTACACGCCGTTCGTGCTCTCGGTACATCCTTCGCTTCCTTCCAAGACCACCAAGGAATTCATCGCGATGGTGCGCGGCAAGCCGGGGGAACTGGTCTACGCTTCGAGCGGTGTCGGCGGCCTGACCCACATGGCGACCGAGCTGCTCGCGAGCATGGCGAAGCTCAAGATGATTCACGTCCCGTACAAGAGCACCGGCGCCGCGATGACCGATCTGCTCTCCGGCCGGGCGCAGCTCATCGTCGGCAGCCTGCTGCCTACGCTGCCGCATTTCAACACCGGAAAACTGCGTCCTCTCGGCGTAACGACCGCAAAACGCTGGTATTCACTGCCGGACGTTCCGACTGTCGCAGAGACCGTGCCGGGCTACGAAGTGGAGTTGTGGTTCGGGGTCATGGCGCCGCGCGGCACGCCGC
>JBQTHU010000091.1:0-1580 GCA_052389535.1 Betaproteobacteria bacterium | reverse complement strand
CGAGGCAGGTGTCGCTCAGGTCAAGCGCGCGCGTCATCACGCCATTCACGAACGCGGCCACGTCGGGCGCGCTGGACGCGTTAGAGCCCCAGATGCGCGTCGGCCCGCCCGGGTAATAGTTTGCGGCGAACGATCGCGACAGCGCGCAAACCGGCTCGTCGTAGGCGCCCAGCGCGCAGGCGATGGAGTCGAGCACATGACGCTTCACTTCGTGCCGCGCTTGCGCACCGAGGCGTTCATACGTCGCCCCTGCAGCGAACGAGATCAGCCGGCGGGTGGTCTCGTCCCAGTCGTTCTGTGCGCGCTCCATTCGGTGTCCGGAATTTTCCTGATGCGCTTCAGCGAGCGCGAAAGTGGATCTTCTTCGTGACGGGGTTCACGTAGCCGCCCCACAGCACCATCGCGCGGTTGCGGTGCGGATCGCCGCACACCACGATGTGGATGTTCTCGGGGCTCGGCACGACACGCACCAGGTCGTCTCGCTTCACCAGATACTCCTCCGGATAGACGCCCACGCGCACCGCATCGGGTATCGTGAACGCCTCCGAATGGCCGTACTTGAGAAGAAATTCCAGCTCACGATACGGCACGCGCGCGTTTTGGTACAGATACTCACGGATCTTCTGCTTCGTATAGCCGGCTTCCGCCAGCGATTTCGCGATCGGCGGCGCCAGCAGCACCGTGATCATGTTGCGAAAGCCCTTCGGCCCGCGCTCGGCCAGCCGCGCGAGGCACGGCTTCTTGGTGATTTCGATGCTCAGGAATTCGAGCGCGCTCTGTGCCGCCGTCTTGTCCGGCGTGCCGTAGATCGCGGGCGGCCAACCCCATGTGACCGTCGCCCCGGCCGTGACCGCGCTGTCCTCTTTCGCGAAACCATGCTCGACGTGATAGGGCTCCCACGGCGACTCGCTCTCGTTTTCCGCAAGGGTGAAGCAGAGCGGATAGCCGAATGTCCCCATGTAATTGCGCCCGAGCCTGTAGCCGGCGATG
The DNA here is from genome assembly GCA_052389535.1 of Betaproteobacteria bacterium. Taxonomy (GTDB): domain Bacteria; phylum Pseudomonadota; class Gammaproteobacteria; order Burkholderiales; family SG8-41; genus DSOT01. Next base: position 590 of record JBQTHU010000091.1, on the reverse strand, counting down.
TTCTTGATGATGAGTCCGAGTGCGCGGCCGATCGAGGGATTGGCGCCTCTTGAAATCAGGTGCGCGCCGCTTTCGATGCCCATCTTCTCGATCGCCGGACCGTTCACCAGCAGGAACGGCAACACGCCCCAGGTGCTGCCGATGTTGTTCAGGTTATAAGCGTTGTCGGCGATCGCCTCCACCGCAGCGATCAGGAGCGGCATGCATTGCGGACGGCATCCCGCCATCGCCGCGTTCGCCGCGATGTTCCACGGCACGGCGGCGAGATTGGCCTGCGGCAGAACCGCGATCGTCTCGCCAGGCGCGCGGTGGGTGTGCTTGAGGAAGGCTTCGACGCGCTCCAGGGTGGGCGGGACGACCGGAAGCTCGTCGGTCCACTCCCGCGCCCTGAATTGTTCGTTGACCTCATCGAAGCTTCCTTCACAGACAATTCCGTCCGGAGCGTGCGCGGGTGCGGAAGCCTGCGCGGCTCCGTTGACCGGCCGGGTCAGCGCGTCCACGATGCGGTCGAAGAGGACCGTCTTGACGTTCTCGATCACCAGATCTTCCGGGTGCACGCCCACCGCGCCGGGATATTCGGCGATCCGGAG
>JBQTHU010000090.1:0-14264 GCA_052389535.1 Betaproteobacteria bacterium | reverse complement strand
CGATTGTGGCCGCAACCCTTCGGGCTGGCACGAATTTTGGCCCGGTACTTTGTCGCGCCCCTGGTGAATATTCGCGATATTCACTGCGGGTCGCTTCGCGTCCTGAGCCAAAATCGTGACAGCGCACCACGCGCTTCATTATGTTAGGCACTCTTAGGAATCGTATGTTGTCGGCACAAGCCCTGAGCGGCATCAAGGTCATCGAGCTCGGCACGCTCATCGCCGGGCCGTTCTGCGCGCGGCTGATGGCGGAGTTCGGCGCCGAAGTGATCAAGATCGAGTCGCCGGACGGGGGCGATCCGCTGCGGAAATGGCGCAAGCTCCACGAGGGTACGTCGCTCTGGTGGTACGTGCAGGCGCGCAACAAGAAATCGGTCACGTTGAACCTGCGCATGCCGGAAGCGCAGGAGATCGTGCGCCGGCTCGCAAAGGACGCCGACATCGTCGTCGAGAACTTCCGTCCCGGCGCCATGGAAAAGTGGAATCTCGGCTGGGACGCGCTCTCGGCGATCAACCCGCGTCTCATCATGGTGCGGCTCTCCGGCTACGGGCAGACCGGGCCGTACCGCGACCGGCCCGGGTTTGGCGCCATCGGCGAGTCGATGGGCGGCATGCGCTACGTGACCGGTTATCCCGACCGCCCGCCGGTGCGCGTCGGCGTCTCGATCGGGGACTCGATCGCTGCCCTGCACGGCGTCATCGGTGCGCTGATGGCACTGCGCCATCGCGACCGGAACGGCGGCCGCGGCCAATACATCGACGTGGCGCTCTACGAGGCGGTGTTCAACATGATGGAGAGCGTGCTGCCGGAATACGGCATGTTTGGCCACGTCCGCGAGCGCAGCGGCGCCTCGCTGCCGGGCATCGTGCCGTCCAACACCTACATTACGAAGGACGGCAAGTACGTGGTGATCGGCGCCAATGCGGACAACATTTTCAAGCGCATGATGCGGGCGATCGGGCGCGGAGATCTCGCCGACGATCCGGCGCTCGCGCACAACGACGGGCGCGTGGCGCGCACGGAGGAAATCGAAAGCGTCATCAGCGACTGGGTGGCGCGACACGATCTCCAGCACGTGCTGGAGGTGCTCGACAAGGCGGACGTGCCGAGCGGCAAGATCTACGACATCGCCGACATTGCGGCGGATGCCCACTATCGCGCGCGCGAAATGATTCAGGAATATCTACTCCCGGACGGGAAGCCCTTGAAGGTGCCCGGCATCGTGCCGCGGCTCTCCGGGACGCCGGGCGAGACCCGGTGGCTGGGCCCGAAGCTCGGCGAGCATACCGCGGAAGTGCTGTCCGGCCTCGGTTATTCCCGAAGCGAGCTGGCCGATCTGAAGCAGCGCGGCGTCATCTGAGACGGCCCGTGCCGGCTGCTCCTAGCGCGCGCCGAAGAGACCCAGTATGCCGATGATGATGAGGTAGAGGGCGACGATGATGTTGAGCAGCCTGGGGATGATCAGGATCAGGATGCCCGCGATCAGCGCGATCAGGGGACCGACGCTCAGAGTGATGTTCATGCCGAATTCCTTTTCGAGATGGCTGCGCCGCGCATCGGGAATGTCGTTGGAATGACGACGCTCGTTCGACACGCCGGCCCGCGGTGAGTTCTCAGCCCGACAAGACGCTTGCATCGAGCCTCGCGCCGGGCGTGCGCCGCCGCGAAGTCTGGGCGTGGGCGATGTACGACTTCGCGAACTCCGGCTATACCACGGTCGTCATTACCGCCGTCTTCAACGCTTATTTTGTCTCGGAAATCGCCGGCAATGCGCCCTGGGCGACGTTCGCCTGGACCATGGCCCTGGCCCTCTCCAATCTGCTCGTCATGGTTAGTGCACCCGTTCTGGGCGCATATGCCGATGCGCATGCCGCCAAGCGAACGCTGCTCGCGCTCACGACCACGGGTTGCGTGCTCTTTACGGCGGCGCTTGCGCTCACCGGCCGCGGCGACGTCGCGCTTGCGTTCGTACTGGTTGCCGTGTCGAGCTATTTCTTCGGCAGCGGCGAAAGCCTGATCGCCGCTTTTCTGCCCGAAATCGCGCGTGAAGAGGCGCTTGGTCGCATATCCGGCTGGGGCTGGAGTCTCGGCTACATCGGCGGCCTGGTGAGCCTGGGCGCGAGCCTCGCTTATGTCAGCGCCGCGCAGGCGCGAGATGCGCCCGCCACCGAATTCGTTCCGGGAACCATGCTGATCACCGCTGTTATCTTCGCTGCTGCCAGTTTGCCCACGTTCCTGTTCCTGCGCGAGCGCGCCGTGCCCGCGGCGGGCACACGAACGAACATCGCCGGGACGGCGTTTTCGCGGCTCGCGCATACCCTGCGCCATGCCCACCACTACGCCGACTTGCGCCGTTTCCTGATCTGTCTCGTGTTCTATCAGGCCGGCGTCCAGGCAGTCGTGGCGCTCGCGGCGATCTACGCGCAGCAGGCGATGGGGTTTACCACGCGCGATACGCTGCTCCTCGTGCTGGTGGTGAACGTGACCGCCGCGCTTGGCGCGTTTTTCTTCGGCCACGTTCAGGACCGCCTCGGGCACGTGCGGACCATCGTCGTGACGCTGATCGGCTGGCTGCTGACAGTGCTCGTGGCATGGGCGGCGGAGGATGCGCTGCTGTTCTGGGTCGCAGCGAACCTCGCCGGGCTCTGCCTCGGCTCGAGCCAATCCGCGGGACGCGCGCTGGTCGGCTACTTGAGCCCGCCCGCTCGCACGGGGGAATTTTTCGGCCTGTGGAGCCTGGCAGTGAAGCTGTCCTCGATACTCGGTCCGGTGACCTACGGCGCGGTGACGTGGCTTTCAGGCGGCGATCATCGTACCGCGATACTGGTGACAGGCGTCTATTTCGTCGTCGGTATCGTCATTGTCGCGGGTGTGGACGCCGCGCGCGGACGCCGTGCAGCATTTTCGAATTGACGCCGGATATCGAGATCTTTCACCGCTCGAGCGTCCGGCTTCTATATCTACCTGCCGCTTTTTTTGGCTACAATCGCGCCTGATGCAGCGGCACGTGCCGTGCCGGGAGGGAATGCTTGATCAGCTGGTTTGGACGGGGCAGCAAGCCTGACACGCCTGTCGCGGACAGCGGCAGGGTGCAGGCGTTGATCGCGAACCTGCCGGAAGCAGAGAGCGCCGACGCCCTCCAGGAGATCGGCAGGCAACTGGAGGAGATGCACCGGTCGCCGGATCTCAAAGTCGATCAGCATTTCCGCAATCTCGATCTTCTCGACAGCGCATCGCGCCAGCACGAGCGCGCGCTGCTCCTCGAGTATCTCGCCACGCCACGTCACAAGAAATCCCACGAGCAGAAGCTCTGGAGCAGTGCCTACAACTTCTGGCGCGAGCTGGGCGAAGGCTATCAGCGCTGCTTTCGCGAGTCGGAGAAGGCCGGAGCGGCGGCGAAGAGCGCGCTGCCCATCTTCGTCGGCCGGGCCCTGCGCGCATTGCGACAGCAGTTGCGGTGGTCGCTGTTGCGTTACGAGTCGGCGGAGCCTCGCGTGTGGTCGGACATGGCGAAGCTTTACCGCTACGCGGAGGAAAAAGGTACTGCGACCGAGCAGATCTCCGTGTATCCGGGCTCCAGCGGCAGCGGCACGGCGAAGCAGGAGTATCTGAAGGCGCTGATGCTCGCCGCCTCCTCCACCGACAGCCTGCAGCCTGGCACGCAGGATCTCACCACGCGTCTGGTTGCGCATTTTGCCGGATTTTTTGTGATCGCCGACAAGCCGGGCGAGGGTTGCACGCACTGGATCGATCTCGCTGCGCCCAAAGCACCGGTGCGCCTGGTGCGCGAGCCGCCGGCAAGCCCCAGCGTGCGCTACATCGGCGCCGGCGCCGCACTGCACGAGCTGGAGCAGTTGCGCGCGCACATCGCCTACACCCGCAACCTGCCCGAGGGGCTCGATCTCAATGGCAATTACGGCGACGAGGTGGTCGTCGCGCTGCTCAAGCATCTGGAACAGGATTGGGCGGGCAAGACCCAGTCCCGTCGCCACGAGCGGCGCAAGGTTGCGGGCCGCGTCACGGTGGTGCCGGGGCTGAAAGAGATCATCGAGTCGCTGGAATTCGCCTACAACGACTCTCTGGATTTCACGCACCAGCAGGCAGCCGAGAGCTGGATCGTCGAGGACATGAGTGAAGGCGGCTACGGCGCCGTTATACCTTCAGTGGCGGGCGACTGGGTGGAGGTGGGAGGTTTGATCGGTGTCGAAGGCGAAACCTTCCGCGATTGGCGCGTGGGGGTCATCCGGCGTGTCACGCGCAGCGAGCAGCAGAAACAGCGGGTCGGCGTCGAGCTGCTGGCTCGTGCATCGGCGCTGGTGAAGCTCCGGCGGCCGGGAAGCTCCACCGCCGCCAAGAACACGGGGTTGCGTCCCGCCGTACTGCTGACCACGGAGCTGAAAGGCAGAAAAGACGTGGACATCGCGCTTGCCAAGGATGTCTTCGACGCCAACGAAAACATCGAGATGGTCATCGGCGAGGAGGTATACCTGTTGCATCCGCAGGAAGCCGTCGAGCACGGGCCGCACTACGAAGTCATGCGCTACGCCATATTGCGCGCCGTGCATTGAGCAGGCGCGACACGCCGTTACAGCACCTTTTTCAGCCAGTCCGCAACGTCGTTCACTTCCTCCATGCACACCGAGTGCTGCATCGGATACTCGTGCCACTCGACCGGGTACCCCGAATCTTCCAGCATCCGTCGTGATGCGGATCCCCATGCGTAGGACACCACGGGATCGTGCGTACCGTGGGCCATGAAGATCGGCGTGCGTTTGTTGCTTTCCGACGCTTCGCGGGCAAGCGTTTCAGCGAGCGGAAGATAAGTGGACAGCGCCATGATGCCTGCGAGGCGTCCCGGATAGCGCAGCCCGGCTTGCAGTGCGAGCGCCCCGCCTTGGGAAAAACCGGCGAGCACGATTTTTTCCGGGACGATCCCGCGCGCCCGCTCCCGCGCGACGAGCTTGACTATCTCCTTTTCGGAGGCGCGCACCCCCGACTCGTCCGGCCGTTTCGATTTTCCTTCGAGATCGCCGTAGGTGACGTCGTACCACGCGCGCATGACATAACCGTTGTTGATGGTCACCGGCCGCATCGGCGCGTGCGGGAACACGAACCGGATCGCGGGTGTCGCGGCGAGCTTCAATTCGCGCACGATCGGCACGAAGTCGTTGCCGTCGGCGCCCAGCCCGTGCATCCAGACGATGGCGGCGGTCGGATTCTTTCCCGTTTCGATTTCGATCGCTTCGAGCAGTTTGTCAGTCATGATCTGAAATGGGTTCCGTGCTTACTTGCGCATCGCTGACCTGGGACGAAACGCCTTCACGACGGACTCGTTTGTTTCGATATAAGGCCCGCCGATGAGATCGATGCAGTAGGGCACCGCGGCGAAGATGCCGTTCGCCATCACTTTCCCGGTGTCGTCCTTCAACCCCTCCAGCGTTTCCTTGATCGCCTTGGGCTGTCCCGGCAGATTGATGATGAGCGCGCCCTTGCGTATGACGGCGACCTGCCGGGAAAGTATCGCGGTGGGCACGAACTTGAGGCTCACCTGTCGCATCTGCTCGCCAAAACCGGGCATCACGCGGTCGGCCACGCCGAGCGTCGCCTCCGGGGTCACGTCGCGCGGCGCGGGCCCGGTGCCGCCGGTGGTGAGCACGAGGTGGCAACCTTCCTTGTCCACCAGTTCTACGAGCGTCGCCGCGATCGTTTGCTGTTCGTCGGGAATGAGGCGCGTCACCATGCGCCACGGTGATGAAAGCGCCGCGGTAAACCAGTCCCTGAGTGCCGGTATGCCCTGGTCGTCGTAGACGCCGGTGGAGGCGCGGTCGCTGATCGAGACCAGCCCGATCAGCAGTTCATCCTTGGTCGTCATGCGTGTGTGTTGCCTCCGTATCGAGTTCGAGCGTGTCGCGCACCGCATGAAACAGGGCGCGATAGTACTTCGGCGGACGGCCTTCCAGCCTCTCGCGCCGCGTATTGCGCACCAGCGCCCGCAACTGCCGGGCGTCCGCCCGCGGATGAGCAGCGATGAATTCGCTCAGCGCTTCGTCGTCCTCGGTCAGGCGCTCGCGCCAGCGCTCGATGCGGTGCAGCCGGGCGGTTTGTTCGCGGGAACTCGCCTTCCACCCGTCCAGCCGCGCCCGTATCGGCTCGGGATCGACTTCGCGCATCAGCTTGCCGATGTACTGCAGCTGGCGGCGGCGCGCTTCGAACCTGCTCATGCGCTTCGCCGCCATGACCGCTTCGCGGAGCGGCTCCGGCAGCGCGATCGACGCGAGCTGAGCGTCGTTCAGGCCCACGAGCTCCGCCCCCATTTCCTGCAGCGCATGCATGTGTTTTTTCTGCTGCGTCTTGCTCGGCCGGGGGGCGTCGGAAACCATGATTCTGTGCGATGGCGGAACTGCTATGATAACGCCCTTTCCCGTACCCCGAACGGCTGCAGCCGCCGGCCGTATCCCTGGACGTTCCGGTCATGCCCGATACGCGCTTTACCCATAGCCTCGACAAGCTGAAGGAGTTTGCGAACGCCGTGCTGGGTTACGCGCAGGAGCGCGGCGCGAGTGCCGCCGAAACCGAGGTGAGCGAAGGTTTTGGCCAGACGGTCACCGTGCGTCAGGGGGAGGTTGAAACCATCGAATACAACCGGGACAAAGGCATCGGCGTCACGGTCTACATCGGCAAGCAGCGGGGGCACGCCAGCACCTCGGATTTCTCCAGCAAGGCGATGCGCGACACGGTGGATGCCGCGCTGTCGATCGCGCGCTTCACCGCCTCCGACGACTGCGCCGGCCTCGCCGACGCGGACTTGCTGGCGCGCGATGCGCCCGGTCTCGACCTGTGGCACCCGTGGGATCTGCCGGTCGAGCGCGCTATCGCGCTCGCCAAGACCTGCGAGTCCGCGGGGTACGCGGTGGATCCGCGCATCAGCAACTCGGAAGGCGCCACCGTCTCCACCCAGGAATCGCAGTTCGTCTATGGCAACACGCTGGGATTCCTCGGCGGCTACCCGAGTTCCCGCCACGGCATCTGGTGCTCGCTCATCGCGGGCCGGAACGACGCGATGCAGCGCGACGACTGGTACGAAACCGTGCGCGATCCAGCCGAACTCGCGGCACCGGAAATCGTCGGTCGGCGCGCCGGCGAGCGAGCCATCCGGCGCCTCGGCGCGCGCAAGATCGCGACGACGCAGGCGCCGGTGCTGTTCGAGGCGCCGATCGCCGCGAGCCTGCTCGGGCATTTCGTCGGCGCGGTGAGCGGGGGCAGCCTCTACCGGCGCTCGTCGTTCCTGCTCGACAGCGTGGGCAAACAGGTATTCTCGCAGAACATCAAGGTGAGCGACCTGCCGCATATCCCGAAGGGGCTGGCGAGCGGCGCGTTCGACGACGAGGGGGTCGCCACCCGGGCGCGCGACATCGTCAGCAGCGGCGTGGTGCAGGGCTATTTTCTCGGGAGTTACTCCGCGCGCAAGCTCGGCCTGCGCTCGACCGGCAATGCCGGCGGCAATCACAATCTGATACTGCACGACACCGGCGAGGATTTCGCGGCGCTGCTCGGGAAGATGGGCCGCGGGCTGCTCGTCACCGAACTCATGGGGCAGGGCGTGAACAATGTGACCGGAGACTATTCGCGGGGCGCAGCCGGCTACTGGGTCGAGGGCGGCGCCATCGCCTACCCGGTGCAGGAGATCACCATCGCGGGCAACCTCAAGGACATCTACCGCGAGATCGCCGCGGTCGGCAACGACGTGGTGCGGCGGGGCTCGCGGCAGTGCGGCTCGATACTCATCGGGCGCATGACGGTCGCGGGCGACTGATCCCGCGGTCTGCATCACGGTGACAGTGCTAAAATCAGCGACTTAACTCGCCCCTTAGCCATGCACGCCATCAACGAACCGCTCGAGCGCGTCGATCACGAAGTGTGGGCCGCTATAGAGAGCGAGCGCCGCCGCCAGGAAGACCACATCGAGCTGATCGCTTCCGAGAACTACGCGAGCGCAGCCGTGCTGGAGGCGCAGGGCTCGGTGATGACGAACAAATACGCCGAGGGCTATCCCGGCAAGCGCTACTACGGCGGCTGCGAGAACGTGGACGTTGCGGAGCAGCTCGCCATAGACCGCGTGAAGAAACTGTTTCGCGCCGGCTATGCCAACGTGCAGCCGCATTCCGGCGCGCAAGCGAACCAGGCGGTGTATGTCGCGGCGCTGCACCCCGGCGACACCATACTCGGCATGGCGCTCGATGCAGGCGGTCACCTCACGCACGGCGCGCGCGTCAACGTGAGCGGCCGCCACTACGACGCTTACGCCTACGGGCTCGATCCGGACACCGAGCAGATCGACTACGCGGAAGTGGAGGAGCTCGCCCATATCAAGAAGCCGAAGCTCATCATCGCCGGCGCCTCGGCTTACTCGCTCGTCATCGACTGGAAACGATTTCGCGCCATCGCCGACAAGGTGGGTGCGCTGCTGATGGCCGATATCGCGCACTATGCCGGCCTGATCGCCGCCGGTTTCTACCCGAGCCCGGTCGGCGTCGCGGATTTCGTGACCAGCACGACGCACAAGACGCTGCGCGGGCCGCGCGGCGGACTGATTCTCGCCAACGCCGAGCACGAGCGGGTGCTCAACTCCGCGGTATTCCCCGGCTCGCAGGGCGGCCCGCTGATGCACGTCATCGCAGCCAAGGCAGTGGCGTTCAAGGAAGCGATGAGCCGCGAGTTCAGGAACTACCAGGAGCAGGTGATGGACAACGCGCGCGTCATGGCCAAGGTGCTGCACGAGCGCGGCTGCCGGGTCGTGTCGGGCCGCACCGAGTGCCACATGTTTCTCGTGGATCTGCGCGGCAAGCGGCTGACCGGCCGCGAGGCCGAGGCGACGCTGGGGCAGGCGGGCATCACCGTCAACAAGAACGCCGTGCCCGACGATCCGCAGAAGCCGACGGTGACGAGCGGCATACGGATCGGCACGCCCGCCATGACCACGCGCGGATTCAGGGAAGTCGAAGCCGAGCGGCTCGCCAACCTGATCGCCGACGTGCTCGATGCGCCGCAGGCCGAGACGACGCTGCGCAACGTCGCGGCTGAGGTGAAGCGCTTGTGCGCGCAATATCCCGTCTACCGTAGATGAAATGCCCGTTCTGCAAATCGGACGACACGCAGGTCATCGACTCGCGGGTGAGCGATGACGGCGAGAGCATACGCCGCCGCCGCCGCTGCGTGAGCTGCAGCAAGCGCTTCACGACCTACGAGACGGTGGAGCTGCGCATGCCGCAGGTGGTGAAGCAGGATGGCACGCGCACCGAGTTCGACCTCGACAAGCTCCGAACCGGGTTCATGCGCGCGCTGCACAAGCGGCCCGTACCGACGCCGGCGGTGGATGAAGCGATCGCCACCATCACCCAGAACGTGCTGGCCCTCGGCGTGCGCGAAATCGAGTCGCGCCAGATCGGTGAAATGGTGATGCGCGAGTTGCACCGGATGGACGAAGTGGCGTACATCCGGTTCGCGTCGGTCTACAAGAGCTTCCAGGGCGTGGACGACTTCACCCACGCGATCAAGGAAGTGCAGAATCCCGTATCCGGCAAGAAGTAAGAGCCCGTAACCTACGCCGCGAGGCGCCCCCATGTTTTCTCCGGATGATCGCCGCTACATGGCCCGCGCGCTCGAACTCGCCGGGCGCGGGCTCTATACCACGACGCCCAATCCGCGGGTGGGCTGCGTGCTCGTTCGCGATGGGAAAGTAGTGGGCGAGGGCTGGCACGAGCGCGCGGGAGGTCCGCACGCGGAAGTGAACGCGCTTGGCGTGGCCGGGGCGGCGGCGAAAGGCGCCACCGCCTATGTTTCCCTCGAGCCCTGCTCGCACCACGGCCGCACGCCGCCCTGCGCCGGCGCGCTGACGGGAGCGGGTGTGGCGCGGGTCGTCGGGGCCATGCAGGATCCGAATCCTGAAGTTGGCGGCAAGGGATACGCGGCGTTGACGCAGTCCGGCGTGGCGGTCGAGCACGGCCTGATGGAGGATGAGGCGCGCGAACTCAACATCGGCTTCGTCACGCGCATGACACGCGGCCGCCCCTGGATACGGATGAAAATCGCGGCGAGCCTCGACGGCAAGACGGCGCTCGAGGACGGCAGCAGTCAATGGATCACGGGCCCGGCGGCGCGTCGCGACGGCCATGCGTGGCGGGCGCGCGCCTGTGCCGTGTTGACGGGCGTAGGCACGGTGCGCGACGACGACCCGCGGCTCACCGTGCGCGAGGTCGAGACGCCGCGGCAACCGGTCCGCATTGTCGTGGACAGCCGGCTCGAAACACCGGCCCACGCACGCGTGCTCGAGGGCGGAGCCTTGATCGCCGCGGCAGTGAACGATGATGCGAAACGCGAGGCGCTGCGGGCGCGGAGCGTGGAAGTGCTGGTGCTGCCGAACGCGGCGGGAAAAGTGGAACTCGGCGCGCTGATGGCGGAGCTGGGGCGCCGCGAGATGAACGAGATTCACGTCGAGGCCGGATACAGGCTGAACGGGTCATTGATGCAAGAAGGCCTGGTGGATGAGCTGCTGATCTATCTTGCGCCCAGCCTGATCGGCGATCGCGCGCGGGGCATGTTCGCGCTGCCTGCGCTGGAGTCGCTGAAGGCGCGGCGGGCGTTGCAGGTGCGCGACGTTCGCATGGTCGAAACGGACATCCGCGTGATCGCGAGGCCGGCCTGAATGTTTACCGGTATCGTAACCGCCTTTGGAAAGATCATCGCCGCCGATGCGACCAGTGGCGGACTCGGCCTGCGCATCGAGACGGCCGATGGATTTCTCGCCGATGTGGCGGCCGGGGACAGCATCGCGGTCAACGGGGTATGTCTGACGGCAACGCGGCTCGATAGCAACGCGTTCGAGTCCGACGTTTCGCGTGAGACGTTGAACTGCACCGCCGGCTTTGCGCAAGGCACGCCCGTCAATCTCGAAAAGTCCTTGCGCCTCTCGGACCGCCTGGGCGGGCATCTGGTCAGCGGGCACGTCGATGGTGTGGCAACCGTAGTTTCGTCGGAGGCGGCAGGCGACAACCGCGCAGTCACGTTCGCGGCGCCGGCCGAGCTGGCAAAATACATCGCGCGCAAGGGCTCGGTCGCCATCGACGGCGTGAGCCTCGCCGTGAATGAAGTGGACCGCGCGCATTTCAGCGTCAACCTGGTTCCGCATACACTGCAGCTGACCCGCTTGCGCGATCTGAAGGTTGGCGATAAGGTCAACCTCGAAGTGGACCTGCTTGCGCGTTACGCCGAGCGTTTGCTGGAAGCGGCACCGCGCTCCCCGGGAACAGACTAGAACTATCATGCCCGTCAGCGCCATCAGCGACATCATCGCCGAGATCAAGGCGGGCAGGATGGTAGTGCTCGTGGATGAAGAAGACCGCGAGAACGAGGGCGATTTGCTGATGGCGGCGGAGTTCGTCACGGCGGAGTCCGTCAATTTCATGGCGCGGCATGGCCGGGGTCTCATCTGCCTGACGCTTACGGAAGAGCGGTGCCGGCAATTGAACCTGCCCTTGATGGTCGCGAACAACCGCTCGCCGCTCGGGACCAACTTCACCGTTTCCATCGAGGCGGCGGAAGGCGTGACGACCGGCATTTCCGCAGCGGACCGCGCGCGCACCGTGCAGGCCGCCATACGGGCGGATGCAGGCCCGCGCGACATCGTCCAGCCGGGGCACATTTTCCCTTTGATGGCGCAGGAGGGGGGCGTGCTGGTGCGCGCGGGCCACACCGAAGCGGGGTGCGATGTCGCGCGGCTCGCCGGGCTCAGACCGGCGGCGGTGATCTGCGAAATTCTCGGTGAGAGCGGCGAGATGGCGCGCATGGCGGACCTTGAAGTGTTCGCGCAGCAGCACGGACTGAAGATCGGGACCATTGCCGATCTGATCGAGTACCGCAGCCGCACCGAATCGCTGGTCACCCGTGTCGCCGAGCGCGACATGGAGACGGTACACGGCCGCTTCCGGCTCTATGCGTACAGCGACCGCATCGGCGATGAAACGCATCTCGCGCTGGTGAAGGGCAAGCCCGGCCCGGAACGCGAGGTGCTGGTGCGCGTGCACGAACCGTTGTCGGTCATCGACGTGCTCGATACGAAAAGCACCAGCCATTCGTGGAATTTTCACGATGCGCTCGCGACGGTGAGCCGCGCCGAGTGCGGCGTCATTCTGCTGCTGCACCGGCTGGAGACCGCAGCCGAGCTGCTGGAGCGCGCGCGCCCGCAGCCGCGCAGTCCGGGGCAAGCGCGCATCGCGCTGCGCAACTACGGCATCGGCGCCCAGATCCTGCGCGATCTCAAAGTGAAGAAAATGCGCCTGCTCGCGCTGCCCCGGCCCATGCCGAGCATGGCCGGCTTCGATCTCGAAGTGACCGGTTACCTGGAGCCGCCCGACGGCGGGCAGCCGTCATAAGCCCGCCGCTGAACTCGTACAGTCTGGAAAGGCACCATGGCACGCTTCGACAACATACGTGAACTCGACGTCAACCTGAACGGCACGGGCCTGAGAGTCGGCATCGTGATGAGCCGGTTCAATCGGGACATCGGCGAAGGGCTGCTATCAGCATGCACCGCGGCGCTCGTCAAACACGGCGTGCGGGAGGCCGATATGTGCATCGCGACCGTGCCCGGAGCACTGGAGATACCGCTCGCACTGCAAAAAATGGCGCAGACCGGACGGTTCGACGCTCTGATCGCGCTCGGCGCCGTCGTGCGAGGTGAAACGTACCATTTCGAAATCGTCTCGAACGAATCCGCAGGCGGGATCTCCGCCGTGCAGCTCGATACGGGCCTACCGATCGCGAACGGCATCCTCACCACCGACAGCGAAGACCAGGCGCTCGCGCGCATATCGGAGAAGGGAATGGAGTGCGCGGTGGCCGCGATCGAGATGGCGAATCTGATGAAGGCGCTCGATGAGCCGGAATAGCCGCCGCCGCGCCCGGGAATTCGCCTTGCAGGGACTCTATCAGTGGCAGCTCGCGAAGGCGGACACCCATACCATCGCGCAACACCTGGCCGAGGCCAGAGGGTTCGAAAAGCTCGACGCGCCGTACTTCAATCTCCTGCTCCACGGAACGGTCGGTGCGGCGGACGAACTGGAGCGGGATATCGCCCCTTGCCTCGATCGGCCTTTCGCGGGGCTTTCTCCGGTTGAGCGCGGTGTGCTGCTGCTCGCCGCGTACGAGCTGCGGCACCAGCTCGAAGTGCCCTATCGCGTGGTGATCAACGAGGCGGTGGAGCTGGCCAAGGAGTACGGCGGCACCGACGGCTACAAGTTCGTGAATGGCGTGCTGGACCGGCTGGCGGCGCGTTTGCGCAGCGCCGAAGCGAAAAAACCGGAATGACCATGGAGCCCCGTCTGGATCCGCAACTGGAGGAACGGCTCAAGAAGAGGATGCTGGCGTTCTATTTCGCCGGCGTGGTCAACCTGCTGATCGGGTTCTACGTTCTGGTGGCTGGCGCCGCCCACATGGGACAGGGCACCGCCCTGCTGGTTGCGCTTTTCTTTCTCGGCTTCGCCGCGGTGGACTTCTATTTTCCCCGGGCGATGAGAAAACGCTGGCTGGAAGAGCAGGCGAGAATGCGGGCGCAAGGCCAGAAGAACAACACGTGACTGGAAACCATCCACAACGCATCATGCGTCCATCATTGAGATAGTTTCGGCGCGATGCTCTCCGAGTTCGAGCTGATCCGGCGCTATTTCACCCGCTCCGCGCCGCACACCCGGCTCGGGGTCGGCGACGACGGCGCGGTGATCCGGGCGCGCCGCGGCACGGAACTCGTCGTTTCAGCCGACATGCTGATTGCCGGCGGGCATTTTCGGGCCGACGCGGACGCGCGGCAGTTGGGTCACAAAGCGCTCGCCGTCAACCTGTCGGACATGGCGGCGATGGGTGCAACCCCGCGCTGGGCGACGCTCGCGCTCGCGTTGCCGCGCGTCGAAGGCGCATGGCTGCGCGGCTTTGCGCAGGGTTTCATGCGGCTTGCGCGCCGGCACGGCGTGGACCTGATCGGAGGCGACACGACGCGCGGCCCGCTCGCGATCTGCGTGCAGATCATGGGTGAGGTGCCGGCAGGCCGGTTTCTGACCCGAGGCGGCGCGCGAGCGGGCGATGAGGTCTGGGTGTCAGGCCGGATTGGAGATGCTGCGTTGGCGCTGGCCGCAATGAAGCAGCGGCTGCGGTTGACTGCTAAAGAACTGCAGAAGGTGCAGCGACGGCTGGATCGCCCGTCCCCGCGCGTGGC
>JBQTHU010000089.1:0-2355 GCA_052389535.1 Betaproteobacteria bacterium | reverse complement strand
AGTGATGGGTCGCGTTAATTCCTATGACGCCGGCCTCGACCGCAATCCGGCCAACTACACGCCGCTGACGCCGCTCTCGCTGCTGGCGCGCACCGCATACATCTATCCGCGACGCGACGCCGTCGTGCACGGCGAGACAGTGCTGAACTGGGCCGAGGTGTATGCGCGCTGTCGCAGGCTCGCTTCGGCGCTTGCGCAACGCGGCATTGCCGCGGGCGACACGGTGGCGACGATGCTGCCCAACGTGCCGGCGATGTATGAGGCGCATTTCGGCATGCCGATGACCGGCGCCGTGCTCAATACGCTCAATACCCGGCTCGACGCGAGTGCCATCGCGTTCATGCTGCAGCACGCGGATGCGAAGGTGCTCATCACCGACCGCGAGTTTTCGGGCACCGTCGAAGCGGCGCTGGCGCAGCTCACGATGCGGCCTCTCGTGATCGATGTCGACGATCCTGAGCACGAGGGCGGCAAGCTGCTGGGGGAAATGGAGTACGAAGCGTTCATCCGCGCCGGAGATCCCGAGTTCGAGTGGGCGGTTCCCGCGGACGAGTGGAGCGCGATCTCGCTCAACTACACCTCCGGCACGACGGGCAATCCCAAAGGGGTGGTCTACCATCATCGCGGGGCGTACTTGAACGCGCTGAGCAACATGGTGTCGTGGGGCATGCCGCAGCATCCCGTGTATCTCTGGACGCTGCCGATGTTTCACTGCAACGGGTGGTGTTTTCCCTGGACCGTCGCCGCTGCGGCCGGCACCAACATCTGCCTGCGCAAGGCGGATGCGCGGCTCATCTTCGATCTGATGCGCCGGCACCGCGTGACGCACTACTGCGGCGCGCCCGTCGTGCATAGCATGCTGCTCAATGCGCCCCCCGAATGGCGCGCCGGCATCGACCACACCGTCTCCTGCCTCGTGGCCGGAGCGGCTCCGCCCGTGTCAGTGATCGAGGGCATGGAGAAGATGGGGTTCAACATTACGCACGTCTACGGCCTCACCGAGACTTACGGTCCTGCCGCGGTTTGCGCCAAGCACGAGGAATGGGCTTCGCTCCCGCTGGAGAAACGCGCGGAGCTGAACGGCCGTCAGGGCGTCTGGTATCACATGCAGGATCGCATGACCGTGATCGACCCTGTTACGATGCAGCCCGTGCCCAGGGACGGGCAGACCATCGGGGAAGTGATGTTCCGCGGTAACCTGACGATGAAGGGTTATCTCAAGAATTCGGAAGCCACGCAGGAAGCGTTCGCCGGCGGATGGTTCCACAGCGGCGACCTCGGCGTCATGCAGCCGGATGGCTATGTCAAAATCCGCGACCGCTCCAAGGACCTCATCATCTCGGGAGGCGAAAACATCTCCTCGCTCGAAGTGGAGGACGCGCTCTATCGCCATCCGGCGGTCATGACGGCGGCGGTGGTGGCGGCGCCGGATCCGAGGTGGGGCGAAGTCCCGTGCGCGTTCGTCGAGCTGAAAGAAGGCGCGCAGGCGAGCGAGGCGGAACTGATCGCGCACTGCCGCAGCCGCCTCGCGCATTTCAAGGCGCCCAAGCGGGTGGTCTTCGGTCCGCTGCCGAAGACTTCCACGGGCAAGATCCAGAAGTTCCTGCTGCGCGAGCAAGTGAAGTCGGCCTCTGCAATCGACACGTGATCGCGATGCCGGACAACAACGATTACATACTCGAAACCCAGGGGCTCACCAAGGAGTTCAAAGGCTTCGTTGCCGTAAACAGCGTCGACCTGAAGGTCAGGCGCGGCACGATACACGCGCTGATCGGTCCCAACGGCGCCGGCAAGACGACGTGCTTCAACCTGCTCACCAAGTTTCTCGAGCCGACCGCCGGCTCCATCCTCTACAGGGGCGAGGACATCACGCACGAGAAGCCGGCCGATATCGCGCGGCGCGGGATCATCCGCTCGTTCCAGATCTCGGCGGTTTTTCCGCACCTCACCGTGCTGGAAAACGTGCGCGTCGCCCTGCAGCGGAAACTCGGCAATTCTTTCCATTTCTGGCAGTCGGACAGCGTGCTTGACGCGCTCAACGCCCGCGCGCTGGAACTGCTCGAAGCCGTGGACCTGGAAAATCTCGCGGGCACGGTGACCATGGAGCTGCCGTACGGCCGCAAGCGCGCGCTGGAGATCGCCACCACCCTCGCCATGGATCCCGAGCTGATGCTGCTCGACGAGCCGACCGCCGGCATGGGACACGAAGACGTGGATCGCGTGACCCGGCTGATCCAGACGGTCGCGCAGGGCCGCACCGTGCTCATGGTCGAGCACAACATGAGCGTGGTGTCCGGCATCTCGCACACCATCACGGTGCTGCAGCGCGGCGCGGTGCTGGCCGAAGGGCCGTAT
>JBQTHU010000088.1:0-5043 GCA_052389535.1 Betaproteobacteria bacterium | reverse complement strand
CATCAACCGGATCGCCTCCAGCGTCCTGCGGTCCAAACTTCTGCCGTCTCGTTTCATGCACAATGAGACAGCACTACGCATCGAATGTTCCACATTTGTCGTCTTATTTATCGACTAGTCAGTAAGTCCTGAAGCGATGCACGTACTGACCGCCCTTCAGCAGATCAAGCGTGGCGAAGGCGAGCCGCTAAGGCTGATGCTGGAGGGGTTCGGTACTGTATTGCTATTTGACAGGGTTACAGCCCTGACCGGTAAAAGCGCGGTATGGCAAAGCGTAACGCCTTATCTGCACCCATGGCACTTGAAGAAGCCCGAGATGCGCACGCCGGAAGCCACCGCGGCAGCCATCCTTTGTCAGATGCATCGTGAATGGCGTGCGCGCGGTTCAGAGTTACCGGACATCGTGGAGATTCGCGAACTGCCGTCGATTCAACACGGCGGACGCGCGCTACGTCCGTTGCAATTCCACCGCTTCCGCCGCAAGAATGGTCTCGTCCAACCCGACACGCTCGGGCGCTTGATCGAGTTGTGCTTCGCGCAGCCGGTACGCGGCCCGCTTGCCCTCGGCTTTGCCTGCCACTTCGGCCTCGGGCTGTTTGAGCCGGCCTCTGAAAGATAGGGAAGAGCGGACCACAAGAATGATGAGGGAGGATTGGAATGGACAACGCGCAGCTCGATAAGAGCGAGCCTGCGCAGGAAGTGGCGGGGATCAAGATCGAGCTTCAGGCCGATCCAACGGTCAATTACGCTTCGTATCAGAACAATGTTTCGCTGGTACGCAGCCCGAACCTCAGCAACGCGAATGGCGAAGCACTGACCGAGGTTGAAGTCGTCGTGCGCTGTGAGCCGGAGTTCGCGGACACTATGCGGCTGCGGTTCGAGCGTCTCGACGTGCGCGCCGCGATGCGGCTGACGCAGCTTCATGCGGCGACCAGGATCGATGACCTGCGACTCCCGCCCTCGAACCGCCTGGAGGCATTGAAAGGCGACCGCAAGGGGCAATGGAGCATCCGCATCAACGATCAATGGCGGGTGTGTTTCCGCTTCGAAGGCGGCCATGCCCTCGACGTTGAGATTGTCGATTATCACTGAGGAATTTGCTATGACCGCCAAGAACGGACTGCCTGCGATCCACCCGGGAGAATTTCTGAGGGAAGCGCTGAAGGAACTGGGGGTAACACAGGCGGAGTTCGCGCGTGCGATCGGCGTATCGCCCATGCGAATTTCGCACATCGTCAAGGGCGCACGCCCGGTCACCGCGGAACTGGCGCTCCTGTTCGGGCGAACCTTCGGGCAATCACCGCAGTACTGGCTCAACCTGCAGGCGAGCTACGACCTGAAAACCGCTGAGCGGGCGATTGCAGGCCGCCTGCGGGCAGTGCGCCCGCTGGCGCATGCTTGACCCGAGTCACATCGCCAGGCGGCTGCAGCCGGTCCTGGCACCGCGCCCGTTTCGAATGCGACGGCGCGACTTATCATTCGCTCCCCACCGCGCGAGATCGCGATCGGCTGCGCCAACTGGTGCTGGAGGGCCTCGGGTGGACGTTGCATCGTGTAATGGTCTGCCGATTGGTGGAGCGACCCGGATCGTGAAATACAGAAACTGGAGGCTTCCATCAACAGACAGCTCGCCGTGGAGCCCACTCCGCCATGAAGGAAGGATATGCCCGTTACCGCGTCCGGCGTAGAATCAGCCGTGTAAATTGGCATCGGAGCTTTCCTTATGAATGAAGCCGATCTTCTCAAGCGCATCACGGTGAACCCGAAAATCTTCGGTGGCAAGCCTATAGTTCGTGGGATGCGAATTTCCGTCGAGCAGGTCTTGAGCTTGCTCGCGCAGGGCCAGAGCGAAGCGGGCATTCTCGCCGACCTGCCCGGATTGGAGGCAGAAGACGTTCGCGCGTGTATCGCGTACGCCCGCGCGGTTATCGCTGAGGACAAGCTCGACGCGGTGCGGGTTGGGGCGGAGTGAGGTTCATCGTCGATCGTTGCGCCGGCAAGCGCCTCGCAGCCTGGCTCAGCGAGCAGGGACACGATGTGGCAGTGGCATGGGATGAAGAGCCCGGACGTGCCGGCTGCGCGGCATGTGGCCCTGATGGAAGCGGTACTCAAGGACCACGCGCGCGACCTCGACGAGCGTGCAATCATTACGGTCCGCGGCGAACGTATACGCATTTCGCGCACGCCAGAGGAATGAGTACGATCAAAGAATATGACCGGGTTGTGCTCACAGCCGACTTGATCGCCGAGAAGCTCGCCGCAGGTGACGTTGGCACTGTTGTACACATCTACCGCGGAGGGGAAGCGTTCGAGGTGGAGTTTGTTTCACTCGATGGTGAGACGGTAGCCGTCGTTACACTCGAGCGCGCTCAGGTCCGGGCGGTGCAACGCCGCGAAATCACCCACGCCCGAACCGTGGCGTAGCTCGCGGCGGATCTTGACGTCTCCTGATATTCCAGCACCGCGATGCCAGGGGCGGTCTCGAAGTAAACGAATAACACTCGTGCTTGGCGATTCACGCGGCATCTGCAGAGGAGGAATCATCGCGTGTCAGAGCAGCGCGAACTGCTGTTGAGCTTTCCGGAGCTTTCGCCCGAAGCGCCGCTGATCCCGGTACGCATGGTGAACGAGTACGTGTACTGTCCGCGGCTCGCGTACCTCGAGTGGGTGCAGGGAGAATTCGCACACAGCGCGGATACCGTCGACGGCAAGATCAAACACAAGCGGGTTGACTCTCCGGGTGGGGAACTGCCCGAGCAGCCCGGAGAGCAGGAACGCATCCACGCGCGCTCAGTTTCGCTGAGTTCCACCCGCCTCGGCATTACCGCGAAACTCGATCTCGTGGAAGGGGAAGGCATTTATGTAACACCGGTAGACTACAAGCGGGGCGCGCGCCCCCATGTCGCCGCCGGCGCCTACGATCCGGAGCGGGTGCAGCTCTGCGCGCAAGGATTGCTGTTACGCGAGCACGGGTTCGAGTGCGACAGCGGGGTCATCTACTTTGCGGCCTCGCGCGAGCGCGTACGGGTGCTGTTCGACGAAGCGTTGATCGAAAAGACACTCTCCGCGATTACCGCGCTGCGCGGCGTGGCGCTCGCGGGGCACATTCCGCCGCCGCTGGAAGACAGTCCCAAATGTCCGCGCTGTTCTCTCGTCGGCATCTGTCTTCCTGACGAGGTGCGATTCATGGAGCGGCCGTCCGTCGAGCCACGGCCGCTCTTCCCGGCCCTGCAGGATGCGCTTCCGCTCTATGTGCAATCGCCGCGCGCGTTCGTGCGCAAGGACGGCGACGTGCTGTCGATCGAGGTGGAGAAAGAAAAAGTTGCAGAGGCAAGGCTCAACGAAGTCTCGCAGATCGTTTTGTTCGGGAGTGCGATGCTTTCTACCCCGGCGCTGCATGAGTGCTTTCGACGTGAAATTCCGGCCACCTGGCACACCTATGGCGGGTGGTTCGTCGGCCATACGATCGGTACTGGACACCGTAACGTCGAGACACGCACATTTCAGTATCAGGCGAGTTTCGACAAGCAGAAGTGTCTGCATCTCGCGCGCGGCTGGGTGGCGGCAAAAATCGCGAACTGCCGCACCATGCTGCGCCGCAACTGGCGCGGCCGGCAAGTCGAGGAAGAGGCCATGGACGAGGAAACTGACGCCTCGACCACGGAGACTGCGGAGCCGGGCGGCGCCCCGCGCGAACTGCTGGACGCACTCAGGGGAGATGCAACGCGGGCGGTGCGCTGTTCCTCGCTGGAAGCTTTGCTCGGATTCGAGGGCACGGCGGCGAACCGTTACTTTCAGAATTTCAGCGCGATGCTCAAGAGCGACGCCGATCCTTCGCTCAGTTTCGACTTCATGGGGCGTAACCGCCGGCCGCCGAAAGACCCGATCAACGCTTTGCTCTCCTTTGCCTATGCGATGCTGACGCGGGAGTGGACGATAGCGCTTTCGGCGGTTGGCCTGGACCCGTACCGCGGGTTCTACCACCAACCGCGGTTCGGCCGACCCGCCCTCGCCTTGGACATGATGGAGCCGTTTCGTCCCTTGGTGGCGGATTCCACGGTGCTCACGGCGGTGAATAATGGAGAAGTCCGTCCGACTGACTTTGTGCGGGGCGCGGGAAGTTGCAATCTGACGGACAGTGGACGCAAGCGCTTTCTCTCCGCGTTCGAAAGGCGAATGCAGCAGGAGGTGACGCATCCCATATTCAAGTACAGAATCAGCTACCGCCGCCTCCTGGAGATCCAATCGCGCCTGCTGACCCGATACCTTTCCGGTGAGATCGACGAGTACCCGAATTTCATAACGAGGTGATGTCCATGGAGCACCTGTACATGATTACCTACGATATTTCGGATGATCGGCGCTGGCGCCGAGTATTCAGGATCATGAAGGGTTATGGCGAGTGGCTGCAGCTTTCGGTGTTTCAGTGCCGCCTCAGCAGGACCCGTGTTCTCCAGCTCGAGGCTGCGCTCAAGGAGGCAATGAATCAGTCCAAGGATCATGTGCTGATCGTAGATATCGGGCCCGCGGATTCTGTCTCGCCTCAAGTGCGAAGTTTGGGCAAGCTGTTCCAGCCGGTTGCGAGAGAAGCGGTGATCGTTTAATCTCGCCCTGTACGCGCGAGCGGTCAGGTAACGGTGGATTATGCTTTTGCGCTCGCGAAAAGCTAAGCTCTTTAAAAACATGGAAAAAATGACGCACGATACGGCAGCGGCGCCCGTATCCGATCATTTGGAAGTGGGATTAGATTGCGGTGCTCGCAATATGCGGCTGCGGGCTACGTCAATCAAGGAGTTGCATGAACGCCGTTTTCCGAGGCACGCGTGCCTCGGCCTCATTGAAGGGGCAAGTTCTACGCTCTCCTCGCCGAGATCGCGCGCGTTTTCCGAGGCCCGCGGGCCTCGGCCTCATTGAAGGCTCGATGACTTCGTTGAACATGCGACGCAATGTAAATGGTTTTCCGAGGCACGCGTGCCTCGGCCGCATTGAAGGGCCGCCTCCCCCTCGAACGAGATCGCCGGACACCGGGTGTTCGCCGAGCCC
>JBQTHU010000087.1:0-5425 GCA_052389535.1 Betaproteobacteria bacterium | reverse complement strand
GTGCCGCGTCCATCATGTAGGTGTGGCCGCCGATGCGGGCCAGCGCCTCCTCCACCCCCTCGAAGCGGCCGATCGGCGTCCGGAACTGGATGCGCACGCGCCCGTACGCGCCCGTGGTGAGCGCGGCGAGCTTGGCGATGCCGACGCTGTTCGCCGGAAGCGAGATCGAGCGCCCGGCGGCGAGACAGTTCATCAGCATGCGCCAGCCCTGGCCGGCGTACTTCTCGCCCCCGATCACCCAGTCCATCGGGATGAAGACGTCTTTCCCTGAATTCGGCCCGTTGAAGAACGCGGAATTGAGCGGAAAGTGACGCCGGCCGATGCTCACGCCCGGGGTGTTGGTGGGAATCAGCGCGAGGGTGATGCCGATGTCTTCCTTCGGGCCCAGCAGGTGATCCGGATCATAGAGCTTGAATGCGAGCCCGAGCAGGGTGGCAATCGGTCCCAGCGTGATGTAGCGCTTCTCCCAGTTGATCCGTATGCCGAGCACGTCCGCGCGCCCCTGGAAGCTTCCCCTGCAGACGATACCGACGTCGGGTATCGAACTCGCATCCGAGCCGGCTTCAGGCCCGGTGAGCGCAAAGCACGGGATTTCGAGTCCCTTGGCGAGCCGGGGAAGGTAGTGGTTCTTCTGCGCTTCGGTGCCGTAATGCAGCAGCAGCTCGGCCGGGCCGAGCGAATTGGGCACCATGACCGAGACGGCGCCGGTGCCGCTGCGCGTCGTGAGCTTCGTTACGACTTCGGAATGAGCGAGCGCGGAAAATCCCAGGCCGCCGTAGGCCTTGGGAATGATCATCCCGAGAAAACCTTTTTCCTTGATGAACCGCCAGACGTCCGGCGGCAGATAGTACAGCTCGTGCGTGATCTTCCAGTCGTCGAGCCTGGCGCAGAGCTGCTCCACCGGTCCGGCGAGGAATGCCTCTTCCTCAGCCGAGAGTTCGGGTTTTCGCAGCGCCTGCAGCTTGCGCCAGTCGGGATTGCCGCTGAAGAGCTCGCCGTCCCACCATACCGTGCCGGCATCGAGCGCTTCCTGCTCGGTCTGCGAAACCTGCGGCAAGGCGCCGCGAAACCAGCGCAGCACGAACCGCGAAAGCAGGCGCCGCCGCACGGGTTTCACAGTGAGGAGGCAGGCGACCGCAAAAAATACCATCCACAAGGCAACCGTTGCAGCCACGCTCGGCTGCAGGCGGATGCATAACAGCAGCAGCCCCACTGCGGCGACGGCCAGCCATATCATCGCGGCAGCCCGCACGTAGGCAAGCGCCCAAGCCGCGATCAAGCCCACAACCAGCGTAACGAGCAAGGCCATGCTCAACCCCGTCTGCGCCCCGGCGCGTTTGCCGCCCCGCAGTTCTGGCGGCACGTCAAGGATCGTGAAAGGCTGCTCGTTTTTACCAATTGTGTCAACCGTTTGAAACCGTTTTCTCGTTTTGGCTGTAAGGCGCGCCCGCCCTTGGTCGCGATGCCATCGGCATCGGCTAAGTCCCGCGCCGTAATTGTGGTCTAGAATGATCCGGCACCTCTCCAACAAAAATGAAACCGATCTCGCTAGGCAAGACCACGCGTCCGACGCTGGCCGGAATATTGCCGCGCGACCGCCTGTTCAAGCTGCTCGATCGCGCACGCAAGATTCCGGTGGTATGGATTACCGGTCCGCCGGGCGCCGGCAAGACCACGCTGGTCGCGAGTTATCTCGAAAGCCGGAAGCTGCCCTCGCTCTGGTACCAGATCGACGAAGGCGACGCGGACGTGGCGACGTTCTACTACTATCTGGGGCTCGCCGCCGCCGACTACAAGAAAGGCGCCAGGGACACGCTCCCGGTCCTGACGCCCGAATATCACGCCGGGCTCTCGACGTTCACGCGACGCTACTTTCAGGTGCTGTATCAGCGCTTGAAGTCGCCGTTCGCCGTGGTGTTCGACGGCTACCAGGACGTGCCCGCGCAGTCGGCACTGCACCTCGTCATGCGCGATGCGCTGTCGGAGATTCCACCGGGCGGAAGCGTCGTGTTCGTGAGCCGCACCGATCCGCCGGCGACAATGGCGCGGCTGCGCGCCAACCGCGCGATGGAAGTACTGGGCTGGAACGAGCTGCGCCTCACCCAGGAGGAATCCAACGCGATTGCCCGCAAGCGCGGCAGGAAGCTGTCCGCCGAGGCGCTGGAAAAGCTCTATAACAAGACACAGGGCTGGGCCGCGGGCCTGATCCTGATGCTGGAGCAGGCGGGAATGGGCGAATCCCTGGGAGAGCCACAGGACCTGTCCACGCCACAGCTTGTATTCGATTATCTCGCCGGTGAAATCCTCCAGAAATCGGACAGTCGCACACAGGAATTGCTCCTCAATACGCCCTATCTTCTACAGATGACCGCCGCGATGGCCGAAGAAGTGACCGGTCGGGACGACGCCGGCGCGATCCTTGCGCATCTCTATCAGAACAACTATTTCGTAAGCCTCAAGCAGGCGCAGCCCGAACCCGTCTACCAGTACCATCCGCTCATGCGCGAGTTCCTGCTCTCCCGGGCGGCCGAGACGCTGGGGAAGGAGCGACGCATCGAGCTGCAGCGGGCCTCGGCTGCGATGCTTGAGGGAATTGGCCAGGTGTCGGAGGCAGTCGCCCTGCTGCGTGAAACCGGCGACTGGGAGCGCATCGTCGCAATCGTCGATCGCCACGGCGCCACGATGCTCGACCAGGGACGCGGAGAAACGCTCGCGCAATGGGTCGAGACGATGCCCAAGGAAGCGGTGCAGCACCATCCCTGGGCACTTTACTGGCTGGCTGCGAGCCGGCTGCCGGTGGCGCCGCGCGAAAGCCGGCTGCTGTACGAGCAGACGTTCGAGCGCTTCAACGCACAGGCGGCGCCGGACATCAAGGGACTGCTGTTGAGCGCGTCGGGCGCAATGGACGCGATCCTCTACGAGCTGGACGATTTCTCGCTGGTGGACCGCTGGATACCGGTGCTCGACAAGCTGGCACGCGAGCACCCGAATCTCATGACGGGGGCAGTGGAAGCGCGCGTGGCGTCGAGCATGTTCATTTCCATGGTGCTGCGCCAGCCACACCATCGCGATCTGGAATACTGGGTCGATCGTGCGTACCGCGCATCGCTCATCTCACCGGACCCGAACCTGCGCATGTCGATCGAACCACTCGTGGCGACCAGCATCATCTGGGCCGGGCACTATCCCAAGGCCTGGGCGGTGATCGAAGGCATGCAGCGACTCGCGCAATCAGCAAACGTCTCGCCGTTCCAGCTGACGAAGCTCAAGACGGTGGAGACGATGTACTACATGTTGACCGCGATGCACGAGCCGTGCCTCAAGGCGATGCAGGAAGGACTCGACATCGAACGCGCGGCTGGCGTAAACGTACTGAGTTCACAGTTGCTCGCTTACGGCGCGGGCGGCGCGCTGGGTGCCGGAAAGCTCGATGTCGCCGAGCAACTGCTGCAACAGCTCGCAGAACTGCCCGCCACGACGCCGCGCTTCGATCGCTGCCTCCACCATCTGTTTTCCGCGTGGGCCGGCATCCTCAGGCAGGACACGTTGCGCGCCTACCAGGAGCAAAAGCTGGCACTGCGGATGGCAATCGAGGTCGGCTGTCCGTATTTCGAAGTGATGTGCCGCTTGATGTCGGCGCAGGTGCTCTTCGCGTGCGGCGAGCAGCGCAAGGCGAGCGAACACCTGGAACAGGTCCACGATATCGCGCGCAATATCCGCAACCACTTGCTGGAGTTCATGACCCTCATCAACTACGGTTATCTCGCGCTCGAGTACGGCCGGCCGCGCTCCGGCATGAAGGCATTGCAGTACGCCCTCGAATTGGGTAAGCCGCGCAACTACATCACCTTCCCGTGCTGGAACCCCGCCATGATGGCTGCTGCGTGCGGCCATGCGCTGGAGGCCGGCATCGAAACAGATTACGTGAAAAGACTGATCCGCCGCCGCGGGCTGCAACCGGCAAGCATGCTGGCTGCCGGCGAACACTGGCCCTGGCCATTCCGCATCCATACCTTCGGCCACTTCAGCCTGCTGAAGGAGGACAAGCCGATTACCTTCACCGGCAAGGCACAACGGCGGCCGCTCGATCTGCTCAAGGCGCTCATCGCCTACGGCGGTCACCGTGTGCGGGAGGAGCAGATCACCGAAGCGCTGTGGCCGCGAATCGACGGCGATTCCGCGCATCGCTCGTTCACCAGCACGCTGCACCGGCTGCGCAAGCTGCTGGGAGAAGACCGGGCGCTCATCCTGCAGGAAGGCAGGCTCACGCTCAGCGCGCAATTCTTCTGGGTGGATACCTGGGCGTTCGAGCAAACTGCGGTAGAGATCGACCGCCTGCTCAAGGGCCCGCGCGAGAAAGTGGACGACGCAAGACTCACGCGCCTCGCCGATCGCGTGCTGTCGCTTTACGCGGGGCCCTTCATCGCGGGCGATACGGACGAGTCCTGGTACATCAGCCCGCGCGAGCGTTTGCGCCACCGCTTCGTGCGCGCGATGGGCGACATCGGCCACTACTGGCAGCAGGCCGGACACTGGGACCGCGCGGTGGACTATTTCCAGCGCAGCCTGGAAGCGGACAACCTGGCGGAAGGCTTCTACCGCCATCTCATGCTGTGCTACCGGCAGCTCGGGCGAAAAGCCGAAGCGATCAACGTCTACCATAGTTGCCGGAAAACTTTTTCCGCCGTGCTCAGCGTCGAGCCGTCGCAGGAAACGACGGCAGTATACGAGTCGCTCTTACAGAACGCGTAAGTCTTTTCGTCCTTATGCATTGGCAAGTTGTAAAGAAGCATTGAACGCCGCCTGAGTAGCCGCGCGCATAAAATCGAGTATCTGCTGTCCGGGGCCTTCAGCTTCCATAAGTAAGTCATCCGTCACCAAACGGTAAGCGGCGCCGACACCTCTGGCGAGCATCATGTTTCCTGACAAAGAGGCTCACCGTACTTTTTGGGGGAGACGACATGAAAAACGCGAAGCACAGCTCTGACTTTGCACAGAAACTCGACATGCCGGACGCGCCGCATTTCATCGTGGACGAGGACGAGCCGCCGTGCGCCGAGTACGTCTTGATGCGCGAGCAGGACAACATGCCGGCGCTGCAGGAATACATGTTGGAGATGCAGGCTGACGTCGGCATCGCCTGGCTCTGACACACTCCCGCGGATGAACCCTCGACACTTTCCCCCGGCGGGTTACCGCCCCTGCTGAGCATCCCTGTTATTCTCCCAGGGTCAGCATGTGACACGCCACCCAACGTGGTGGGCGCCGGCAACGCGACGCGTTTTCGCAGTGCTCCTGTCATCGGGACTCGCGCTGTACGACTGTGCTAACATCCGCGCGCTAGGCACACTCCGCGCGAACGCTCGCAGCAGAATCTCCCTGATGAACAGCCCGGACGCACACGCTGACGCGCTACTCGATATCG
>JBQTHU010000086.1:0-13666 GCA_052389535.1 Betaproteobacteria bacterium | reverse complement strand
GCTCCCCTTAAAAGTCGAGCGACTTGATAACCGGCAGAAAGCGCTCGCGTTCCTCGTCCACGAACCGCTGGGCAGCCGCGGGGCCCGATTCCTGCACCGGCTCGAAGCCGGAGTTGATCAGCGCCTCCTGGAACTTCTTGTTCGACTGCGCCTTGCGCGTAACCTGCGAGAGCTGATCGACGATGCCCTCCGGCGTGCCGGCCGGCGCGAAGAGTCCGGTGAAGAGCTGCGCAATCATGCCGGGAATGATGTCCTTGGAGAGCGGCAAGTCGGGAGCCCCCTTGAGAGGCTCCGGCGCATTCACCGCAAGAATACGCACTCGTCCCTCGCGGTGGAGGCTGAGCAGCCGCGAGGTGATATTGGGCGTCATCATCGGCACGTAGCCGCTGATCAAGTCCGCAATGCCTGGCCCCGCTCCCTTGTAGGGCACGTGCACGATGTTGAGTCCCCCCGCGCGCTGCTTGAGCATTTCCCCGGCGAGGTGGGTCATCGTCCCGGTGCCCGCCGAGCCGTACGAGAGCTTCCCGGGATTCGCCTTTGCGTACTGGATCAGCTGCTTCAGATTCCGCGCCGGCACCGAGGGATGCACGATGACGGAAGTCGCCGAGATCGCGATGATGTCGATCGTGACGAAGTCCTTGACCGGGTCGTATGGCGTGGGCTTCATCAGGGCCGGATTTAGGATTTGGGTGCTGGTGTTCCCCAGGAGAATCGTGTAGCCGTCGGGCTTGGCGCGCGCGACCTCTCCCGCGCCGATGGTGCCGCCAGCCCCGCCGCGGTTATCGACGATGATCCTGCCGAGCGAGGGCTCCACCTGCTGCACCCAAAGTCGGGCGATGGTGTCCACGACGCCGCCGGGGGAGAACGGCACGACCACCCGGATCGGCTGCGCCGGATATTTCGCCTGCGCGTGGGCGCCAAGCGACGCCATCGCGACCGCTGCCGCCACACACACACGCATCATCAATCTGCGATTCATCGTTTCCTCCTTTGATTATGGTTTGCGGTGCTTGTCCACCGGAGTTACGCCGCTGCTGCCTCGCGTTGTTTCAGGTGCGACTCCAGCTTGAACAGCCTCGCGGCATTCTTCCACAGTATCAGCTCGCGCTCGGCGTCGCTCAGCCTGGCGTCCTCCAGCACCTTGAGCCGGATCTGGTGCAGCGTTGCCGGCACGCTCAACCAGCTCCACGTCGTGGACCAGTCGGTCCCGAACATGATGCGCTCGGCGCCGATCTTGTCGATAGCAAAGCGCAGATGCTGCGGATTGGTGCCGACGACGTCGAAATAGACGTTGACGTTGCGCATGGCGACCGTCATCGCGCTGTCGAAGTAGCGCGTGATGCTCCTGCCCATCTTGGTGAGGATGATCGGCACGCTGGGATGGCGCAGCGCCACTTCGTCGACCCACAGGGGATCGCCGTAGAAGAGGCCGCCGGGAAACTGCGACCAGGCCGTCGGGAACTGGATCGGCACTTGATGCCTTTCTGCCACGCGCACGACGCCGTCGAGATCCTTTGCAATCTTCTCCGGGTTCACGTGATCGGTGAGCGCCCGCACGAAGGTTTCGCCCACGCCCTTCATGCCCAGCGTGGTGAGTGCGCGCTCGAGTTCGGCCGGCGCCGCCTCGCGCGTCGGCCCCGGATCCTCGTGGTAGCCCGCCGCCTCCTGGTCGTGGCCCACCCGGGCGAGCGCGACCATGCGTCCGGGATGGCGCTTCGCCGCAGTGGCGACCAGATCGTTGGAGACGTAGCCGGCACGCGCCTGTACCAGAGCGAAATCGATGCCGTTCCTGTCCATGTCGGCGATCAGCTGGTCGGTATTGTCGATGGGCTCTTCGGTCAGGTTGCACTGGTAGAGATCGGGATGGCGCGTGCGGAACGCGATCGCATCCTCCATGGTGCGAATGTGCCGGCTCAAATCGCGGAAGGATGGATAGCTGTAGATGTGGATATGGGTGTCGATGATCACTTTAACCTCGGACTATGGAAACGAACGATGCGCCGCGAAAGCGCGCCCAATCGCGGCACTGCGAGATGTTCGGCTTATCGCGAGCTGCAACGGACGCAAGCAGCATGAGGTGCCCGTCACGCCTCGCCATTTTAATGCAAGTCCGCTGGCGTTTCGCCCCGCGATTCCCGACAATCTTCCGCCAGCGATCCCTACACGAAGGAGGATACGACATGTCTGCCGTCACGCTCGAACAATCAGATTGCATCATCGATGCCATTCTCGCCCGTGGACGTGAATTGGACTGCCGGCCGCTGAGCGTGGCGGTCACCGACCCCGGTGCCCGCCTCAAGGCTTTCAAGAAGGAGGACGGCTCGGCGATGATGCGGTTCGAAATGGCGATGGGCAAGGCCTATGCGGCGCTCGCGCTCGGCCGCTCCTCGAGCCTGGTGCGCGTGCGCACCGAAGAGCGGCCGCTCTTCATGAATTACCTCATCGGCGCATCCGGCGGCCAGCTCTTTCCCGAGGGCGGCGGGATGCTGATACGCGATGCGCAGGGCGAGGTGATCGGCGCGGTCGGCGTCACCGGCGACACGCAGGAGCGCGACGAGGAACTCGCCGCGCACGGCATACGCGCCGCAGGGCTCAAGACCGATGAGGACTGCGCGCAGCTCGGGCAGCGCGTGCGGCTGACCAACCGCTAGCGCAGCCCGCACGATCCGCTCAACTCACTGCGCGGTGATGCCCGAGTCCTTGATGACCTTGGCGTAGCGTACTTTCTCGGCGCGTATGTGCTTCGAGAAGTGTTCCGGCGTGCTCACCAGCGGCTCGACGCCCGAATTAGCAAGCCGCTGCTTGACATCGGCAGCAGCGAGCGCCTTGTGGATTTCGGAATTGAGGCGGCCGATGATTTCGCGCGGCGTGCCGGCCGGCGCCAGGATGCCGTACCAGATCGACATCACGAAATCTGCGACCCCGGACTCCACGGCAGTTGGAATATTCGGCAGCGCCGGCACGCGTTTCTCGGACAGCACCGCCAGCCCGCGCACCTTGCCCTGGTTCACCAGCGGTATCGCGCCCGGCACCGCCATCGTGCCCCAATCGACCTGTCCGCTCATGAGCGCCACCAGCGCGGGTCCGGAGCCCTTGAACGGCACGTGGATGATGTCGAGCTTGTAGCGGCCCTTCAGCAGCTCGCTGGCCAGGTGATTGGTGCTGCCGGCGCCGCTCGAGCTGAAAGTGAGCTTGCCCGGATTGCGCTGCGCGAGCGCGATCAGGTCCTTCAGGTTTTTCACCGGCACGGAATTGTGCGAGACGATGATGTTCTGGATCTCCGCAACCAGCGAAATCGGCGCAAGCTCTTTCTCGGCGTCATAGTTGAGCTTCTTGTAGAGCGAAGGGCTGATCGCGATGGGCGGCGCCGTCAGCACGATGGTGTAGCCGTCCGGATGCGATTTCGCAGCCAGCTCGAGGCCGATGTTGCCCGCTGCACCGGGGCGGTTGTCGGGCACTACCGACTGGCCGAGTTGCTCGGACAGTTTCTGCGCGATCACGCGCCCCGTTATGTCGGTGGGACCGCCCGGCGGGAACGGCAGGATCATGCGCACCGGCCGCGCCGGATAGCTCTGTGCCCAGCCCTGCGGCACGAGCAGGCACGACGCGAACACCGCGAGCGCAATGCCGCGGGCAGCGGAACAGCTCAAGATTCTGGTGACGACAGACATGACTACTCCTCTCTCCGGAAAGTTGCGTATTGTGCGGGATGCGCTGCCGGGAACTGCGGTGTATCGGCTTCGGGCGGAAATGTTGCACGCCGTATCGCCCTTGTCAACGACGCCCCGGCGCTTCACGCCTCAATGACCGAGAATGCGGCTGAGGAACATCTGCGCCCGCTCTGTCCTGGGTGAGGAAAAGAACGCTTCGGGCGCCGCAGATTCCACGATCTCGCCGCCGTCCATGAACACGATGCGGTCGGCGACGGTCCGCGCGAAACCCATCTCGTGCGTGACCACGATCATCGTCATGCCGTCAGCAGCGAGCTCCACCATGACATCGAGCACTTCCTTGATCATCTCCGGATCGAGCGCGGAAGTCGGCTCGTCGAACAGCATCAGCTTCGGCTGCATGCACAGGGCCCGCGCGATCGCGACCCGTTGCTGCTGTCCACCGGAGAGCTGCGCGGGATACTTCGCCGCCTGCTCCGGGATGCGCACGCGCTCCAGCAGCTGCATGGCGAGCGCGTTTGCCTCCTGCAGCGGCATGTTCCGAGCCCATACCGGGCCCAGCGTGAGATTCTCCAGCACTGTCAGGTGCGGAAACAGATTGAAGCTCTGGAACACCATGCCCACTTCGCGCCGCACCGCGTCGATCCTGCGCAGGTCGTCGTCCAGATCGACGCCGTTCACCCGCACGCGGCCGGCGTCGTGCGCTTCCAGCCGGTTGATGAGGCGGATCAGCGTGGATTTTCCCGACCCCGATGGCCCGCACACGACGTACTTCTGCCCGCGGCCCACGATCAGATCGACGTCTTTCAACGCCCGGAAAGCGCCGAACCACTTGCTCACCTTCTCCATTTCAACCATCGCGGCGTCGTCCATCATCGCGGCCGGGCTCCTTCCACGCGGGCGAGCTTCCACTCCAGACGCTGGCTGTAGCGCGACATGGCGTAGCAGAAGGCGAAGTACGCGAGCGATGCGAAGAGGTAGGCTTCCACACCGAATCCCGACCACGCCGGGTCAGTGAGCGCGATTTTCACCGTGGACAGCAGATCGAAGAGCCCGATGATCAACACCAGCGAGGTGTCCTTGAAGAAGCCGATGAAGCTGTTCACCAGCGGCGGGATGGCGATCTTGAGCGCCTGCGGCAGGACGACGAGCAGCGTCTTGCGCCAGTACGAGAGACCGAGTGCGTCGGCCGCTTCGTACTGGCCGCGCGGCACCGCCTGCAGCCCCCCGCGCACCACCTCGGCAAGATAGGCCGCGGCGAAAAGGATGAGCGCGATCTGCGCGCGCAGCAGCTTGTCGATGGACATCCCGGTGGGCAGGAACAGCGGCAGCATGACGGAGGCCATGAACAGCAGCGAGATCAGCGGCACGCCGCGGATCAATTCGATGAAGCCCACGGCGAGTCCCTGCAGCACCGGCATGCGCGAGCGGCGCGCGAGCGCGAGCAGCACTGCGAGCGGGAAGGCGCC
This sequence comes from Betaproteobacteria bacterium, assembly GCA_052389535.1. GTDB lineage: Bacteria > Pseudomonadota > Gammaproteobacteria > Burkholderiales > SG8-41 > DSOT01. The sequence continues at coordinate 8,526 of JBQTHU010000086.1, read as the reverse complement.
GCCGATGCCAAACGTCGTCAGGAGCAGCGTCAGGATCAGTCCGCCCCAACGCTCGTTTTCCACGTATGGCAAGCCGGGAACGCCGCCCCACATGAGCAGGCCGATCGCCGCCAGCCCGGCCAGCCACATGAGGGGAAGCCAGCGTTTCCAGAACCGCGGAATCAGACTTACGGCCCAAAGCGCGATGAGGAGGATCGCCGCCAGCGCCGGCCGCCAGTGTTCCTCGTAGGGATAGGTGCCGAACAGGATGAAGCGGTGCTTGTCCGCGACGAAAGCCCAGCACGCGCCTGCTGCCGCCCGGCACGCCTTCGAATCGGGCGCGCGCCAGACCGCATCCAGGAACGCCCAGTCGACGAACGGCGGAATCGCCTGCCATGCCAGGTACAGTATGACGAGCGTGGCAAGGCTGCTGAGCGGATTGGGAAACAGGTTCGCCCGGACCCATCCGAAAACGGCGAAAACGTGGTCTGACCCCTGTTTTGCAAAAATGGGGTCTGACCCCTTTATTGCGGTCATAGGCCTCGCAACCCCATGCGCGCGTTGTACCAGTTCATGAAGACGGATATCGTGAGGCTGATCGTCAGGTAGACCGCCATGATGATCGCGATGCCCTCCACCGCCTGCCCGGTCTGGTTGATCGCGGTGTTGGCGATCGAGACGAGGTCCGGGTAGCCGATCGCCACGGCGAGCGAACTGTTCTTGGTGAGATTCAGGTACTGATTGGTGAGCGGCGGGACGATGACGCGCAGAGCCTGCGGCAGGATGACGAGCCGCAGCGCCCGGCGCCGGCGCAATGCGAGCGCATAGGCAGCCTCGACCTGCCCGCGCGGAATCGACAGGATCCCCGCACGCACGATCTCAGCGATGAAGGCTGCCGTGTAAAGGATGAGGCCGCCGGTGAGCGCGATGAATTCCGGCGTAAGCGCCATGCCGCCCGAGAAGTTGAAGCCCGACAGGCGCGGGACATCGACGTCGAGCGGTGCGCCCGCTGCGAGGAAAACAAGCGCCGGGGGTATCAGTATCAGCGCAGATGTGATCTCCAGCGCCGGCAGCGGTGTGCCGGTGCGCGATCGACGATGGGTGGCCCAGCGCGCGAACGCCACCGCCAGCACGATGCCAAGCGCCAGCGCTGCGAGTGCCCATGCATGCGCTGGGTGGAAGACCGGGACGGGAACGAATACGCCGCGATTGGACAGGTACCACCCCGGAAGGAATTCGATCGCCTCGCGCGGCGCCGGCGTGTACTCCGCAATCAGCGCATAGAGAAAGAAAAGCTGCACCAGCAGCGGCACGTTGCGGACGAACTCGACATAGCCCGCCGCGAGCTTCGCGAGCAGCCAGTTGCGCGACAGGCGCGCCAGCCCGATCAGCGTGCCGAGCACCGTTGCCGCGACCATACCGATCAGCGCCACGCGCAACGTGTTGGCAACGCCGACCGCAAGCGCCCTGAGATAAGTATCGGCCGCGCTGTAAGAAATAAAAGTCGTCTCGCCGATTGCGAATCCCGCTTCGCGGTCGAGAAACGCAAAGCCGCTCGCGATATTGCGTTGCGCGAGGTTTTCGATCGTGTTCGAGATCAGGAACCAGGCGAGCAGCAGGGTGACTGCCGCCGCGGACAGCTGGTAGATCAGCGCGCGCAGGCGCGGGTCGCTCGAACGCAGCTTCACCAGCGATAGAGTGCCTAACATAATGAAGCACGTGTGCGTTGCAGCCAGAACGGATTGATCACGCGAAGGGCGGAGCAGCTCATATCGCGATGAGCAAGCCGCCCGACAAAGTGAGCGGCCGTTGTGGCTGCAACCCGTCGGGCTGTCACGAATTTTTGCCCATGACTTTGTCGCCCTCCTTGACAATATTCGCGATATTGTCTGCGTCGGGCTTCGCGTCCTGGGCAAAAATCGTGACAGCGCAGCACGCGCTTCATTATGTTAGGCACTCTCACCTGATCGGCGGCGCGTACATGAGCCCGCCGTGGCGCCACAGCCGGTTCAGGCCGCGCTCGAAACCGAGCGGGGTCAGGTTGCGCTCGAAGCTTTCGCCGTAGTTGCCCACCTGCTTCACGATGTTGTAGGCCCAGCGGTTGTCGAGCCCGAGCCCTTTGCCGATGTCGCCCACGGCGCCGACGAACCGCTGGATCGACGGGCTCGCGCTCTTGACCTGCTGATCGATCGATTTCGAGGCAAGACCGAGTTCCTCCGCCTCCACCATTGCGTGCAGCGACCACTTGACTACGTCGAACCAGCGATCGTCCCCATGCCGCACCGCAGGGCCGAGCGGTTCCTTCGAAATCACTTCCGGGAGAATGACGTGATCGGCGGGATTCGGCGCGCGCGAGGCGCGGATCGACACCAGTCCGGACATGTCCGTCGTGTAGACATCGCAGCGGCCCGAGAAATAGGCGTTGAGCACCTCTTCCAGCTTCTCGATGACGACCGGCTTGAATTTCATGCCGTTGGCGCGGAAGTAATCGGCCACGTTGAGCTCGTTGGTGGTGCCGGGCTGCACGCAGATCGTGGCCCCGTTCAGCTCCTTCGCGCTCCTGACGTTGAGCTTCTTCGGCACGATGAAGCCCTGCCCGTCGTAGTAGTTGACGCCGACGAAGTTGAGCCCGAGCCCCGTGTCGCGCGTGATGGTCCAGGTCGTGTTCCGGGCAAGGATGTCGATCTCGCCGGACTGCAGCGCGGTGAAACGCTGCTGCGCGGTGAGCGGCGTGTAGCGCACCTTGCTGGCGTCGCCGAATACCGCGGCGGAAACCGCGCGACACAGATCCACGTCGATGCCGCGCCACACCCCCTTCGAATCAGGCTGCGAAAAACCGGCGAGCCCGGTGTTGACGCCGCACTGCAGGTGTCCGCGCGCGCGCACCGTGTCGAGCGTCGATTGCGCGGACGCGGTCAGCGCGGTGAACGCGATCACGAGCGCGCCGGCGGTCGCGACGAGCGCAGGCATGGGAGCCTCCTCGGGGTGGTGCTGCGGTCCGCGCAGTTTAGCCGCGGCTGCCGCAGCGCGGCAACCTCGCTGTCTAGCTTGAAAAGCGGCGGTTCAGCTCGGCAACCTGCTCGGGCGTGAGCAGCCGCACGGCCTGTCCGCGGAGCAGCAGCATCAGCTTCGCCGTCTGCTCCAGTTCTTCGATCGCGTTGACGGCGGCGTCCAGAGTGGAACCGGCCACCACGGGCCCATGGTTTGCAAGCAGGATGGCGTGATGCCTGCCGGCAAGTTTGCGCACGGCCTCTGCCAGCGACTCGTCGCCCGGCGGATAGTACGGCGCGAGGGCCAGCTTGCCCACCTGCATGATGGCGTAGGCGGTGATCGGCGGGAACACATCGCCGGCATCGACATCGGCAAGGCACGATATCGCGACGGCATGCACCGAATGAAGATGCACGACCGCGCCGGCATTGCGTTCGCGGTACATCGCGATGTGGAGGAACGTCTCCTTGGACGGCTTGTCGCCGGACAGCAATCTCCCTTCCGCATCGAGGCGGGAGATGCGCGCGGGATCGAGCCGCCCCAGACACGAATTAGTGGGTGTCATCAGCCAGCCGTCGTCCAGCCGCACACTCATGTTGCCTGCCGAGCCGTGCGCCAGTCCCCGCTGGTACAGCGATCCTCCGACTTCCGCGATCTGCTCGCGCAGTACGTTCTCGTTCATGTCAGTGCCTTGAGAAAAAAGTCATCGGAGCCGAAATTCCCCGACTTGAGCGCCAGCCCGAGCGGGCGTGGCCCGATACTGGTGGTCCACGGCACACCGGGATCGATCTCATGCCCGATATGCAGGCCCTCGACGCCGAGCGCGCCGACCACCGCACCGGATGTTTCGCCGCCCGCGACCACCAGACGGCGCACGCCGAGCGCCACAAGTTCCCGCGCGATGCGTCCCATCGCCTGCTCGATGAGATGGCCGGCCCGTTCGCGCCCCAGCGCCGCCTGCACCTTCTCCACGGCCGGCGCATCCGCAGTCGAGTAGATGAGCAGCGGCCGGTCGCCCACGCGATTGCGCACCCACCCGATAACACGCTGCACGACATCGCCCCCTTCGCGCAGTGCGATGGGGTCGATCTCGAACGCGTCGCAATGGCGTTTCATGTGCGCAACCTGGCGCTGCGTCGCCGCCGAGCAGCTCCCCGCCAGCACGGCCGCAGGCCCGGAAACAGCCGGAACAGCGTCCGCCGCGTTGCGCGAGAGCAAACCCACGCGACGGAAGTTTTCCGGCAAACCCAGCGCGATGCCGGAACCGCCGGTGACGAGCCTGCTGTGCGAACACGCCTCCCCCAGCGCCACGAGATCACCGTCCGTCAACGCGTCGGCAATGGCGAGACGCACGCCGGCATCGCGCAACCCACGCATCGCCTCACGTATCGCGACGCTGCCTCGGCTCACCGCGTCGTGCGCGATCAGTCCGACCCGGCCCCTGCTTTGCCGCTGCAGCACGCGCACGAGAGACGGATCGGTCATCGGCGTCAGCGGGTGGTGGCGCATCGACGATTCGGACAGCAGCACGTCACCGACAAAGAGATGGCCCTGGTACACCGTGCGCTTGTTGGTGGGAAACGCCGGGCAGGCTATGGTGAAGTCGCTGCCGAGCGCTTCGAGCAAGGCTTCCGCCACGGGGCCGATGTTGCCGGCGTCGGTCGAGTCGAACGTCGAGCAGTACTTGAAGAAAAACTGCTGCGCACCGGCACGTTGCAGCCACGACAGCGCCGCAAGCGACAGGGTGACCGCGTCCGTCGCGGCGATCGAACGCGACTTGAGCGCGACGACGACGGCGTCCGCGTCCGGCACCTGAAATCCGTCGCGCGGCACCCCGAGCAGCACCGCCGTCGCCATGCCCTGGCGCGTCAGTGTGTTCGCGAGATCGGTTGCGCCGGTGAAGTCATCAGCGATGCAGCCCAGCAAAAGTCCCATGCCAGATCAACTGTAACGACGGGATAGCAGCCCGAAGTGGGCCACCCGTCTGCCCTGCCTCCGCCCCTCCTGGTGCAGGAGGGGCTACTCCGCGCGGATCTTCGCAGCCTCCGCGACCTTGGTGTATTTGGCCAATTCGGATTTGAAGAACGAAGCCGTCTGCTCCGGGCTGCTGGCGACGATATCCGCGCCCAGCGACGCGAGCCGTTCCTTTACGTCGGGCAGCGCCAGCGCCTTGAGCATCTCCTGATTGAGCCGCGCCACGATGTCCCGCGGCGTCTTGGCCGGCGCCACGGCACCATACCAGGTGCTCATCGCATAGCCGGGCACCGTTTCGGCGATGGTCGGCACATCGGGCAGCACGGCCGCGCGTTTATCCTTCGTCACGGCAACCGCGCGCACACGGCTCGCGCGAACATGGGGAATGATCGGCGGCATGGTGCTGAAGCTCGTCATGACGTGCCCCGCGACGAGATCGATCGCGATCGGGCCGCCCCCCTTGTACGGCACCATCAATAGATTGGTCTTCGTCATCACCTTGAACATCTCCCCGGCGAAGTGCTCAGGGCTCGCCACGCCGGCGGTGGCATACGTCAGTTCCCCGGGTTTCGCGCGCGCGAGCGCGATCAATTCCTTCACCGTCTTCGCCGGCAGCGACGGGTGCGCCGCAAAAACATTCGACACCTCGGATACGACAGTGATCGGCGTGAGATCGCGCTCGATGTCATAGCCAAGATTCTTGTATACCGGCTTGCTCATGATGTGGGCGACCGACATGAACAGCACGGTGTAGCCGTCGGCGGGTGCCTCTGCCGCGAGTTTTGCGGCGAGATTCGCATTGGCGCCGGGGCGATTTTCCACGATGAATTGCTGCTTCATCGACTCGCTCATCTTGGCCGCGACCGTACGTGCCATGATGTCGGTGCCCCCGCCCGGTGCGAATCCGACGAGGATGCGCACCGGCTTCGTGGGGTAGGTCTGGGCCAGCGCGGTTCCCGGCGCGCATGCCGCTGCAGCGAGCAGCAGTGCGGCGAGCGCCGGTGTTCCATGTCTGCTTTTCATGCCTGCTTCCTCCTTGAGCGACGTATTCTTTGCGTTTACTCGACCCTGGTAGCGGAATCGCGTATCGCTTTCGCGTACTTCGCGCTTTCCGCTTTCACGAACTTCGCAAACGCCTCGGGCGAATTACCGACGCTCTCCGATCCGAGCTGCTTCAGGCGCTGGTCGATGTCCGGGAGCTTGAGTATCCGCACCAGTTCCCTGTTCCACTTGGCGATGATGGGCGCCGGCGTCCCGGCCGGCGCGTGCATCGAGTACCACGCATTGACTTCGTAGCCCGGCACGCCGGCCTCGGTGAAGGTCTGCAGATTGGGATACTCCGCGAGCCGTGCCGAGCGGGCGATCGCCAGCGACTTGAGCCGTCCCGCCCGCACGTGCGGCAGGATGGAGGCCGCCGTATCGAACATCATGGTGGTCTCACCGCCTACCAGTCCGGCGATCGCCGGCCCGCCGCCCTTGTACGGCACGTGCAGCAGTTTGATGCCGGTCATGGACGCGAAGATCACGCCCGCCATGTGCGGCGGCGTGCCATTGCCCCCGGACGCGAACCTGAGATCGCCCGGCTTGGCTTTCGCAAGTGCGATCAGTTCCTTCACCGAGTTCGCGGGCACCGCGGGATTCAAGCACAGCACCGTGGGTGCGATCGCAAGCAGCGTGATCGGCGCAAAGTCCCTGATCGGATCGTAGCCCGGCTTGCTGTACAGATTGGGCGAGATGGCATGCGTGGCGATGGACGACAACAGAATGGTGTAGCCGTCGGGCACCGCCCGCGCGGCGAGCGCGGTACCGATGGTCGTGCCGGCGCCACCGCGATTGTCGACCACGATCTGCTGGCCCCACGCTTCGGTGAGCTTCGCTCCGAACAGGCGCGCCAGCGTATCGTTGCCGCCGCCGGGCGGATACGGAACGATCAGCCGCACCGGCTTGCTGGGATAGTCCTGCGACGAAGCGGCGCGCGCAGGTGCAACGCTCGCTACAGCGAGCAAGAACATCATCGACAAAATTAACGCAGCGTGTCGCATCATGTTCCCTCCTCATAGGCGCGGGTTCGGTTGCCCGCCGCGCGACGCGCGTGCGACATTCTGTCCGCGCTGCACGCATGATACAGCAAGCGCGCAGCCCGGAAATTCACATCCCGGAAGGTCCCCATGAATCTGCTGGTACTCCCCGGCGACGATATCGGTGCCGAGATGACCGCTGCGGCGCTCGATATCGTGAAGCGCGTCGACGTGATGTATTCCCTCGGATTGCGCTTCGACACCGAGGACGTCGGCATGGCGAGTTGCAATGACAGTACGCTGGCCGACCAAGTGATCGAAGCGGCGCTCGCTGCCGATGCCGTGATCCCCGGCCCGTGCGGCATGACCGAGTACCGGGACCCCGCGCGCGCGGCGCCGCAGTCGTATCCTTGGAAAAGACCGCAAAAACAGTGCCCCAGCCGGCCTGGACCATGTAGAATACGCGCTCTTTTTTGGGGACGGGATGTGTATGTCGGGGCCGCGTATCGCCCTTATCCATGCGACGCCGGTGGCGATCGAGCCCATCGTGAACGCCTTCCGCCGGCTGTGGCCGGAGGCGCGCACCACCAGCCTGCTCGAGGACTCGCTCGCACCCGATCTCGCTGAAGCCGGCCGGATCACGCCGGCGATGGTCGAGCGCTTCGTGGCGCTGGCGCGTTACGCCCACGGCTGCGGCGCCGACGCGGTGCTCTTCACCTGCTCTGCCTTCGGGCCCGCGATCGAAGCAGCGCAGCGCGCACTCCCCATTCCGGTGCTCAAGCCGAACGAAGCGATGTTCGACGAAGCGCTGGCAGCGGGCAACCGCATCGGGCTGCTCGCCACTTTCGCTCCCAGCGTGCCGGCGCTCAAGGCGGAACTCGAGCAGATGGCACGCGAACGCAAGCTCAGGATCCAGATCAGCACGCTGACCGTGCCTTCGGCGCTGAAAGCGCTGCACGCCGGGCAAAGCGAGGAACACGACCGCATCATCGCGCAGGCAGCGGAGGAGATCGGCGACTGCGATGCGCTCATCCTGGGACAGTTCTCCATGGCGAGTGCAGCCGCGCTCATACCCAACCAGCCGGGACGCCGGATACTAACGAGCCCCACGTCCGCGGTGATGCAGTTGAAGCGCGTCCTGACGGAAAAAGTGACCGAGCCTGCGGCCGGCTGATCGGTCGATCGCAAGTGCAGAAAACGAAACGGGCCGCGGATCGTTCCGCAGCCCGTCGCAGCGCAAAGCCGGTGGTTACTCGGGCTTGATACCCGCTTCCTTCACCACCCTCACCCAGCGATCGTAGTCCTTGCGGATGCGGTCGTTGAACCTGGAGGGCGGCCCGCCGGAAGGCGTCATGCCCTGTGCTTCGAGATTCTTCTTCATGTCCGGTTCCTGGATCATCTTGTTGACCGCGCCATTGAGCTGGTCGAGGACGGGCGGCGGCGTGCCGCGCGGCGCCATGACCCCGAACCACAACTCCACTTCGTAGCCCGGCACGGTCTCTGCGACAGTCGGAACGTCCGGCAGTGAATACCAGCGTTTTGCGGTCGTTACGCCGAGAGGACG
>JBQTHU010000085.1:0-12361 GCA_052389535.1 Betaproteobacteria bacterium | reverse complement strand
TGAAGAAGGCGGGAGGCGACGTGCTGCCGATCGTCGCGGACGCAACCAAACCCGGCGACATGGAGCGCTTCATCGACGAGACCGTGAAGCGATTCGGCCGCATCGACATCCTGGTCAACAACGCGGGCGGCACCGGCCAGCAGCCGTTCGACACGGTGGACGACAAGGCCTGGCAGCAGGACCTCGACGTCAAGGTCTTCGCCCATATCCGCACGGCGCGTGCGGCGATCCCGCACATGAAAAAGCAGGGCGGCGGGCGCATCATCAATCTCAACATGGTGGGGGCACGCCAGCCCTTTGCCGGCTCGTTTCCCACCACCATCAGCCGCGCCGCCGGACTAGCACTGGTCAAGGCGCTGTCCAAGGAGTACGCCGCGGACAACATCCTGGTCAACGCGGTCGCGGTCGGCAAGATCAAATCGAAGCAGCAGGAACGCCGCGCCGCGCGCCTCAAGATCAGCGTTGACGAGCACTACGCGCAGACCGGCAAGACCGTTCCGCTCGGGCGCATGGGTGAAGCGGAAGAGGTGGCGAACGTGATCGCATTTCTCGCCTCCGACGCGGCGAGCTACGTGACCGGCTGCTGCATCCAGGTGGACGGCGGGCTGTCCGGCGTACTGTAACCCGAGGGCGCCTGTGCAATAATGCTTTGAGGGACTACCAAGGCCCGAATCAAGAGGCCCGCGGTCGTGCAGCGAGGAGGCGAGCATGAATACCGCAAGCGTGGCGTGCAAGCAGTGCAAGTCCGCGATGAGCATGCAACCGGTGGACCCGGTGTGCGGCGAGGAAGGCGCGCTCAAGGTGACGCTGATCCAGCTTCCCGCCCTGGTATGTCCCAACACCCATCGGCGGTTCGTGAGCCCCGAATTTCCCCTGACGCTGCTCGAGCGCGTATCCGGCAGTGATGTGGATACGCTGCCCGAGGGCAAGAAGAGCGGCCTGCTGTTCAAGAGCTACCAGTGCGGCGGATGCGGTGCGATGCTCGAGAAGGAGAGCGGCCGCCGCGAGACCTACGACTTCGACGTGCTGCTGCAAGAACTGCCGCCGTTTCGCGTGGAACTCGAGGCGCCGCTCTACAAGTGCAGCGCCTGCGGTACGGAGCAGCTCCGCACGCGTGATGAGCTTCGGAAGCTCTTGCCCGCTGCCATGGCGCGCGCCTTCAAGGCGGCGAATCTCAAGCCGGAATAAGCCCGGTCCCTCTGCATCAGGAGGCTGTCTGCGAAAGCAGGCGAGGCGTCAGAACTTTTCGACGTAGGGTCGAAGGTCCAGCTCCAGTGTCCACACGCTCGGCGGCTGCAGATGGAGCTGGTAGTAGCACTCCGCGATGGCGGCGGGGCTCAGCACGGCATCGGCGCCGCGCTCGGCGACGCTGCGCCCCGGCCGGTCGCTTTCGATCTGGCCATCGATGATGACGTGCGCGACGTGTATGCCTTTCGGCTGGTACTCGCGCGCGGCGCTTTGCGCCACCGCCCGCAGCGCGAACTTGGGCATCGCGAGATTGAGAAAATGGGCCCCGCCGCGCAGGGAAGCGGTCGCGCCGGTGTAGATCAGCGTGCCGCGATGGCGGCTCTCCGGCCCGGCGAGCATCGCGCGTATGGCCTCGCGCCCCACCAGAAAACCACCGAGACAGCCCGTCCGCCAGCAGCGTTCGAAATCTTCGACGCTGGTTTCAAGCAGGCCCTTGCGCACGAATCCGCCGGCATTGAATACCACGACCCGCGGCAGGCCAAGGTCCCGCGTTGCCGAGGCGAAGAGATCCGCAACCGCCCGTTCATTGGTCGCGTCGCAGGCGTAGCCTCGCGCGTCCGTTCCCAAGTCGGTCAAGAGTCCCGCGAGTGCGGCTGCGTCGCGCCTCGCCACCGCGACCCGCATGCCGGCTTGCGCGAAGCGCCGCGCCAGCGCGCTGCCCAGCCCGGGACCTGCACCGACCACCACTGCAACATCATCACCCTTCATGGTTTCCTCCGATGTTCAAATCAGATACGCGACAGGATCTCCGCGCCGCGGGCGAGCGTCTCCTCCGACTTGGCGAAGCAGAAGCGCAGCACCTTGTGTGCGGGCGGCTTGCGGTAGAAGACGGAAACCGGAATCGCCGCGATGCCCCGTTCCTTGGTGAGGCGGATGGCGAGTTCGGTGTCTTTCTCGTCGCTTACCGCATCGTAGCGCACGTTCTGGAAAAACGTGCCGCGCGAGGGCAGCGGCTGAAAGCGCGACGCCACGATGCCCTGCAGGAAGAAATCGCGCTTCTTCTGGTAGAACGCAGCGAGCGACAGGTAAGCGTCCTTGTTCTTCATGTAGTCCGCGAGCGCATACTGCACCGGGCCGTTGGTGACGAAGGCGTTGAACTGGTGCACCTTGCGAAATTCCGCCATCAACTCGCGCGGCGCCATCACGTATCCGGTCTTCCACCCGGTCACGTGGTAGGTTTTGCCGAAAGAAGAGACCACGAAGCTTCTTTCCGCAAGCCCCGGGAAGCGCGCCACGCTCTGGTGCCGGTGGCCATCGAACACGATGTGCTCGTAGACTTCGTCGCTCACCACGACGATGCCGGTGTTGCCCAGCATGCTCTCGAGCGTGCGCAGATCCTCGGCGGAAAAGACGCTGGCCGTGGGATTGTTCGGCGTATTGAGCAGGATCATGCGCGTCTTCGGCGTGATCGCCCTCTGCACCGCATCCCAGTCGATGCTGTAATCGGGAAACCGGAGCTGCACGTACACCGGCCTGCCGCCCGCCACTTCCACCGACGGCGCATAGCTGTCGTAGGCCGGCTCGAACAGGATCACTTCATCGCCGGGGCGTATCCACGTGGCGACGGCGGTGAATATGCCGTAGGTCGCGCCGGGGACGATCGTGACTTCGTGCTCGGGATCGTAGCGTGCGCCGTAGAGCGCTTCCGCCTTCTCGGCCAGCGCTTCCCGCAGCGCCGGTATGCCCGCCATCGGCGGATACTGGTTCAGACCCGCGTCGAGATGCCTGGCCAGGAGCGCGCGCAACTCCGGCGCGCAGTCGAAATCGGGAAATCCCTGCGAGAGATTGATCGCGTTGTGCTCGACCGCGAGCCGGGACATGACGGTGAAGATCGTGGTGCCGACCTCGGGCAGCTTCGAGACGATGGGACGCGAATAAGCGGGCATGCGGTACGTGTGCAGGATCGCAGCGCTGGTCGGCTGCTTTATTGTAGCAGCGGCAGGAAGACGCTCAGTTTGCCGCGGTGCGCGCGTGCGGCCGCTGGGCAAGCCGGGTAAAGTCCTCGATGTGGTCCTCGATGCGGCCGATCAGCATGGCGCGCTGGTGCGGTTCCAGCATGCGCTCGATCTCGATCGCCATCTGCACCCGCTGCGCGAACCACTCGGCATAGCGCCGCTCGTATTCCGGCGCGCGATGCCTGTCCCAGTCGATCAGCCACTGCCGTAGCGTGGCGGCGAACGGATGGCGGTCCGTCCCGCGCCGTTTCATGAGCTGAAAAAATTCCCGTTGCCTGCGCACGCGTTCCTCGTGACGCAGTTTCTCGGTCAGCGGAAGCGCGTCCGACATGGCGATGATGCGCCGTTCCTGCTCGTGCGTAAGGCCCCCGATCCAGTCGCGGGCGAGCGCAAGCGTGCGCCGCGCGCGAGCACGCTTGATATCTTCGATGCTGCCGGCAAGGCGGTATTCGCGCACGAAGCGCCGGTTGTCCTTCTCCCACTGCTGCTGCAGGGTATCGAGCTGCGCCGGGGTGATCGTGAGCAGCAGCGCTGCCGCATCATCCGCGCTCCGCGCGACGATACGATTGTAGCGAGCCCGGATGCCATCGATGAACCACTCCACATCTTCAGGCTGCAGCGGTCGCTCGAGCCGCTTGCGTGCCTGGGCGAGGAAGGCGGCATACTCCGGGAGCTGCTCGTAGCGGTGCCACTCGTGAAGCCGGTTGAAGCGCCGCAGGAACTCGTCCTTCTGCTGCGCTTCGAGATCGAAATATTCGTTGGCCTTCCACGCCGCGTAGGTATCGAGGTGGCCGTATCCGACGCGGATCATGCTGCAGCCGGCGAGCAGCGCCAAGGAGCACACCGCTATGAGCCTGCACAGAACCACAAATGATGTGTGGCGCATCATCAATGATTTGTATCCACGCGCGCGTGAAGGTTCACCAGAAGAGACAACGCTTGAGACCAGGCATCGATCGGCCTGATGCTGCCGGGCTATATCCGATCGAGATACTGCACCATGCGGCGCCGCATCGCCGGGTCGGGCAGGCGGCCGGCTGCGGCCTGGAGATTGTCCCGGAGATGGGCCGTGCGTCGCGTGCCGGGAATGACGCAGGTGACCGCAGGATGGCCGACGAGATACTTGAGGAAGAACTGCGCCCAGCTCGTGCAGTCGAACTCGGCAGCCCACGCGGGCAGCGGTTTTCCTTTGACCTTGCCGAACAGGCTCGCCTGCGCGAACGGGCGGTTGATGATCACCGCCGTGCCGCTGTCCGCGCATGCCGGCAGCAGCCGGTCCTCGGCCTCGCGCTCGGTCATGGAGTAATTGAACTGCACGAAGTCGTATTCGCGCATTTTCACCAGCCGCTCCAGATCGCGGTGCGCGCCCTCGTGATAGTGCGTGACGCCGAGATAGCGGATGCGCCCTGAAACCTTCCATTCGCGCAGCGTTTTGACATGCGTCGCGAGGTCGAGCAGGTTGTGCACCTGCATGAGATCGATGCGTTGTGTGCGCAACAGCCGGAAGGAGTTTTCCATCTGCCGGATGCCGGCCTCGCGCCCGCTGGTCCAGACCTTGGTCGCAAGAAAAAGTCTCGGATGAATGCCGACATCCGCTGCAAGATCGCCCACCACGCGCTCGGCCTGTCCGTACATCGGCGAGGAGTCCACCACGCTTGCGCCCTGCGCGACGAGCAGCCGCAGCACTTCCTTGAGTTCGGTGCGCTCCGGTGCGCTCGGGCCGACGTCGAAGGTCTGCCAGGTGCCGAGTCCCACCACCGGCAGCGTTTCACCGCTGCGCGGAATGGGGCGCTTGATAAGCGGTTTGGCGCTGTCGCTCGCAGATCGGGCAGCGGCAGACATGGCTAGCGTGCCGCACGCGAGCAGCGCCAACGTGCGCCGTCGTCGCAGATCGGGATGGGGTGGCTCATGCTTCACGGGAAAGGCTGCGAAGGAAAGGGTGCCTAAGCTTAGCATGGCGTCGTTGCTGGAGTTGTGTAGCGGTGCGCGTCCCGCGTTAGAATCCGAGTACGTTCCCGAGAAGGACCCGCAATGATCCCTGATGGCCTGGTCGCTTACGTCAAGCGCGCATGCCCCACCTGCACCCTCATAGAGCCGCAGATGCGGCAGATCGCGCGCAAGATCCCCGACTTCAGCGTCGTGTCGCAGGATGACCCGAAATTTCCCGCCGATGTCGAGCGTATCGTGGACGATCGCGAGCTGGAACATTCGTGGCACAGCGAAATCGAAGCGACGCCCACGCTCGTCCGCTTTTCCGGCGGGCGCGAAACCGAGCGCGTGGTTGGCTGGGACCGCGAAGGATGGCGGCGGCTGACCGGGATTGCGGACCTGGGCAGCGACCTGCCCGCATTCCGGCCGGGGTGAGGCTCGCTCACGCTCGAGCCCGGGGTGGCCGAGAAACTGGAAGCGCGATATCGCGGCGGACTCGCGTCGCGCAAAGTCGAGTACGGCGAGCACGACGATCCAATGGAAGTCTGTTTCGATCGCGGGTGGACCGACGGGCTGCCGGTCACGCCGCCGACCGACGAGCGCGTGCTGCGGATGCTGAAAGGCACGGCACGCAAGCCGACCGAACTCATCGGCCGCATCCCGCCCAATCTCAGCGAATGCACGATAGAAAAGGTCGCCATCAATGCCGTGCTCGCCGGATGCCGCCCCGAGTACATGCCGGTGCTGCTGGCGGCGCTGGAAGCTGCGCTGGAGCCGGTGTTCACGCTCCACGGCGTGCTGGCGACGACGTATTTTTCGTCGCCCATCATCATCGTCAACGGGCCGGTCGCCCGGAAGATCGGCATGAATTCGGGGCTCAACGCGCTGGGGCAGGGCAATCGCGCGAATGCGACCATCGGCCGCGCGCTCAACCTCATCGTGCGCAACGTCGGCGGCGGCAGGCCGGGCGAGGCGGACCGCGCAACCCTCGGCGCACCGAGCAAGTTCACGCTGTGTTTTGCCGAAGACGGGTCGGATCCGGGCTGGGAGCCGCTGTCGGTGGCACGCGGCTTCCCGCGCGGGGCCTCTACGGTTACGTTGTTTCAGGGACATGGCGTGGAGGCGTTCGTCGATCAGAAATCGCGCACGCCTGAAGCGCTCACGCGCTCGATCGCGATGTCGCTGGTGAAGATCGGGCACCCCAAGCTCGTGCAGTCGGCGCGCGCGGTGCTGGTCCTTTCCCCGGAACACTACGCGATTTACCGCGAAGGCGGCTGGGACAGGAAGCGCATCGAGCACGCGCTCTATGAAGCGACGATCCGCCCCGGCAGGGAACTGGTGGCCGGCGCGGACGGCGTGGGCGAGGGCATAGCGGCGAGCCGCGCGGACGAGAGGGTGCCGAAGTTTCACGAGGACGCGCTCATGGTAGTGCGCGCCGGAGGATCGGCGGGGCTCTTTTCCGCCATTCTTCCGGGGTGGCTGGCCGGCCGCAAGCGCGAAGAACTGCAACCCGTTACAAAGGAGGTGCGAGCATGACGACGATGCAATGGCTGCGCGACCCGACCGCCGAGACGACGGCGCTCAAGCGCGAGCGGACCAGGCCGCCGCAGTCGCTCGAAGGGCTCACTATCGGCCTGTTCGACATCGGCAAGACGCGCAGCGACGAGTTTCTGGATCGGGTCGAAGCGCGGCTCGCCGAGCGCAGGCTCAAGGTGAAGCGCTATGCCAAGCCGACCAACGCCAAGGTGGCGCCGGCCGAAGTGATCGACAAGGTGGCGAACGAGGCGGATGTCGTTCTGATCGCCTTGTCGGACTGAGGGTCCTGCACGTCGTGCAGTTTGCACGACCTGATGACGCTGGACGCGCGCGGCGTTCCGGGCATTTCCGTGGTGACTGCCGAATTCCGCAATGCGCTCGAAGTGCAATCCACCGCGCTGGGCTTCGAGCCGGCGGCGCTGTTCGTCCCGCATCCGATCCAGAACCGCACGCCGGAGGAATTGAAGAAGATCGCCGATGACATCATCGAGCCCGCGCTCAGGATGCTCGTTGCGGCCTGAAGAAAACATCCAGGGAGTAAAGATGCTCAATGCAGCGATCATCGGCCTCGGCTGGTGGGGTAAAAACCTGCTCAATGCCGTTCAGGACAAGAGCGAGCGCATACGATTCGCGCACGGCGTGAGCAAGGAGCCCGATACGGTGCGCGATCTCGCGAAGCAGCATGGCTTCCGGTTGAGCACCGATCTGGAAGAGGCGCTGGCCGATCCGCAGGTGCAGGCGGTGGTGCTCGCCACCCCGCACTCGCTGCACGCCGATCAGATCGTGCAGGTTGCAGCCGCGAAAAAACCGGTGTTCTGCGAAAAACCGTTGTCGTTGACGCGCGCAGATGCCGAGCGCGCGGTGGCAGCAACGAAGCGTGCCGGCGTTCCGCTCGGTGTGGGGCAGAACAAACGGTTCTGGCCTTCGACGCGCGAGCTGATCAAGGTGGTGCGCAGCGGTGTGCTGGGCAAACTGCTGCATATCGAAGGCCACTACAGCAACGAGAACTCGAGCAAGCATTTTTCCGCCTGGCGCGCTGACCCGAAGGAGACGCCGGGCGCCGGTATGACCGGCACCGGCATCCACCTGCTCGATGTGTTCAGCACCCTCGCAGGCGCTGCGCGCGAAGTGACGGCGCAGTTCGTTACGACCAAGCCTTCACCGGATCCGCTGGATACCGTTTCGGCGCTGTTCAGATTCCACAACGGCATGAGCGGGACGCTGGGCGCGGTGCGCGCGACGCCGATCTACTGGCGCGTGCACGTCTTCGGGGACGAAGGCAGCGCTGAAGCGCTGGGGGAAACGGAACTCGTGTTGCGATTGCGAGGCAAAGAGACGGAATCGAAGCGCTTTGAGCCGCTGGATTCGATCCGCGCCGAGCTGGAAGCGTTTGCCGACGCCGCCGCGGGACGCGCGCCGTATCCGATCACGCCGCAGGAAATGGTCATCACCGTGACGATGTTCGAAGGCGTGATCAACGCCATCGCCCGCGGCGGGGCGGTGAGCCTGCCGCCGCCTTGATCTTCTCCGTTATCCGGTACGGATCGGCACGTAGATGCGCGCCTCGTTGCGCTGCACGAGCAGCGCAAACACGTTGCCGCCTTTGGATACGGCCTCGCGCAGTTCTTCCACGCTCTTCACGCTCTCGCCGTTCACGCCCAGGATGACGTCGCCGGTGCGGATGCCGGCCTGCGCCGCCGGGCCGGTGGCGTTCTCGACCACCAGGCCGCCTTCGGTTTGCGCCGCTTTGCGCTCCGCCGGTGTAAGCGGTCGCACCGCGAGGCCCAGCCTGCCGGTGGACTGCTGCTGATTTCCGGGGCCCGGCGCGACCGCCACCTTCTCGTCCAGCTGACCGATGGTGACCGGCAGCGTTTTGCGCTCGCCGTTGCGCCACACCACGACACTCGTTTTCGTGCCGGGCTCGATGCTCGCGACCAGGCTCGGCAGCTCGTTCGAGCGTTCGACGGGCTTGCCGCCCACTTCGAGTATCACGTCGCCGGATTTGAGCCCGGCCTGATCCGCCGGGCCGCCTTTCTCGACGGAACTCACGATCGCACCGACCGGCTTCTTCAACCCGAAGCTCTGTGCGAGCGCCTGATCGACGTTCTGTATCGTGACGCCGATGCGGCCGCGCGTCACCTTGCCGTGGCGCACGAGATCCTCCTTGACGTTCATGGCGACGTCGATCGGGATGGCGAACGAGAGGCCCATGTAGCCGCCGGTGCGGCTGTAGATCTGCGAGTTGATGCCGATCACTTCGCCTTTCATGTTGAACAGGGGGCCGCCGGAATTTCCGGGATTCACCGCGACGTCGGTCTGGATGAACGGAACGTAGGTGCTGTCGGGGAGCGATCGGGATTTCGCGCTCACGATGCCGGCGGTCACGCTGTTCTCGAAGCCGAAGGGAGAGCCGATTGCAGCTACCCAGTCACCGACGCGGACCTGGGCCGGATTGCCGATCTTCACGGCGGGCAGCCCGGAGGCCTCGATCTTCAGCGTCGCGATATCGCTGCGACGGTCCGCGCCGACGGTCTTCGCCTTGAACTCACGGCCGTCGGTCAGCTTCACCGTCACATCGGTTGCGCCTTCCACGACGTGCGCGTTGGTCAGCACGTAACCATCCGGGCTGATGATAAATCCGGATCCGAGCCCCATGCTGGGCGACGGGCGGGGCGCGCCTTCGAAAGGCACGCCGAAGCGCTTGAAGAACTCATACAACGGATCGCCTTCCTGCGGCATGCCGGGCGTGTTGGAGCCGTTGCCGCGTTGCGGCTTGCGGACGGCGCTCACGTTCACCACCGCTGGCCCCACCTGCTCGACTAGCGAGGCGAAATCCGGCAGCGCCCGGGTTGCTGTGGCCGGCGGCGGCGCGGCGGCCGCCCCGGACACCTCGAAAGCGGACATGCCGCCCACCGACAGTACGGCGACCGCAATGGAGAAAACAATGATTTGCTTCCTGCCCCTGGTGCTCATGATGACTCCTTCCCTATATGTGCGTCATGTGCGTCATGTGCGTCATGTGCGTCATGTGCGCCCGGCGCGCACGGCGAGCGTCGCGACGCCCGGCTGCGCGGTTGGACATGCCAGGCGCAAAAAAGTTGTCGCCGCAGACTAACCCGGCGTCACGGCGACGTATACGCGCTTGCTGTCGCGCTGGACGAGCAGCGCCACGGTTTCGCCCGCTGTTGCGATTGCTTCGCGCAGTTCCTCGGTGTTGGCCACGGGTTTTTCGTTGACGCGCACGATCACATCACCGGGCTGGATCCCGGCGCGGGCGGCAGGGCCTTGCACGTTTTCGACGATCAGGCCGCCGTCGCTGCGGGTAGCCTGGCGCTCCTCGGGCGTAAGGGGGCGCACCGCAAGCCCGGCCGCTTCGCTCCTATGCGCCCCTCCCGCTGCGGTGGCGCGCCGGTTAGCGAGCGCGATCGTGTCGTCCGGCAACTCACCCACTGTCACGGTGAGCAGCTTGCGGTCGCCTTTGCGCCATACGCCGACCTGGGTCTTCGTGCCGGGGCGCGTTTCGGCCACCATCGTCGGCAGATCGTTGGGCCGCCCCACCTCCTTGCCGTCAAACGTGAGGATGATGTCGCCAGGCCGGACGCCCGCCCGTTCCGCCGGGCCGCCCGGCTCTACGCCATTCACGATCACGCCGGCCGGCTCGTCGAGTCGGAAGCTTTTGGCGAGCGCCTGGTCCACGCTCTGGATGCCGATTCCGAGCTTGCCGCGGCTCACCTTGCCGCGCTCGATGAGGTCCTTCTGCACGCGGCTCGCCACATCGATCGGGATGGCGAACGACAATCCCATGTAGCCGCCGGTGCGGCTGTAGATCTGCGAATTGATGCCGATCACCTCGCCCTGCATGTTGAGTAGCGGCCCGCCCGAGCTGCCGGGATTCACCGCCACGTCGGTCTGGATGAACGGCACGTAGTTGCTGTCGGGAAGCGAACGCGATTTTGCACTGACGATGCCGGAGGTCACGCTGTTCTCGAGCCCGAACGGCGAACCGATCGCCGCGACCCATTCGCCGACCCGGATTTTTTCCGGGTCACCGATTTTCACCGTGGGCAACGCAGTGGCGTCGATCTTGAGCACGGCGATGTCGCTGCGGCGGTCCGCGCCGACGACTCGCGCCTTGAACTCGCGCCGGTCCGTGAGCTTCACCGTGACGTCGCTTGCATCCTGTACCACGTGGGCATTGGTCAGGATCAAGCCGTCAGCGGTGACGATCAGGCCCGACCCCATGCCCTGCGTCGGTTCGCGCCGCGTGTCGGGCGCGCCGAAACGGCGGAAGAAGTCGTACAGCGGATCGTCCTTGGGGATGTTGCCGGCCTGTACCGCGCCTTCGCTTTCGGTGATCGCGCGTATGTTGACGATGGCCGGGCCTACTTCCTGCACGAGAGCCGAAAAATCGGGCAGGTTGTGCGGTTGCAGGGCGGAGGCAGCCCGGGCATCCGCGATCGCTGCGGCGGGGGCCTGCGTCTTCGGGGTCTTGGGCGTTTTGGGATCGCAGCCGGAGGCAACTGCCGCTACCAGCGCAACTGCGATCCAGACGGAGATGGGTTTCGCCGAGTTCATGCTCGACCTCCTGGGCCACCGGGGAAGGGAGGGATTACCGATTCGACAGCGTGCCGGCCGCTAAAGTTGTGCCGGATTTCGCTGCTGTGGTGCTGGAACAAAACTACGGCGCGACTGTCTCAAGCCCGCTGCCGCATGCGTTCGCGATACAATAGCCCGCGCGTAAATATCCCGCTCCGGACGCGGGGCGAATCTCGGGAGGAGGCAATGTATCCAGCGAGTGCACCTTTGATGATCGCAGCCGGCTTGCTCGCCGCTGCGATATGGCCGTCGGCTGTGGCGGCGCAGTCCTATCCCGCCAAGCCGATCCGGGTGATCGTGCCGTTCGGCGCGGGCGGGCCGGCGGACATCTACGCGAGATATCTGGGCCAGCAGATACAGGGTTCGCTCGGTCAGCCGTTCGTGGTGGAGAATCGTCCCGGGGCGGGATCGATCATCGGCACGGACGTCGTCGCCAAGTCGGCGCCGGATGGCTACACGCTGCTGGTCATGTCGAACACGCATACCGTGAACGAATCGCTGATTCCGAAAAAGCCGTTCGCGCTGATGAAGGACTTCGTCCCGATCGCGCCGATCAACTATTCGGATCTGCTGCTGGTGGTGCACCCGTCGCTGCCCGCGAAATCAGTGAAGGAACTGGTGGCGCTCGCGAAAGCGAAGCCGCGCGGGCTCAATTACTCGTCTTCGGGAAACGGCACGCCGTATCACATGGCCGGAGAGCTGTTCAAGGCGCTCGCCGCCGTCGATATCGTGCACGTCCCGCACAAAGGCAGCGGCGAAGCACGCACCAGCGTGATGAGCGGGCAGACCGAATTGATGCTCGATGCCATCACCACCATGGCGCCGATTGCGCGGTCCGGCAAGGTGCGCGCGCTCGGCACGAGCGGGCAGAAGCGCTCCTCGGTCATGCCGGAAGTCCCCACCCTGTCCGAGGCCGGCGTGAAAGGCTACGAAACGACGATCTGGCTCGGGATCATGGCGCCGACCGGCACGCCGCGACCGGTACTGGAGCGGCTCAATGCCGAAATCACCAGGACCACGGGCCGCTCGGACGTGAGGGAAGCGTGGGCCAGGCAGGGCGCCACCGCGATGACGATGTCGGTGTCGGAATTCGAGAA
>JBQTHU010000084.1:0-9593 GCA_052389535.1 Betaproteobacteria bacterium | reverse complement strand
AAGTTTATCTCATCCGGTTCCCGATAGCACAAGAGCCGCCCGCCGGCGGCTCTTGTGGGCTCTGGATCTCTTGCGTTACTCCCACAGCTTCTCGGGCAGCGGCAGTCCTGCGAGATGCTCCTGCGTCAAGGGTCCATCGGGCCTGATGCGGTAGCGCTCCAGCACTGCCATCAACTGCCGTGCGTGCTGGGCCGAATGCCAGGTGGAGCGTTCCAGCAGCTGGTGCAGCGGCTGCGGGCCGTAGTAGGTCTTCATCTTCTGCTGGCAGGTCTTGTCGGGCAGGGTGTCCCACCACCGCTGCAGCCGCGTGATCACCTCGTCGCCGTAACGCGCCAGCTCCTCGCCCGTGAGGAAGGTGCCGTCTTTCGGCGGCACGTTCGCATGCTGGACCGCGTACTCGAGGCCGTCGATCACGCTCTCCAGGTACGCCTCGCCGATGCGGAATACGTGATGGCTCATGAGCCGGATCGAGCGGTCGCGGTTGTCGATCACGCGCTCGTTCAACTTGTCGGCGGGCATCTGGCGCACGTAGCGCTGCGTCGCGCGCAGGACGCCGGCCCACTTGCGGACCAGTTCTTCGGGCGGCAGCGGGGTGTGACCGGTGCCCTGCAGGCCGACGAATTCGGCGACGTCTTCCAGGTTCTGCCCGAAGACATACTGCTCGCCCTTCGCCACCACCGGGACGTTGCGCACACCGAGCGCGAGCAGCCGGTCGCGCCCGCCGGGATCGTTCAGCACGTCCACGGCCTCGAAATCGATGCCTTTGCGCGAAAGAAACTCTTTCGCCCGAAGACAGGAGCTTCAGCCCGGCTGGGTGAAAAGCACGAACTTGTCTGCGACGGTAGTCATGATGAATCGATCCGGAGGAGGGAGGAAGCGAGGCTAACTCGCGTACCGGACGGGCGTCAAGGCGTTCACTATCTGAAACCAATGGTGTCCGGAGGGCATTGCGTCGATTCCGTGTTTCGGGCCTGCACCCGTTCGCTCGACTCGATGATCCCGCCTCCAAGGCACACCTGGCTTTCGTATATCACCACCGACTGTCCCGGGGTGACCGCCCACTGCGGCTCGGCGAATTCCACCGTGCAGCGTTCGGCGTCGACACGGGATATCGTGCACGGCGCGTCCTTCTGCCGGTAACGCGTCTTCGCGCCGTAGACCCAGTCGCAATGCGGCGCCTCGCCGCTCACCCAGCTCAGGTTCGTGGCGACGAGCCGCTCGGAGAGCAGCGCGGGATGATCGTGTCCCTGCACCACGATCAACCGGTTGTGCGCGAGGTCTTTTTCAGCGACGTACCAGGCATCACCGTCACCGTCGCGCCGGCCGCCGATGCCGAGTCCCTGGCGCTGGCCGAGGGTGTAATACATGAGGCCGAGATGCCGGCCGATCGTCTCGCCCTCAGGCGTGCAGATGTCGCCGGGATCGGGTGGCAGATAGCGGTTGAGGAACTCGCGAAACGGCCGCTCGCCGATGAAGCAGATGCCGGTCGAATCCTTCTTGTCGTGATTCGGCAGCCCGGCCTTGCGGGCGATCTCCCGCACGTCGCGCTTGTACAGGCTTCCCAGCGGGAACAGCGTGCGCGCGAGCTGCGCCTGGCTGAGGCGATAGAGGAAGTAACTCTGGTCCTTGGTGCCGTCCTCGGCCTTGAGCAGCTGGTGCGCTCGAGCCACTTCGCGCTTGCGCGCATAGTGACCCGTTGCCATGAAGTCGGCGCCGAGCGCGAGCGCGTGGTCCATGAACGCCCGGAACTTGATCTCGGCGTTGCACATAACGTCGGGGTTCGGCGTGCGTCCGGCCTGGTACTCGCGCAGGAAATCACTGAAGACGCGCTCCTTGTATTCAGCGGAGAAGTTGACCGTGTCGATTTCGATGCCGATGCGGTCCGCGACCGATACGGCATCCACGAGATCCGCGCGCGAGGAGCAGTATTCCTCGGTGTCGTCGTCTTCCCAGTTCTTCATGAAGAGCCCGGCGACGTCGTAGCCCTGTTCCTTCAGCAACAGCGCCGCGACCGATGAATCGACGCCGCCCGACATGCCCACGATGACACGCTGCCTGGCCATCGCGCAATTTTAACGCAGCGCTTTATCCTGGCCCACGCCGGTTCAGGCCGGCGCAGCAACGAAAAAGGGCAGGGATGACCCTGCCCCAATCGGGAAGATTCCCTGTGGTTATTTCTTCTTTTCGTCTTTCTTCTTGTCCTTCTTCTCTTCTTTCTTCTTGTCCTTCTTCTCTTCTTTTTTCTTGTCCATCTTCTTCTCGTCCTTCTTTTCCGCGGCGATCACTGCGGACGCCGAGGTCACTGCAAACGCACCCGCGACGAGCGCGGCCAGCAACTTCTTCATGGTACTTCCTCCCTGGAAGTGGGTTATCGACATTGCGGCCGTTTTTTGGGTGCCGCAAGCTCATTGAGCCGGGGTAGGCTAGCCGAAAATCATGACATTGGCAAACCGCGGGGCGAAAAAAAGGCAGGGACGCGCCCTGCCTTTCGTACAAAAAAAAGACAAGAATTACTTCTTGTCTTCTTTCTTCTTGGCGTCGGTTTTCTTGGCGTCGGTTTTCTTGGCGTCGGCTTTCTTGGCGTCGGCTTTCTTCATTTCTTTCTTCTCTTCCTTCTTCTCGGCCGCGAAAGCTACCGGGGTAATCGTCACCACGGCGAACACGGCGGCGAGCAGCGTGGACAACAGTTTGCTCATGATCTCTTCCTCTTGAGGTTGGTTGAACGTCATGACCGCGTTTAGTCGGTCAACGCCAATAACGGAGCAGCGGTCCGCCGGTTGACAGCGCCCTGCTCCTGCCGCAGGAGGAGCCATGCGGCGGGCGGCACCGTTTCTGAAAAAAATCCCGCTGCGACACGGAGTTATATCGTTAGTGGCGACCTGTTACCCGAACTTCGCGGCTCGGTTGCTCGGGTCCGGCCGGAGTAAGGAAAGTCCACATATTGATCAGCGGCGGGCCAGCCGGCACGGGCGCGGCGGGTTCTCCTGGAGCGGCGGGAGCCAATAGGTGCTCTGCTATAATTTTTGTCTTTCGCGACTGCGCGCAGCGCATGTGCACGCAGCCCTCGCCGCAGGATCAAGCCGCCCCGGGCGACCAAAAGCAGGCGAGGTCGCCGCAAGACGATCATCTGGACCCGTTACAGCCATCTTCATAGGGAGTTAGTGCAGCCATGACCGAACGAATCGATCTGCTGAAGATCGCCCAGGCAGAGCAGAACGGCACCGTGTTCGAAGCGCTCGACAGCATCTACGGGCGCTCGAAAGTACAGCCGCGGGGGTTCACCGACGCGGTCATCTGGGAGGGGGGAAGCACGCACGGCGGCGTCAAGCCGGTGGCGCATGCGTTGACCGACATGTTCGCCCTTAACGGCACGATCATGGCAATGGACGTTCTCGGGCTGCCCTTCCTCGGCGTCCCGATGATGGCGCAGTACCGGCACGACACCAAGTTGAAGTCGCTCGAGTGGTTCGGCAAGCTGGACGCCACCTGCATCAAGTGGTCCACCGCCGGGGATGCGCTGGTGAACGACAACGGCAGGAAGGTCGTGGTGATGGGCAAGTCGGCGAACGCGCCGCTGCGCACGGCCGCCGGCGTCTACTGCAACGTCCGCCCCTACGGCACCATTACCAACGTGAGGTTCATGCCCGGCCTGCCGTATTCTCAGGACGGCAAGAAATTCCGCGTGGACCGGGACACCGGCAACATCCATTCCGAGATGAATACCCCCGGTGTGCGCATGGCCTACGCAGTGCGGCTCTTCCTCAAGATGGTGCACGAGACCGGTTACATCGGCCGTGTCGCCACCAAGCCGACGCAGGCGCAGGAGGACGCCGTCAATGCGGGCATCCTGCGCTGGCTGCTGCAGGGCACCAAGTTCGAGCTGAAGCGGCGTTACGCCGTCGATGCGTACGCCGAGCACAAGGACAACGTCGATGCGATCGTGGCGCTGCTGCCGAGGGATTTCAAGGCCGGAATGGAAAGCTGGGGCGGCGAGATACACGAGCACATCTCGGACACCAACTTCGGCATCCTGCTGCACGACATGTACCAGCAGCGCAACGTGGTTGTCTACTCGACCGACCTCGACGGCGACCGGCTGACCGACTTGATGGCGGATGCACCGGACGTGCTGCGCGGCTGGGGACAGAAGATCCTCGGCCATGTGAAGGCCGGCACCGACATCCAGAAGGTGTGGAAGGAGATGGGCTTCACCATGACCAACGGCAAGGACATGACGAGCGTCATGTACCGCATGCTGGGCGAGCCCATCTTCGAGCAGACGCTCGGGTCGGCGGATGCCATGCTGATGCGCCTGCTGGCGGGCGACGAGACCGTCGGCGGGGAGAAGCAGCCCTACGATCCGCGGATTCATTTCGTGCTGATCAACGAGGCCTACAAAGCGGCGAACGCGGGGCACAAGGAACTGCACCGCTGGCTGGATCAGCAGCTCGAGACTTTCGACAGGATATACGGCGGCGGGAAGCGTCCCCGTTACATCGAGGGCTACAACAAGCTGAAAGAGGCGATCAAGCCCTGGGGGAATTGAGCCCGCCGCTTCATCAGCGGGCAAAAAAATCCAGCGGCACGGCGCGCCCAGCTGCGCCGCGCGACTGCTCTCCCAAAGAAAAAGCCCATCGCCCGCTACGGGCACATGGGCTCTGCTATTTTTTGGGTGTTGCGCTCACCGGGTTACCCGGCATGCGCTCAGGAAACGGCCTGGATGTTCGACGCCTGTTTGCCTTTGGGGCCTTGGGTCACTTCGAACGACACTTTCTGGCCTTCCTTGAGCGTCTTGAAGCCGCCCATCTGGATCGCCGAGAAATGCGCGAAGAGATCTTCGCTTCCGTCGTCCGGCGTGATGAAGCCGTAGCCTTTTGCGTCATTGAACCATTTCACCGTACCAGTTGCCATATTTCCTACCTTCGTCGAAAAAGCGGGTCGTGGATCCCGCAACTTTGTTTGAGTTTCAAGGATCGCAAACGGCCTGACAGTCCGGCGAAAAACTTGAAGCCAAACACCCGCTTGCTTTCTAGGCTATTTGGGGGTGGAAGTCAAGTATACTCCTGAAATGGTGCGAAAAAGCTACTTGATCTTTCCCGATTTATGGCGAAAATAACAACAGATGTGCGGGACTAGGCGCGCGCTTTCGGCATGGCAACAAGGCATCGTGAAGACACGGTTCTGGAGGCAAAAAAAAGCAAGGTCAAGCCGCCGCCGATGTTCAAGGTGTTGCTCCTGAACGACGACTACACTCCGATGGATTTCGTCGTTGCCGTCCTGCAGAAATTTTTTGCCTTGAACCGTGAAAAAGCGACCCAAATTATGCTCAAGGTGCACCGCGAGGGAATCGGGGTGTGCGGCATTTACCCAAGAGACGTGGCCGCAACCAAAGTCGAGCAGGTGAAGTCGTACGCGAAACAGCATCAACATCCGTTACAGTGTGTAATGGAAGAGAATTGAGAAGCAGACAGAAATGATTGCACAGGAACTGGAAGTCAGCCTGCACATGGCGTTCATGGAAGCGCGCCAGAAGCGCCACGAGTTCATCACCGTGGAGCACCTGCTGCTGGCTTTGCTGGACAACCCGTCGGCGTCCGAAGTGTTGCGCGCGTGCGCGGCGGACATCGACGAGCTGCGGAAGCTGCTTACTGATTTCGTCACCGAGCACACCCCGATCCTGACCGGTGAGGAGGTGGACACGCAGCCCACCCTCGGCTTTCAGCGGGTGATCCAGCGCGCGATCCTCCACGTGCAGTCGTCGGGGAAGAAGGAAGTGACCGGCGCGAACGTGCTGGTGGCCATCTTTGGTGAAAAGGACTCGCACGCGGTGTATTTCCTGCACCAGAAGGGCGTGACGCGGCTCGACGTCGTCAACTACATCTCGCACGGCATCAGCAAGGTGCCGCAGGCGGCGCCGTCGAAGAACGACGCCGAGGGCGAAGGCGAGCACGAAGCGCAGCCGGCCGGCGCGCTGGAGAATTACACGCTCAACCTGAACGCCATGGCGCTGGCGGGCAAGATCGATCCCCTGATCGGACGCGACAAGGAACTGGAGCGGGTGGTGCAGACGCTCTGCCGCCGGCGCAAGAACAATCCGCTGCTCGTGGGCGAAGCCGGAGTGGGCAAGACCGCGATCGCAGAAGGACTTGCCCGGCGCATCGTGGAGAACAGCGTCCCGGATATCCTCAAGCGCTGCCAGGTGTACGCGCTCGACATGGGGGCGCTCCTCGCGGGCACCAAGTACCGCGGTGATTTCGAGCAGCGCCTGAAGGCGGTGCTGAAGCAGCTCGTCGATAACCCGAACGCGATTCTCTTCATCGACGAAATCCATACGCTGATCGGCGCCGGTGCGGCCTCGGGCGGCACGCTCGATGCGTCGAACCTGCTCAAGCCCGCGCTGCAGACCGGGCAGTTGAAATGCATCGGGGCGACGACCTACAACGAGTACCGCGGCGTCTTCGAAAAAGACCACGCGCTGTCGCGGCGTTTTCAGAAAATCGACGTCCTGGAACCGTCCGTCCCGGAGACCATTCTGATCCTGCGCGGACTCAAGTCGCGCTTCGAGGCGCATCACGGCGTCAAGTACATGGCCTCCGCCCTGACCGCCGCCGCCGAGCTTTCGGCGCGCTTCATCAACGACCGGCACCTGCCCGACAAGGCGATCGACGTGATCGACGAAGCGGGCGCGGCGCAGAAGATCCTGCCGAAGTCGAAGCAGAAGCGGGTCATCGGCAAGCACGAGATCGAGGACATCATCGCCAAGATCACGCGCATTCCGGCGCAGACGGTATCGACCGACGATCGCAATGCGCTCAGGAATCTCGACCGCGATCTGAAAGCCGTCGTATTCGGCCAGGACCGGGCCATCGACGCGCTGTCCGCGGCGATCAAGATGGCCCGCAGCGGCCTGGGCAACCCGCAAAAGCCGATCGGTTCGTTCCTCTTCAGCGGCCCGACGGGTGTCGGCAAGACCGAGGTCGCGCGGCAGCTCGCTTACGTGATGGGCGTGGAGCTGATCCGCTTCGACATGTCGGAGTACATGGAACGGCACGCCGTGTCGCGGCTGATCGGGGCGCCGCCGGGCTACATCGGCTTCGACCAGGGCGGGCTGCTCACGGAAGCGATCACCAAGCAGCCTTATTCCGTGCTGTTGCTGGACGAGATCGAGAAGGCGCATCCGGACATCTTCAACATCCTGCTCCAGGTCATGGACCATGGCACGCTTACCGACAACAACGGCCGGAAAGCGGATTTCCGGAACGTCGTGATCGTGATGACGACCAACGCCGGCGCGGCCGAGCTCTCCAGGGTCTCGATCGGCTTTACCCAGAGCCGGCAGGCGGGAGACGAGATGGCGGAGATCAGGCGCCTGTTCACGCCGGAATTTCGCAACCGGCTCGACGCCATCATTTCATTCTCGGCGCTGGATCATGACATCATCCTGCGGGTGGTGGACAAGTTCCTGATGCAGCTCGAAGCGCAGCTCGAGGAGAAGAAGGTGGAAATCACCTTCACCGAGGCGCTCAAGAACTACCTTGCGAAGAAAGGTTTCGATCCGCTGATGGGCGCCCGGCCGATGGCCCGGCTGATCCAGGACACGATCCGTTCGGCGCTTGCCGACGAGCTGCTCTTCGGGCGGCTCGCGAACGGCGGCAAGGTCACCGTCGATATCGACGCGAACGAAAAGGTGCAGCTGCAATTCGCCGAAGAGGTCGCCGGCGTAGCCTGAAGGCCTGTCTTCGTTGTCTCTCCAGCCCGGTCCCTGACCGGGTTTTTCTTTACTCTGCACCGGCGGCTGCCGGCTCTTGACGGGGCCGGCCGGCCGTCACACACTAGCACGCCAGCATTTCGAGAGTGCCTTGCCGGACGGCGCCTTTCCGTGCGCCGTGAACTTCATATTGCACAAAGGGGGAGAGATGAAATCCGCACGTAAAGTGCTGTGGATGCTCATGCCGGTGCTGGCTGCGGGCGCCAGCGTTCCCGCGTGGTCGCAGGACCGGGCCGCAGTGCGCAATC
The DNA here is from genome assembly GCA_052389535.1 of Betaproteobacteria bacterium. Classification (GTDB taxonomy): domain Bacteria; phylum Pseudomonadota; class Gammaproteobacteria; order Burkholderiales; family SG8-41; genus DSOT01. The sequence goes on along the minus strand of JBQTHU010000084.1, from coordinate 1,577 downwards.
TGGTCGCCGCCTGTTTTACCTGTCACGGCACCGAGGGCCGGAGCGTCGGCGGCGTCCCGCCCGCCATCGCGGGACTCGATCGCCAGTACCTGCTCCAGACGCTGAAGGACTTCAAGGCCGGAAAGCGTCCCGCAACCATCATGCATCAGCAGGCAAAGGGCTATACCGACCAGGAGCTGGAGATCATGGCCGGCTACTTCGCCGGCGTGAAGCCCGGGGCGGCGCCGGCGGCCCCCGCCGCGCGCTACTAGGAGACGCCCATGACACACAGCAGACGTGATTTCATCAAGTGGCTCTCGGCAAGCGCGGGTCTCGCCGCGCTCGGCGGTTGCGAGACCATGGACGAAAGCGGTCGCGCCGGGCGCGTGGTGGTCATCGGCGGCGGATTCGCCGGCGGGACAACCGCCCGCTACCTGCGCCTGTGGGCGCCCGATGTGGCGGTCACGCTGGTGGAACGGAACGCGAATTTCATTTCGTGCCCGATGAGCAACCTGGTGCTGGGCGGCAACACCGGCCTTCAGAATCTCACCGTGGGTTACGAAGGATTGCGCAGGCATGGCGTGAACGTGGTGCGCGACGACGCGGTCGCGATCGATCCGGCGAAGCGGCAGGTGCGTCTCGCGGGCGGGTCGACCCTCCAGTACGACCGGCTGGTGGTCGCGCCCGGGATCGATTTCCTCGATACGATTCCGGGCCTGCGCAGCGGCGAAGCTCAAAGTCGCATCCTGCATGCGTGGAAGGCGGGCCCGCAGACCATCGCGCTCAGAAAGCAGCTGGAGGCAATGCGCGATGGCGGTGTCTTCGTGTTCCATATCCCGATGGCGCCGTACCGCTGCCCGCCCGGCCCGTACGAGCGCGTGTGCCAGGTCGCCGATTACTTCAAGCGCGCGAAGCCGCGCTCGAAGATCATCGTGCTCGATTCCAATCCCGACATTACCTCGAAGAAAGGGCTGTTCCTGCAGTCGTGGGACGGGCCGTACAAGGGAATGATCGACTATCGGCCGAACAGCGAACTGGAAGACGTCGACGCCAAAGGCATGACGCTCAAGCTCACCTTCGGCAGCGTCAAGGGCGATGTGTTGAACGTCGTGCCACCGCACCGGGCCGGCGACATCGCGCAGAAGACGGGGCTGATCAATGCCAACCAGCGCTGGTGCGCCATCGATTGGCTGACGTGCGAGTCCACCGCGGTAAAGGGAATACACGTGCTCGGCGACGCCACGCTCTCCGCGCCCGGCATGCCGAAGTCAGGCAGCATGGCCAACCAGCACGGCAAGATCTGTGCGGCAGCGATCGCTGCGCTGCTGAAGGGGGAATCCGTGTCCCAGAATCCCGTCATCATGAATACCTGCTACAGCATGGTGGACGGGCGCAGCGCGATGCACGTCACCTCGATCCATAAGTACGATCCGGCGAAGAAAACGCTGGTCTCCGTTACCAGCGGGGTGTCGCCGAAGGCAAGCGAGCTCGAAGGCACCTACGCCTGGGGCTGGGCCAGGAACATCTGGGCGGACAGCCTCGGCAGCGCTTGAGAACCGAGCTGTTGTCCTAGCGGGCGCTGCGGCGTACCGGCGGCG
>JBQTHU010000083.1:0-6364 GCA_052389535.1 Betaproteobacteria bacterium | reverse complement strand
GTGACGAGAGGGATACAAACGCGAGTTACTTCCCGTCGCCGCTCTCCTGCGGCATCGCGGACTGCCCCGGTTTTCCGCGGGCGACGCTGCCCCAGGCTTCATACTCCTGGCGGCTCAGCTTCTCGTCCGCGTTCTGGTCGAGCCGCTCGAACTTCGACTTCGCGTCGGCATCCGCAGCGGCTTCGATGCGGCCTACGAAGCCGTCGCCATCAGTATCCAGTTTCGCGCCGATACTGGTCACCATCTCAAACCATACGTCCGAACCGCTCGGCATCCGCTACAGCAAGTTTCGCTTAGTTTCTCTCGAAGGACACCGCTACTCGGCGTTACCACGTTCTGACACCTGCCGGGCTGCGGGCGCAGGATCGAGCGGGGTCGCACAGCCGGCGAGAACAAGCCCACCGGCGAGCGCCGTCGCCAGTGTGGATCTACACTTGGAATCCCGAGTCGGACGTATACGTGTCATGCCTTCTCCTTTCGCATAGCGATCGCGTGAGTGCCTGGTTCGGCGGCATCCGGCTACGTTGTGCGATCGATTCAGCAGGATATGAGAATACGCCTGTGCGACTTAAGTTACGCTTACGACTCGATGCGATGTTGCTGCATTGGTCCACCTTCGTTCAACGCAATCTCCCCGAGCATGGACGCGCCCTGTCGCCGCGGTACGGCGCGGTACGGGTCGCCGTCACCGCAGACGATCCTGAAAGAACGCACTCTCTCGTGAAAATCGATCGCGCCGAGATCGCCCACGATCGCGGGGTTGCGATGCAGCCTGAAACAGCGGGCGCGCCGATCAGCGATACTCCCCGCTACGATGACAATCGGATCGCGCATCATGGTACTCCATGGCATTATCACGGCCTCAATTTGCAAGATTCATACCCGATCGCATCATCTTGCGTCAGCGGATCGGCATTTCCTGCGCTGTTCGGAGGATGGCGCCACCCGCTGTGCGCGCCTACATTGGCCGCCATGAATTCGATTGTCATTTTCTTGCGATCGGAGTACGCGACGACTGCCGGTGAGCAGGGGCTTTCCGCCCGCGGCAACGGGCGGCGCACAGTGGAATCACGGTTCAAGTCCGGATAGAGCATTTCGGACGATGCGCCGGGCGTTCGACGAGTTTCTTTTCATTCCGACCTGCGTCATCGCAGCGTTTCTTCTGCTGGCGGCGCTGAGCTACACGCTCGACCAAAGGCAGCCGGAATGGCTGCAGACCGGCCGTCAGCTGCTGGAAGCCTATGTCTTCTCCGAACCGAAGGCGACCGCTGAGGTGCTGTCCACGGTGGCCGGCGCGCTCGCCACTATCGTCTCGATCACGGTTACGCTGCTGCTGATCGCGCTGCAGCAGTCGGCCAGTTCGCTCACGCACCAGATCTACGACCAGTTTCTGCGCCGGCGCTACAACCAGTTCTACTTCGGCTTTTTCGTCGGGGTGTCGCTCTACGCGCTGCTGACGCTCGCGACCGTCGGGCCGGTCAACCCCGTGTTCGGCGCGGCGCTGACGTTCGTGCTGACCGCCGCGGCGCTGTATCTGCTGATCGTGATGTTCTACACCACCATCGACCAGATGCGGCCGTCCGCGATCATCGAGGCGATCCACGACCACGTGCTGCTCGGCCGTGCTCGGCAGCGGGCATTGCTCGACGGGACACGCCGCAGCTCGCACTGCGATGCGCCGGTCCGCCACACGACCACTGCTGCACGTCACGGCTTCGTAACCGCGATTGACATCGGAGCCATCGCAGCCGCTGCCGAACGCTGCGAGAGCGAGATCGAAGTGGAGCTGCGGGTCTCGATCGGCTCCTTTGTTGCGCTGGGCGACACTCTCGCGACAGTCAAGGCGCACTTCGAGCGCGACGCTGCGGCCCTGGGAGAAGTCGTCGAGCGCGCCATCGAGCGCAGTCGCGACCGCGATCTGCGCTCGGACCCGCTGGACGGCATCGAGGAGATGGAGACGATCGCCTGGACCACCATCTCCACCGCGCAATCGGATCCCGACCCGGCGCTGATCGCGATCTGCGGTCTGCGGGACCTGCTCGCGCGGTGGACGAGCGGCAAGGAAGACGACAGACGGGGCAAGCCCGCGCCAGTAGTCTATCCCGACAACGTGATGCCACGGCTGATGGACGCATTCGAGTCGCTCGCTGTATCCGCCTCCGAGTCGATGCAGCACCAGACGTACGCGGAGATTCTGCGCGCGCTTACGCTGATGTTCGACCGCCTGCCGCCAGCCGTACAACAGCGCGCGAACGATATCGTTCTGTGCAGCCTGTCCGGGCTCGGCGACCACATCCTTACCGCCGGCCTTCGGGACGCGCTCGAGGATACTGCGACGACGCTGCGCCAAAGCGGTCGGGGCGAGAGCGCCGCGGCGGTCGAGGAAGCGTTGACCCGGCTCGGACGCTCTTTCGGGCGGCTCGCCTCACGCGGCACGCGCGCCACCGTTTAAGCGCGAAGAAAGGCAGGAAGGACAAACAGAAGAAAGTCACCCGCCGCGCGGGTGCGGCGGGTGACCAAGACAGCACTACCCGATCTGCACGGGGATGAAGATCTGCGCTGTACCGCGCCGCACCAGCAGCGCGAGGTGCTTGCCCGATGCATCGACCGCGCTCTTCAGCTCCTCGACCGACTTCACCGGCTTGCCGTTGACCCCGACGATGATGTCGCCCGTACGCACGCCGGCCCGGGCCGCCGCGCCTTCCGCGCGCTCGACCACCATGCCTTTGTCGGTCGGCCGCACCGCTACTCCGAGCTTGCCTTGCTGCGACGCGCCGGCATGGGCGAGGTTCATGCGCTCGGAAGGCATCTCCGCGACGCTGAGCTTCAGATTCCTCTCCTCACCCTTGCGCAGAATACGGAAGTTCACGGACTCGCCGGGCTTGGTTCCGGCGACGATCGCCGGCAGCTCGCCGGAGTGCTCGATCGGCTTGCCGTTGAACCCGACGATAATGTCACCCGGCTGCAGACCGCCTTTCGCAGCGGGGCCATCGGCATCGACTTTCGACACCAGCGCGCCGCGCGCCTTGTCGAGCCCGAAGGATTGCGCGAGCGTGGGTGTCACCTCCTGCACTGTGACGCCGATGCGGCCGCGCGTCACCTTGCCGTGTGCCACGAGCTGGTCCTTCACGTTCATCGCAACATCGATCGGGATCGCGAAGGACATCCCCATGTAGCCGCCGGTGGTGCTGTAGATCTGCGAGTTGACACCGATCACCTCGCCCGCCATGTTGAATAATGGCCCGCCGGAGTTGCCGGGATTGACCGCGACGTCCGTCTGGATGAACGGCACCAGGCTTTCGCTCGGCAGATTGCGCGACTTCGCCGAAACGATGCCGGCGGTCACCGTATGGTCCATGCCGAACGGGGAGCCGATCGCCGCGACCCACTCGCCGACGCGGGTCTCGGACGGGTCACCGATCTTCACCACGGGCAGCCCGGTCGCATCGACCTTGACGACCGCGACGTCGGTCATCGGATCCACGCCCACGACCTTGGCCTTCAACTCGCGCTTGTCATTGAGCGTAACCGTGACTTCCGCCGCGCCGTCCACTACGTGCGCGTTGGTGAGGATGTAGCCGTCCTGCGACACGATGAATCCCGAGCCCACGCCGCGCGCCGGTGAGGGACTCGGCATCGGCTGCGGCATCGGAATCTGGAAGCGCCGCAGCCACTCGCCCATCGGGCCGTCGAATTCCGGCATGCCCTGCCAGGCCGCCGCCGGAGTGACGGTCTTGCTAACGGCGATTTTCACCACGGTGGGTCCCTGCTGCTCGACCAGCGACGCGAAATCCGGCAGTGCCCGCGTCGTCGCTGACGCGGCGGCCTGCTGGACGGTCGCGTTGGCGTCGCGAACGCCGGAAAACTGCATATCGCTGCATCCGGCCGCGAACAGCGATGCGACGGCAAGCGCAGCAATCGAACGTTTGAAGCGATGAGGGACTTTCATTTCGATCTCCTGTATCGGTTATGGGCAGAGATCTGCCCGGCGATCGGCATGATCGGAGCCGCGCCTTAATTGAAACTTAAGAGAAATGAAAACTACTGCGCCGCATCGAGGATGAAGCGCGCCGAAAGGCCGCGGCCGTCCAGTCCCTCCGAAAGTTCCACCCGGCCCCCGTGCAGCTTGGCGACCTGGCGCACGATCGCGAGCCCGAGACCGCTCCCTGTCGAATCAAGTCCCGTACCGCGGTAGAAACGATCGAAGGCACGGTCGCGCTCCGCTATCGGGATGCCCGGACCGTTGTCCGAAACCTGGAGGATCGCAGCATGCCCTTCGCGCCACACTGACACCTCCACTCGTCCGCCGGCGGGTGTATATCGGATGGCGTTGTCGATCAGATTGGTCGCAAGCAATCTCAGCGCATCTTCGACGCCCGAGACGGCCGCCGGGTCCGCGCGCGTAACGGTGAGTGTCACCGGCTTGGCGGCCGCGAGTGGCGCAAGTTCGGAGGTCAAGGAGCGCGCGAGATCATCGAGCGCAACCCTACGCGACGGCTGAACCGCCGCCTCCGGCTCCACGCGGGCCATAACGAGGAGCTGTTGCACGATGCGCGCGGCGCGCTGGGCACGCTCCTTCAGCCGCGCGACCGCCGTGGCGCGCTCCTCATCCGTGCGTGCGCGCTCGACGAGCTGGATTTGCAGCGCCAGCGCCGTCAACGGCGTGCGCAGTTCGTGCGCGGCATCGGCGGCGAACCGGCGCTGCGCGACGAACGCCTCGCCGAGCTGCGCGAGCAGGTTGTTCAGCGCGGCCACGACGGGCGCGATCTCCTCCGGCAGGCGCTCGATGATCAACGGCTCGAGCGCCGCGGCGTGGCGCGTGCGCACTTCTCGCGTGAGGCGCGCGAGCGGCGCAAAACCGCGCTCGAGCGTGAGCCAGATGAGCAGCGCGAGCAGCGGCAGTATCGCGAGCACCGGCACAAGGACGCGCAGCGCCGCGGCGCGGGCGCGTTCGGTCCTCACCGTGGACGACTGCGCGGCCTGGATGGTCTGAGCCCCCTCGCGCAGCGTGTACATGCGCCACTCATGGCCTTCGTGAAAAATGGTCGCATAGCCCGGCGTGGAGGATAGCGGCAGCGGCGTGCGGGCGTTGGACAGGTAGACGGTAATGCCGAAGCGGTCCCAGATCTGGACCACCACGCGGCGATCGAAATCCTCGACCGACGGCGCGAACCGGCCGAGGTCCAGCACCGCATGCTCGCGCAAGGACAACGCGACCTGGCGCAGTTCCTCGTCGAGCAGCGCGCCCACCTCGGCGCGGGCCGAATAGTATGTGGCCGCGCTCGCCACGACACCCGCGAGCAGCAGCGCGCCGAGCAGGACAGCGAGCAGGCGACGGCGCAGCGACAACTCAGGCACCGGAGCTGCGCACCGGGATGCTGTAGCCGACGCCGCGCTCGTTGCGGATCACGTTGGCGCCGAGCTTGCGGCGCAGGTTGTGGACGTGCACTTCGATCGCGTTGCTCGCCACCTCTTCGCCCCACCCGTAGAGCCGCTCCTCGAGCTGCGCGCGAGAGAGGACGATACCGGGACGCGCCGTGAGCGCTTCGATGAGCGCGTACTCACGGGCCGACAGCACGACCCGCTTGCCGCGCATGCGGACTTCGCGCGTCGCCGGATTCACCGTGATCGGGCCGTGTTCGACAAGCGGAGTCGAACGGCCGCCGGCGCGGCGCGAAAGGGCGCGCACGCGGGCCGCGAGTTCATCGAGATCGAACGGCTTGACCAGATAGTCGTCGGCGCCGGCATCGAGTCCCTTGACGCGGTCGGAAACGGCGTCGCGCGCCGTGATGATGAGCACGGGCACATCGTTGCGGCGCGCACGAATAGACCGCAGCACATCGAGACCGTCCTGACGCGGCAGGCCGAGGTCGAGCAGCACGGCGGCGTACGGCTCCGCGGCGACCGCTCTTTGTGCGGCCTCGCCGTCGCGCACCCAGTCCACCGCGTAGCCTTCCTGGATCAGGCCTTCGCTTATGCTCTCGCCGATCATCCTGTCGTCTTCGACCAGGAGCAGCCGCATGCACTCAAGCCTCAAAAAAAGCGGCCCACAAGGGCCGCGCTGTTGCTATTTCGGATCGAGCCTTCTCGACGTCACGCGCTATTGAGCACGCGCCGCGACGAAGTCGGTCTCGGGGTTGCTCGGCCAGCGCAGGTACGCAACGCGCGTGCCCTGCCCGCCCAGCTGCAGGTTGCGCGTGACTGTCTTGCCACCGTAACGCGCTTCGACCGTGTAGCGCCCCGGCGGAAGCTGCGCCATGAAGTACGGGCCGTCCGCGACGTCCTCGATGACCGTCCGTCCCTGCGCATCCTTCACGCTGACGCCGACATCGGCGATGTAGTTACCTTGCTCCAGAGTGAAGAC
>JBQTHU010000082.1:0-2238 GCA_052389535.1 Betaproteobacteria bacterium | reverse complement strand
GGTTTGCGTTCGGCCACGCCCACCATGGCTTCACCCTCGGCGCCGTGACCGGGCGGCTCATCGCGGAGCTGGTGACCGGCGATTCTCCGTTTGTCGATCCGACCCCTTATTTGCCGGAACGCTTCGTGTGACCAACACACCCCATGCCGTAGTGGGCAAGAGAGCAATCCCCATGTCTGCTATCCTGCTCTCTGGCGTGCAGCCAGATCAGATGGAGACCATGATATGAATTTCGTGCTGACAGTGATGCTCCGAATCAAGTCCGAGAACGTCGAGCGCTTCATGGCGGAGGTGCTTGCAAACGGGCGCGAGGCGCGCAAGGAACCCGGCTGCCGGCAGTTCGAGGTGCTGGTGGACCCCGCGGATCGCACGAAGGTGGTGCTGTTCGAGGTCTACGACGACGAGAAGGCATTCGAAGACCACCAGCAGACGCCGCACTTCAAGAAATACCTCGCCGATGCGGTGCCGCTGCTCGCCTCGCGCGAGCGGCATGCGCTGCAGCGCGCGCTTCCCTGACCGACAGGTCTCACGCCGCTCGGCGCTGTCTGAACCTCGCTGCGATGATCCCGCTTACGTGTTCAGTGTGTACGCCGGTGAAAGGTCGGCAGCCTACTTTGTCGGCACTGCGCCGTTCGTTGCGATGACTTTCTGCCCTGCTACGCTGCGGATGAACTGCAGGAACTCCGCCACTGCGGCAGGCGGCTTCGCCTGCGTGACCAGGAAGGAATCGCGCGTAAGGTTATAGGTCCTGCGCCTGACGTTGTCCGAGGTGGGTGCTATTCCCCGAAGCGAAACCGGCTTGATTCGTCCCGCGCTCTGTTCGACGACAGTCATCGTAGTCATGCCGATGGCTCCAGCCATCGTTGCTAGGTCTTTGGCCATTTCCCCGGACTTGGGTGCGATCCTGACAGTCTCCGGCATCTTGAGATTGGTCAGGCACGCGATATGGTGTCTCACGACTTCAGTGTCTACCTCCGAGTCCGGCCGGGTTATCGGCACGATTCGCATATCGAGCGATCCCAGTTCCTTCCAGTTCGTTTTCGCGTTTGAGTAGATGTCGCAAATATGCTGGTCGCCGAGATTCGTCAGCGGAACACTTGCGTTCACGCCGAAGACCACGGCCACTTTTGCGATCTCGTGCACGGCCAGCCCCTGCTTCACGATCGAGTCGATGTCCAATCCATGGCTCGCCATTGCGATCTGGACCTTCCCATCCAGCAAAGCCGCGATGCGAGCCCTGGTGCCAAGGCCTTTGCCGATGTGGATCGTTACCTCGGGCTTCTGCTCGCGGTATGCGTCGGCCAGCGCCCGCACAAGCGGCATGACGCCGGTCGAGCCGTCGATCGAGATTTGCTCCGCAGAATGCGCGTGAGAACCGGCGACAAGCGCAAAAATGAACGCGACATTGCGGATGAAGAATGTGCTCATTACAGCCTCCTCGTGGACGATCGGGCGGTCGTGCCCAACCAATGTCCCGCTCAAGATCGAACGTGGCCCTTCACATTATGGTTTGAGTAATCGGCCACTTACCACGAAGGCTGAGTAGGTGGCGGTCTGTCCTGCCGCTCACCCAGGGTGGAGATCTTGGTCGGGCAATCTACGCCTACGATGTGTCAGCGTCAATCAAACGGGGGACTTGATCACCGTGCCGGATTGCACGGCAAAACCTTAGCTCATGGCCGGTTACCGTACCATGCCCATCTCTCTGTAATATAGAGAAGTGTAAGCATCTCTGGAGGAAGTCCATGAACCAGGCGCGACATCCGAAACCGCCCGACGTGGCGAGTCTTACGCTGGAACAGATTGCGGAGCGCTATGTTGCGCGGTTCAAGGACAGAAGGCCGGACTGGAATGCGTTCGAGGACGCGAAAATAGAAGGATACAAGCGGGCTCAGCATCGATTCATCGGCGCTGGCGGCTCCGGCAAGCACTTCGACCAGCAGACGATTCCGCCGCGCGGCTTCACGCTGAGCATCATGTATGTCGAACCCGGGCAGGGCAATGCCGAGCACACACATGAAGTGGAAGAGGTGTTCTTCGTGCTGCGGGGATTACTCGACGTGTTTCTGGAGGATGAATCCGGAAGGCGCCTGGATATACGGCTCGGCCCGTGGGAGTGCATCTCATGTCCACCCGGCGTCATCCATGGCTATCACAATGGCAGTCTCGAGCCGGTGTACTTCCAGGTGATGCTCGGAAAGTCGAAGCCGGAGACGATGGGATATGCGGATGAAGCGC
>JBQTHU010000081.1:0-8334 GCA_052389535.1 Betaproteobacteria bacterium | reverse complement strand
GAGGCCGCCGATTCCGCCCGACGGGACATGGAGCAGCGCTCCGCTGCCGCGCGCCGCCGCCTCCAGCCGCGTGCGCAACGCATCGTCGCAGAGCGCGCCGCCCGACAGCACGATCAGCGCAATGCCGCTCGCGAGGATCGGCTCAGCATGACTGCGCACGGCCTCGTGCGACGCCGCCTCGACCACGACATCGGGTTGCGTCTCGATCAGCGCTTCAAGTGTGGTTACGAACGAAACACCGTGCTGCTGCGCCAGCATTCGACCGCGGGAGGCTGCGGTGCGGCCGAGTATTGCGGTGACATTTGCGTCGAAAAGCTCGCCGCGTTCGATATGCTCCAGAATCAAACGGGCGATGGTGCCGCCGCCGATGATGCCTGTGCGCATGATGTTTGCGGATCGACGGGGTCCAAGACTCGTCTCCGCCTTCAACTGATCGGGGAACTGTAGCGTAGAGCATGGCCCGCCGCAGGGTCAAGCAACGACCGCGGTGTTACACTGCGCTACCCCGCGCAATTCAGGACATCTCATGGAAATGACCGGTGAGCAACTCGTGCCGCTGCCGCAGCAGGATACGTGGCGTGCGTTGAACGATACCGCCATATTGAAGGAATGCATTCCCGGCTGCGAGAGCATGGAACAGACCGCAGAGAACGAGTACCAACTCGTCATGACGGCGAGGGTCGGGCCGGTCAGTGCGAAGTTCAAAGGCAAAATGACGCTTGCCGAGATCAACGCGCCGAACTCCTACAAGCTGGTCTTCGAAGGCCAGGGGGGCGTGGCCGGTTTCGCCAAGGGTCAGGCGGAGGTGCATCTCACGCCCGAGGACGAGGCAACGCGCCTCAAGTACTCCGCCCAGGCGATGGTCGGCGGCAAACTGGCGCAGGTCGGATCGCGGCTGATCGACGGCGTCGCGCGCAAGACCGCGGAGCAATTCTTCACCGCCTTCAACCAGCGGGTGAGCGGCAGCAAACCGGGATAGTGTTGCGGCCGGCAATGCGGATCGACCTCGAGAACCGCGGTCAGGGTACCGGCGCGCGGTTATAATCAGCACAGCGACATCACGGGAGGCGCGCGATGCTGACGATCTGGGGACGCAGGAATTCCATCAACGTGCAGAAGGTGCTCTGGTGCTGCGGCGAGCTCAAGCTCCGCTACGACCGCATCGACGCCGGCATGGAGCATGGCGTCAACAACACGCCCGAGTACCGGGCGATGAATCCCAACGGGCTGGTGCCGACCCTCAATTACGACGGCTTCATCCTGTGGGAATCGCATGCGATCGTGCGCTATCTCTCCGGCCTGCACGGGCTCGGGACGCTGTGGCCGGGAACGCCGCGCGCCTTTGCCGAGGCGGACCGCTGGATGGAGTGGTACAACACGACGCTGTGGAACAACCTGCGGCCGGTGTTCTGGAACCTCGTCCGCATGGCGCCCGAAAAACGCGATATGCCACTGGTGAACGAAAGCATCAAGCGGCTCACGGCGAACTTCGAGATCGCCAACGCACATCTCGCGCATAACCGCTATTTCGGCGGCAAGGATTTCACGATGGGTGACATTCCGATGGGCGTCGCCGCGTTCCGCTGGTTCAACCTGCCGATCGAGCGCCCGGCGTTCAAGAACCTCGAGGCATGGTTCGACCGCATCATGCAGCGTCCCGCATTCAAGGAGCACTGCGCGGCACCGCTCACTTGAGCGGCCCGGACCGGGATCGCGTCGTATCGCGGCGAAAGCCATGACGACGCGCCACGGCTACCGCTATTACGACTTCGTAATGGCGGCGTTCGTCACGGTCCTGATTTGTTCCAACCTGATCGGCCCGGCCAAGATCGCGCAAATCGATGTGCCGGTGCTGGGGGCGCTGACGTTCGGCGCCGGCGTGCTGTTCTTTCCCATTTCCTACGTGTTCGGCGACATCCTCACCGAGGTCTACGGCTACGCCCGCGCGCGCAAGGTGATCTGGGCCGGTTTCGCCGGCCTCGCGTTCGCTTCGTTCATGGCCACCGTGGTGGTCGCGCTGCCGCCCGCGCCGTTCTGGCAGCATCAGGATGCCTACGAGATCGCGTTCGGCAACGCGCCGCGCATCGTCGCGGCTTCCATGGTGGCGTACTTCTGCGGCGAGTTCGTGAACTCGTTCACGCTGGCGAAGATGAAAATCCTCACCCAGGGGCGGTGGCTGTGGACGCGCACCATCGGCTCGACGATCGCCGGCGAAGCGGTGGATTCGGCGCTGTTTTATCCGCTCGCGTTCTATGGAACCGGCATCATTCCCGACGACAAGCTGCCCGTTGTCATGCTCGCGCAGTTCATCGCGAAGGTCGGCGTGGAAGTGGCGCTCACGCCGGTGACCTACAAGATCGTGGGCGCGCTCAAACGCGCCGAGAACGAGGACTACTACGACCGCGACACAGACTTCAATCCCTTCACGCTGAAAGCGTAAACGTACTGTCCTCAGGCTGCGATTTTGCGCAGTACGCGCGGATCGATCTGTGCAACCTTGATTAGTGTTTTTGCGGCTGCGCTCGGCTCACGCCGCCCCTGTTCCCACTCCTGGAGGGTGCGGACCGAAACGCCAAGCAGGTCGGCGAACTGCGATTGTGATAGCTTGGACTTCTCGCGAGCGCGGACGATCGGATAGGACCCGACCGTGTAGCGCCGACCAACGCGGCCGGCCTTGATATCGCGAATGCCGTCGGCGATTTCCCAGCTTCCCCAACCTAAACGCCGCTCCGCTTCAGCGTTTGGTCAGACTTCCTGCTTCGAGGGCAGAGAATCCAGCAGTTTCGTGAGCGCGGCGTAGTCCGCCGGCTTGACCAGGTGACCGTTGAATCCGGCCTCTTTGGATTTTTGCTGGTCTTCTTCCCGACCCCACCCGGTCAACGCCACCAGCACCATGTTCTTGCTCCACGGCTGTTCCCGAATGCGGCGGCACGCTTCAAGGCCGTTCAATCCGGGCAGCCCGATGTCCAGCAGCGCCACGTCGGGCCGGAACGTTGCCGCCGCTTCCACCGCCCCGAGGCCGTCGTAGGCGGTGTGCGTCTCGTTGCCGGCCAGACGCAACAGCATCGCCAGCGACTCGGCCGCGTCGCGGTTGTCATCGACAACGAGGATGCGGCGGGCCGTCGTCGGTGCCGGCTCGCTGAGGGTCGGCTCGGGCGACGCTTCCGCGGGTTCGACCAGGATCGGCAGCCGCACCACGAATTCACTACCCTGTCCGACACCGGCACTGTGGCCTGCCACCGTGCCGCCGTGCAGCTCCACCAACCTTTTCACCAGCGCGAGGCCGATGCCCAACCCGCCGACCGAACGCCACCGCGACGTATCGACCTGCGCGAACATCTCGAAGATGCGGGAAAGCTGGTCGGCGGCGATGCCGATGCCGCTGTCCCGAACCCGGATCACGGCCTGCTCCCGCTCGCGCTCGAGCGCGAGCCCGATGCGGCCGCCCTTGCTGGTGAACTTGCAGGCGTTGTTCAGGAGGTTGCCCACCGCCTGCGCCAGCCGGACTGCGTCGCCATTCACGTAGATCGGCTGCGGCGGCAATGCGACGGTCAGTTCATGACCCATGCTTTCGTTGTTCGAACGGACGGTTTCGACGACATGACCCACGACCGACGCCAGTTCGATCCGCTCCCTGCGCAGTTCGATCGTTCCCCGGCTGATGCGGCTCACGTCGAGCAGGTCGTCCACCAGCCGCACCATCTGGGCGACGTGATGCTCCATCATCTCGGGAACCAGGTGAGCGGCCTCATTCTCCGGGGAGTTACTCACTCCGGCCGTGTGTCGCAGAATGTTCAGGCCGTTGCGGATCGGGGCAAGGGGGTTTCGCAGTTCATGGGCCAGCATGGCCAGGAACTCGTCCTTGCGGCGCGATTCTTCCGCGAGCTGCTCGGCCTGCTGTCTGATCTCCTTCAACATCCTGCCGCGCTCGGAGATGTCGCGAGCGATCTTTGATGCGCCGACGATGCGTCCGCTCGCATCGCGCAGCGGCGAAACTGCCAACGAGATGTCAACCAGACTGCCATCCTTGCGTTTCCGCACGGTTTCGTAATGCTCGACCGCGGCGCCGCGCCGAATCTTTGCAAGGATCGCCGGCTCCTCGTCGGCATGGTCCTCAGGGATCAGCAGCGTCACCGGCTTCCCGATGACTTCCGCGGCGGAGTAGCCAAAGAGATGCTCCGCGCCCTCGTTCCAACTGGTAATGATGCCATCCACGGTCTTGCTGATGATGGCATCCTCGGAAGAAGTGACGATCGCCGCCAGGCGCGCTACCGCTTCTTCCGCCCGCTTGCGCTCGGTGACGTCCTCGATCGCCAGCAGGATGCGCTTGCTCCTTCGCTGCGGGTCAATCATGCGGCGGGCGTTGAGCAGCATGATCTTCTTGCCGATGGTCTCGAACTCGTGCTCGACCTGAAAGTCTTCGATCGCGGTCTTCTGCGGCAGGATATCGTTCAGCAGCTCGCGCAGGCGCGGGATGTCCCACTGGCGGTTGCCCAGGTCGTAGATGAACTTGCCGACGGTTTCGTTGGGCGCGACGCGGAAGTTGCGGTAGAAAGCGTGGTTGGCGCTTTCGATGCGCAGATCCTGGTCGAGCACCAGCAGCGGCTCGCGCACGGTATCGATCGTATGCTCGGCGTAGTCGCGCGCGGCGATGACGGCTTGCTCGCTGCGCTTGAGCGCGTCGATGTCCACCAGCACCAGCACCGCGCCGTCCACCTTGTTGTCCAGCGTCAGGTAAGCGCGCACGCGCAGCGAATACCAGTGGCCGTCCCGGTCGCGCACCTCGCGCTTCTGCTCGCGCACGCTGGCGATGACTTCCGCGGCGATGCTCTCCAGGTCTACGGGGAAATCCGGACTCTCGCCCTCAGCCTGCGCGCTCCCGGAGGGAGAGGGTGCTGACACAAGGCCGTGCCGGATGTGGCCGATCGGGCGCCCCACATCCGCCGCCAGCAGGCCGAACTGCTTCTGCGCCTCGGAGGTGAAGCGGCGGATGACCAGCTCACGGCTCACCAGCACGATCGCGATCGTGATCGAGGTCTGGAGGTTGACGAGATCATTGTTGAGACGATTCAACTCGACGTTGCGCTGATTCATCTCCTCGTTGACCGTGGACAGTTCTTCGTTGGCCGACTCCAGCTCTTCCTTGCTCGTCTCCAGTTCCTCGTTGATCGACTGGAGTTCTTCGTTGGCGGACTGGACTTCCTCGCTGGAAGCCTGGAGTTCTTCGTTGGTGGCCTCGTGCTGCTCCTGCATCGACTGGAGGTATTCGCGCGCCTCGGCAAGGTCGGTTTCGAGCTCGGCGATGCGCGCGGATTTCTCCTCTTTGCTGAGTCGCGGCGCGGCGGGAACTTCGAGCCGCTGTCCGCGATCGGACTTTTCCGCGTCTTCGAACAGGATCAGGAAGCAGCGCTCGGGCAGGTTCTTCAACGGAATGACTTCGAGGTCCACGGTGCGGGTCGAACCGTTGCGCTTGATGCGGACGTTTTGCTTGCGCGCGGTCTTGTTTTCCGTCTTCGCCTCGTTGATCGCGCTGCGCAGCGGCAGCATCAGGCCTTCCCGCGCCATCTTCAGCACGTCGAAGCTCGCCTTGCCGGGCGGCGGCTCGAGGTAGGCGCCGGTCGGCCCGCGGAATTGCAGCACTTGCAGGTCGGCGCTGACCAGCACGCCGGGCGGCGCGAACTGGTTGACGGTGATGCGGTCGGCCTCGCGCTGGGCGTTCAGCTCGCCGCGCACATCGTCGAGCGGCGCGGTCTTTGACCGCCACGTCGGCGGTGACTGGGACGGCATGGGTGGGTACCCGCCGTGCGCCCTCGTAACCGGCAGGTGTAGCGCCGGGGTCTGTGCCGCCTTTTTGGAGAAGATCTTGTGCTTCTTGTCCGCCGCCTCGAACAGATCGGTGAAGCCGCCGATCGATTCCGAAGCGCCCAGCAGCAGGAAGCCGTGGGGCTTCAGCGCGTAGTGGAACGTGGGCAGCGCCTTCTTCTGCAGGCTCGGTTCGAGATAGATCAGCAGGTTGCGGCAACTGACGATGTCCATGCGCGAGAAGGGCGGGTCGGCGATGAGATTCTGCCGCGCGAAGACCACCATCTCGCGCAGCATCTTGACCACGCGGTAGCCGCCATCTTCCTCGACGAAGAAGCGCCGCAGGCGCTCGGGGGCGATCTCGTCGGCAAGGCTCTTGGCGTAAAGGCCGTGGCGTGCCTTGTCGAGCAGCGCATCGTTCAAGTCGGTGGCGAAGACCTGCAACTTGCGCGTTCGCGGGGCCTTCTCCGCCGCTTCGACGAACGCCATCGCGATGGAGTAAGCCTCCTGGCCGGTGGAGCAGCCGAGCACCCAGCAGCGCAGCGCCTCGTCGGTGCGCTCCTGGAGGAGTTTCGGCAGGACCTCGCGCTGGAGCGCATCGAACATTTCGGGGTTGCGGAAGAAGCTCGTCACGCTGATGAGCACATCGGAGTAGAGCGCATCGAGTTCCTTGCCGTCGCCCTTCAGTAAACCGGCGTAGTCGTTCAGCGTGTCGTGCCGGCTGAGGAGCATGCGGCGGTTGATGCGCCGCTGGATGGTGGTGGCCTTGTAGAGCGAGAAGTCCACGCCGGAATGGTTGCGCAGCAGCAGCAGGATTTTCTTGTAGCCCTCCTCCCCGCGGTCCTTGGCGCCCGCGGCGTCTTTTCCGCGCCTGGCTCGGGCACGCGGCGGCTTGGCCCCTTTGCGCCGCGCGGCCCTTTCGGGGGCGCCTCCGGAAGGCAGCGCAGTGTCGTCATCCTGGTGGGCTGTCGCCTGCGCGCGGTCATCTTCGCCGCGCGCATCGCTTCCGCGATCGTCTTCATCTTCTGCTTCCGCGCGGGTCGAGCGTTCCAGCGGTTGCCCGGCAATATAAGGATGGCGCGCGATCCGCGCGAGTTCAGCGGCGATGGCGGCCGGCGCGAGCACCAGATCGACGCAGCCGGCCGCGATGGCGCTGCGCGGCATCGAGTCGTGCTTGGCCGAATCGTCCTGCGCGAAGGTGATCCCGCCCTCGGCCTTGATCGCCTCCAGTCCGAGCGTGCCATCGGTCGCCGTGCCCGAGAGCACCACGCCGATGGCCCGGTCGCGCTGGTCCTGCGCCAGCGACTCGAAGAACAAATCGATGGGCCGGTGTGGTATGCGCGTCTTCTGGCGCGGCGAGAGCTTCAACACGCCCTGCGTGATGCTCAGGTTCGTGTCGCGCGGAATGACATGGACATGATCGGGCTCGACCGGCTGGTCATGAGTGATCTCGTTCACCGGCAGCTTCGTTGCGCGGGCGAGAATCTGCGTCAGCGCGCTTTCGTGATCCGGGTCGAGGTGCTGAATGAGCACGAAGCTCATGCCGGTGTCGAGCGGCAGGTGCTTGAGCAACTGCGTGAATGCCTCCAGCCCGCCGGCCGACGCGCCGATGCCGACGATCGGGAACGGCGCGCCGCTACCCGGTTCGCGTTCATCCAGGTCACCGCCCGACGGCGCCGGCGATTCAGGTTGATCGTTATCTTTGTTCGTCACAGTGCTTTCCGTCTCGGCTGCGGCTGCGCCTGGCGGCGCGCGCTGGTTGCTCCCCGTTCCTGATGGTCGATCACTCGCGCGCTGTCTTTACTTCATGACCTGTGATGTCGCGCGCCGCAACCACCCCGTCCGCTTCTCGTCCCCCTTCCTTGCGAAGGTTACGAACGATGGAAATACGATTTTTCTCCCCTACTCCAACGAGGAGGGAAGAAACTCCCTTCAGTAGGAGGGCCTCCGTCAGGAGGTTCGCCGGGGGGGGGGGGGGGGACGGAATAGACCACGTTTTTTGCGGGGTACGACGTTCCGACTGACCGAAGGAAAACCAGCAAGAAAGTCGCCCGGGACTCGGCAGTACGGTCAGATTACTCTGAACGCTGCGGTCCGCACAAGCTTCGCTGGAACTCTGGTCGAGCGGGTGGCTAGCGCGCGGTGGCTGGCGCATCGTCGCCCCTGCTATAATCGCGCCTCCTCGCTCGAACCTGGTTGATCTCGAATCAGCCCCCGGCCTGCAAAGGGTCGGAGTAGCGCGCGCTCCTTGCTGCGCCGGTTCAAAAAGACAAGAGGTTGCAGTCGGGGAGGCCACTGGAAGGCCTGGCCGTGACGATCCATGGACATTCGACGCCGCGCGAAGCAGAAACGCCGATCCGCCTGTTTCAGCGAGTAACGCAAACCGTCGGCCGCATCCGTCGGGCGTGACTGCCAGGTCATCTGATTGATTTGCCGGCGCGAATCCGGCGAAAGGAAAAGGAAACCCATTCGTGAAACGGCCCCCCCCCACACGACGCATACAGGACCGAGCACAGGATTCCCGGCCGTGTT
>JBQTHU010000080.1:0-1599 GCA_052389535.1 Betaproteobacteria bacterium | reverse complement strand
AGCTGTTGCGGGTCGAGGAGAAGCAGGCGGGCTAAAGCGCCTGCCGTTATTTCGCGAGCGCGAGCTCTCCCAGCACGCGGGCGAGATCGGCGTTGCGGGTCTCGAGGAATTTCGCCATCTGCGCGGGACTAAGATACTGCTCTTCCAGTTCTCCGTCCGCGACGTAGCGTTTCCACGCCGGCGTGCCCATGACCTTCCGTAGCGTCGAAGCGTAGAGGTCGATCGCCTCGCGCGGTATGTCGGCGGGCGCGACGAAGCCGCGGAAGACCGCATAGGTGCCGCCGAGGCTGATGCCCGCTTCCTTGAGAGTCGGCACGTCGGGCAGCGTCGGCAGCCGCTTGTCGCCGACGACCGCGAGCGCATGCAGTCTGCCCGCCTGCAGATGCGCGCGTGTCTCGCCGGGGCCGCCGGTCACGAAATCGACGTGCCCGCCGAGGAGCGCGGTCACCGCGTCGCCGCCGCCCTTGAACGCGACGTAGCTGAACTGCACGCCGGTGGCCTTGGCGAGCTGGTAGCCGATGATGTGATCGGTGCCGCCGAACGCCCCGAACGCATGGCTGACCTTCTTCGGCTGCGATCGCGCCGCATCGATGAGATCCTTCACCGTCTTGTAGGACGACGAGGCGAGAACCTGGATGGCGTTGGTGTCGTGTGCCATCACCGCGACGGGCTGGAAGTCGCGGTAGGTCGGCAATCCCTTCTAGCGCAGCGGCGTCGTGAGCAACACGTTGGTGACCGCCATGATGTGCGTCGGATCGCCTTTGCGCTCGGCGAGGAAATTGATGGCGAGCGCGCCGCCGCCGCCGCTCTTGTTGATTACTTCGACGGGTACCGGCAGCAGGCCGCCCTGCTTGATGATTTCAGCGATGTGCCGCGCGAAGAGATCGGCGCCCGCGCCGGGGGACGTGTGCACCACCAACTTGACCGGCTGCGTAGGCCGCCATTCCGCTGCCATAACGGCTGGGGGGATCAAGATGCTGAGCGCTGCGAGGACACTTCGCGCAATGAACGGACTCATAGATGCTCCTGTCGCGTGTGCGCGCATTTTCACCGGGCAGTCGAGCTTGCGCAACGGTGTTTGCAGCATGAGTGGCCATTGCCGGGACAATAGACCTAATATCCGCCTCGGCATCACACAAGGAGCTCATCATGCCACTGCCTCGCATACGCCTTCTGGTCGGCCCCGGCACGTTGCCGAGCCGCGGCAAAGATCGCATGGACTTCACGAATTACCGGCGTAGCGGTCGTCCGCGGATGACGGCGGCCGAACTCCTGGCCGAGCTGCCGGAAATCGAGCAGATCGCGGGCGTCGAAGCCGAAGGTGGCGCGCCACACGAGGTCGCTACGCCCGAGGACCTTTGCAGGCTGGCTTTGCGGTTGAATGAATTGTTGCGGCGGCCGGATCTGGACGGTCTCGTGTTCGTGCAGGGCACGAATACGCTCGAGGAGACCGCCTACTTTCTCACGCTGACCGTCCGCAGCGCCAAGCCGGTGGTCGTCACCGGTGCGCAGCGCCCGTTCACCGCGCTCAGCAGTGATGCGCCGCTCAATCTTTTCAACGCGATTCGAACTGCCGCACACCCGGATTCCCGTGGCAAA
>JBQTHU010000079.1:0-4018 GCA_052389535.1 Betaproteobacteria bacterium | reverse complement strand
CAAAGAATAGGCTGCAGAAACAGAAAGAACGTGAACCGATTCAACCGTTAGCCGATTTCCTCCCGGAAGCCATCTCCAAAGACTGACGCGCGGCCTATGACCTATGTGCTGCGGTCGAGAAGGTTGTAGATCGCGGTGTGGTCGGAGGCATAGCCTAAGTTCTGCTCGGCTTCGTTCCAGGTTTCGACGCAGTGCGCAGCGAGGCGCGACGGCCCATTCACGGCTCGTGCGACTTCCAAGGCGGTGCGCAGGTCCTTTGCCATGAGCCCGGTGGTGAAGCCGGCGTTGAAGGCGCCGGAGAGCATGAACTGCTTCATTTTGACCTTGGTGGTGTTGTTCATGCCGCTGGAGGCGTTGAGGATATCCACGATCACGCCTGGATCGAGACCGAAGCGCTTGCCGACGATCACCGCCTCGCACGCCGCGACGAGGCCCGCCGCCGACACGTAATTGTTCAGCGCCTTGATGGCATGGCCTGCACCGAGCGGGCCGGCGTAGAAAATCTGGTTTCCGAGTTTTTCCAGTATGGGGCGGCAGTCCTCCATCACTTTCGCATCACCGCCTACCATGATCGCCAGATCACCGGTAACGGCACGCTTCACCCCGCCGGACACGGGCGCATCGATGAATCTGATCCCGCGCGCTTCGAACAGGGCTCCCAGCTCCCGTGTGCTGACCGGGGAGGACGAACTCATGTCGATCACCGTCGAACCGGTCTTGAGATTGGCAATCGCGCAGTTCTGCACGTTGTCCCTCTCGCCGCACAGCGCCTTCCGCACTGCCTTGTCGTCCGGCAGCATGGTGATGATCGTGCCGCATTGAAGCCCGAGGTCCGAAAGCTCGGACGCCACCTCCACTTCGTGCGTCGAAGCGAAAGCCGCCGTGCGCGTCGGATCGACGTCATAGATGACGAGCCTGTATCCCGCCTTTGCGAGATTGGCGGCCATCGGCGTGCCCATCGCCCCGATGCCGACGAATCCGATCTTTCCTGTGGGGGTGCTCATACTGGTCGCTCACTTTCTCTTGCGCTTTTCCTGCGCACGGTGCTGATCGATGCAGGCGGCCAGTTCGTCTGCGCGCTTGCCCTTGCACGGCTGGTAGATGCGGTTGATGCGCTCGCAGCGCTCCTTGGCGTTGCCGCTCTTCTTCGTGTCGCACACCAGTGGCGACTGGTTGGCGCGCAGGCAGTTGTGGACCGCGTCGGCATCCTTCTCCGGGCGGCAGAACTCGATCGCGCGATTATCCACGGCGCAGCGCTCCTTGTCCGGCTCGAAGCGGCAGTCCTTCGGTATGAAGAGCGTGCCGCGGTGGGGCTGAAAGTCCACCTGGGCCGCTACGGATAGAGGCAGTCCGATCAGCGCACACGCCAGAAGCGCGCTGCGTGCGGCCATGCCACCACACCGCATTGCTGGGATGGAACGCCGCATCGTCGCCCTACGCTTGGGCAGGGGCACTGTCCCCGATCGGGAGAACGGCGCCGATCCCCCGATCGCGCGCGAGCTGCAGCATCCTCGCGCCGACATAAAGATCCTGCAGCCCCATGCCGTGCGATTCGTAGAGCGTGATCTGGCGCGCGGAGGTCCTGCCGGCCGCACGCCCCGCGAGCACTTCGCCGATTTCCGTGAGCGCGTCCCACTGCAGCGTGCCTTTTTCCACCGCGGGGAGCAGGTCGCCGGATTCGCCACGCGCCGTCCCCCGCGCGTCCACCGCGATGAGGTCGCATTTCTCTACCGCTGCCGCGTCGAGTTCGCGGCGGGTGAGCGCGTTGGAGCCGGCGGCGTTGATGTGCTGGCCCGGTTCGAGCCACGCGCCGGAAAGGACCGGCGTCGCGGAGCGGGTGATGACGTTGACGATGTCTGCGCCCGCCACTGCCGCCTGCGCCGATTCGGCGGGGAGGACCTCGACCTCGAGCTGGCGCGACATCCTGTCGCAGAACGCGGTGAGCTTCTCGCGCGTGCGCGCGTAGACGCGCGCAGTGCGGATTTTTCTCACCCGGCACACGGCCTCGAGCTGTCCCATGCCCTGGAATCCCGCGCCGATCTGCCCGACGATGGTCGCATCTTCGCGCGCAAGGCAACGCGTGGCTATGCCGCTGGCGGCGCCGGTGCGGATCATGCTCATCCAGACCGCTTCGATGATCGCTTCCAGCCGCGCGGTTTCGGTGTTGATGAGGTGCACGTAAAAGCTTTTGCCGCCCGGACGCGTGTAGTAGTACTTGAAGCCGATCAGCTTGAGTTCCGGCGCGGCAGCCTGCAGGACGTGCTGCGTGCCGCCCGGCAGATGAATGCGGGCGCGCGGGACGTCAATTGCGCGATGCTCGGCGTGCGCCGTCAGCGCCTGCTGCACGCAATCGAGCGCGATCGGAATGGTGAGCAGTTGCTTGATGTCGTTCTCGGTGAGGTATCTGACCATCTGCTGTGACCTGCTTTGCTTAACTGGAGCGACAGACCTTCGTAGCGGCCGGTGCGTTTACATCTTTTTCGTGCGCAGCGCTTCGGCCCGTATCGCGGAAAGCGTAGTGCGTGGCGTGATCGCCTCCGGATCGATCCGTACTTCGATGAGCGCAGCGGTCTTCGCGTTGGACGCGCGCTCGAACGCCGCTTCGAAATCCACCGTGCGCTCCACGATTTCGCCGTGCAGGCCATACGAGCGCGCGAGCGCCGCGAAATCGGGATTCCTGAGTTCCGTCCCGCTCACCCGGCCGGGATACTCGCGCTCCTGGTGCATGCGTATCGTGCCGTACATGCAGTTGTTGACGACGATGAAAATGATGCGCAGCCCGTACTGCATGGTGGTCGCGAGCTCCTGCCCGGTCATCAGGAAATCGCCGTCGCCCGCGAACGCCACAACCGGCCGGTCGGGATGGACGAGCTTCGCGGCGACCGCGGCGGGCACGGCGTAGCCCATCGCGCCGCTCGTGGGCCCGAGCTGGGTCCGGAAGCCGGTGTAGCGATAGAAGCGGTGCACCCAGATCGAAAAATTGCCGGCACCGTTGGTGACGATCGTCTCGGGCGGCAGGCTGTCACGTAAAAAACTCATCACTTCGCTCATGTTGACCGCGCCCGGCACAGCGACCGGCTGCTGCCACGCCTCGAATTCCGCCCGCGCGCCTTCGGTCCACTCGTCCCAGCGCCGCTGCACGGGGGAAAGCGTGCGCGCCGTTGCGGCGAATTCCGGCATGCCGGAATTGATCAGCAGGTCGCCTTGATAGACGCGACCCAATTCCTCCACCCCGGCATGGATGTGCACGAACTTCTGCTTCGGGCGCGGGATATCGATCAGCGTGTAATTGAGCGTGGTCCATTCGCCGAGGCGCGCGCCGATCACCACCAGCGGGTCGCTGGCGCGTATGCGTTCCGTCAGCTTCGGATTCATTCCGACCGCCACGTCGCCCACATAATGAGGATCCCGATTGTCGAGGAGGTCCTGCGCGCGGAACGAGCAGCCGACCGGCAGATTGAAAGCGGTCACGAAGGCATTGAAGTCGTTGCAGGCCTGGACATTCCAGCCGCTGCCGCCCAGGATGACGATTGGCCGCTCGGCTTTCGCCAGCATTTGGTGCAGCTCGCGCATCTGCTCAGGGCCGGGATGCGAGGCCACGCGCTGGTAGCGCCCCGTGTCGGGGATGGCTGCTTCATCGGTCTGCATGTCTTCAGGCAGGGCGAGCACCACGGGGCCGGGGCGTCCCGATACCGCGGTGTGGAAGGCGTGACTGAGATATTCCGGAACGCGGTCGGCGCGGTCGATCTGCGCCACCCATTTCGCCATCGGGCCGAACATGCGCCGGTAGTCGATCTCCTGAAACGCTTCGCGCTCGATGACGTCGTTGCCCACCTGGCCGATGAAGAGGATGAGCGGCGTCGAATCCTGGTGCGCGGTGTGTACCCCGATCGCGGCATTCGCCGCACCGGGGCCGCGCGTGACGAAGCAGATGCCGGGACGCCCGGTCATCTTGCCGTATGCTTCCGCCATGTTGGCGGCGCCGCCTTCCTGCCGGCAGATGACGAACCTGATCTGA
>JBQTHU010000078.1:0-38644 GCA_052389535.1 Betaproteobacteria bacterium | reverse complement strand
CCGAGCGCAATCGGCAGATCGAACCGCCCGCTCTCCTTGGGCAGGTCAGCCGGCGCGAGATTGACGGTGATGCGGCGCGCGGGAAACTCGAAGCGGGCATTCTGCAGCGCGGCGCGCACGCGGTCCTTCGCCTCCTTCACCTCCGCTTCCGGCAGGCCGACGATGGTGAAATTCGGCAGGCCGTTCGCAAGATGCGCCTCGACCGTGACGAGCGGCGCATCCATGCCCGCGAGCGCGCGACTGTAGAGTACAGCGAGAGACATGGCCGGCTGTGAGGCCCGTATTCATCTGGAATACGGGATTAACGCGGCAGGCGGGCGGCGCGCCGACGCGAAGCAAGAAAAGCACTTACGTCAACGGGGTCCCGGCTTGCGCCGGGAAGACGAATAGGCTGATTTTCGCGCGGAAACTGTCAGGGCGAGCCGCGCTCGACACCCGATTCATTCCGGTTGCTTTCGAGGTCGGCGACTCTCGCCTCCAGTTCGGTGAGCTTCTGCCGGGTCCGTGCCAGCACTTCGCGTTGCACGTCGAACTCCTCCCGCGTAACGAGATCGAGCCTGCTGAAGAGGCTCGACAGCATGGCCCGCATGTTCCTTTCGATATCGGCGGCCGGGCTTTGCGCCAGCACGGCGCGCACGCGCTCGTTGATTTCGTCGAAGAGTCGCTGATTCTGCATGGCTGCGTCCCGAAGCTCAGAAAGACATGAAAGATAGTCCTACCGGCGGCCTCTCGTAAACCTTGGCGGGCGTCCCACGGCAAGAATGCACGAGATTGGTGCGCTCGCTGGTTCTAGCGCCTCGAGTCGGTGCGCCAAGCCATCGGCTCGACTGAGTCTCCCCCATAAGCCTTTGTACGGACGTGATTTATTTTCTGGCATGCGATGTGCTGTCAGTGAATCGTAATTCTTCGCATGCGACTTTCAGAAAGGGACATCATGCTCAAAAAGACCGTAATTGCAGGGGCATTGGCGGCAGCATTCACTCCGGGTCTCGCGTCCGCGCAGCAGGCGCCGGCCTCTCCCCACGCGCTCACCGGCAATATCGGGCTCTACAGCCAGTACATATTCCGCGGGCTCACGCAAACCGACAAGGACCCGGCGCTGCAGGGCGGATTCGACTACAGCCACACGCCCACCGGCCTCTACCTCGGCACCTGGGGATCGAACATAAGCTGGCTGCGCGACTTTGGCGCGTACAACGGCGGCGGCAGCCTGGAGCTGGACTTCTACGGCGGCATCAAGGGCAACATCGGAAAGTCCGATTTCACCTATGACCTCGGTGGCCTGTACTACTGGTACCCCGGAGACGTTACGCCCGGATTTCTGAAGGCCGACACTTTCGAGCTGTACGGCGCGCTGGGATGGAAATGGATCACGCTCAAATACTCCCACAGCATGAAGGACAAGACCTTCGGGGTGGGCGACAGCCGCGGCACCTACTATCTCGATATCACGGCCAATGTTCCGCTCGGCGACACGGGACTCACCGCGATCGCGCACTGGGGCAAGCAGAAATTCAAGGGCAGCGCGGTGCCCGGCATCTCCAACGATACCGTCGCTTCTTATGAGGACTGGAAGCTCGGCTTGAGCTATGCGCTGCCGAAGGACTTCACGATCGGCGCGTTCTACACCGACACCAGCATGAGCGCGGCGCAGGAAGCGTTCTACACCACTCCGGGCGGGCGGTTCCTCGGCAAGAGCACGGGGACCATCTTCATTTCCAAGACCTTCTAGGACAACACGGGGATACCAATGAAACTGGTTACGGCAATCATCAAGCCGTTCAAGCTCGACGAGGTGCGCGAGGCGCTGTCCGCCATCGGCGTGACCGGCATCACCGTCACCGAGGTGAAGGGCTTTGGACGCCAGAAAGGGCACACCGAGCTCTACCGCGGCGCGGAATACGTGGTGGACTTTCTTCCCAAGGTGAAGATCGAAGCGGCGATCAAGAGCGACCTGCTCGACCAGGTGATCGAGGCCATCGAGAAGTCGGCCACCACCGGGAAGATCGGCGACGGCAAGATCTTCGTCTTCGAACTCGAGCAGGTGATCCGCATCCGCACCGGGGAAACCGGCGCGGAAGCGCTATAAGGAGCGACTCAGATGAAAAAGCTGCTGACTGTGTTCGCGCTGTTCGGAGCGCTCACTCTCATGGGCCTGCCCGCGCAGGCGCAGGAGAAGCCCGCCGACACCCCGGCCGCCAGCGCGCCGGCCGCTGCGACCGCTGCCGCACCTGCGGCCACGCCTGCGCCGCCCGCGCCCAACAAGGGCGATGTGGCATGGATGCTGGTGTGCACCGCGCTCGTCATCATGATGAGCATCCCCGCGCTGGCGCTGTTCTACGGCGGCATGGTGCGCGCGAAGAACATGCTGTCGGTGCTGATGCAGGTGTTCGTCACGTTCTCCCTGATCGTGGTGCTGTGGTGCGTGTACGGCTACAGCCTCGCCTTCACCGAGGGCAACGCCTTCTTCGGCGGATTCGACCGGCTGTTCCTCGGCGGGACGTTCGATGCGGCGAAAGGTGAATTCGCGATGGGCGCGACCTTCAGCAAGGGGGTCGTCATCCCGGAGCTGCTGTTCGTCGCGTTCCAGGCGACTTTCGCCGCCATCACCTGCTGCCTGATCGTGGGCGCATTCGCCGAGCGCGCGAAGTTCTCCGCGATCCTCATCTTCATGGTGCTGTGGTTCACGTTTGCCTACGCGCCGATTGCGCACATGGTGTGGTTCTGGGCGGGTCCGGATGCTTACACCGATTCGAAGCTGGTCGAAGGGCTGAACGCCAAGGCCGGGCTGCTCTGGCAGTGGGGCGCGCTCGACTTCGCGGGTGGCACCGTCGTGCACATCAACGCCGGCATCGCCGGCCTGGTCGGCGCCATTCTGGTGGGCAAGCGCATCGGCTTCGGCCGCGAAGCGCTGACGCCGCACAACCTGCCGATGACCATGATCGGCGCCTCGCTCCTGTGGGTCGGCTGGTTCGGCTTCAACGCCGGTTCCGCGCTGGAAGCGGGGAATTCGGCGACGCTCGCCTTCGTCAACACCTTCCTTGCCACGGCCTGCGCGGTGCTGTCGTGGACGTTCGGTGAATGGCTGTTCAAGGGCAAGCCCTCGATGCTCGGTGCGGCATCCGGCGCCGTCGCGGGGCTGGTTGCAATCACGCCTGCGGCCGGCAACGTCGGCATCTTCGGCGCCTTCGTAATCGGGCTCGTCGCGGGCATCGTGTGTCTCTGGGGCGTGAACCAGCTCAAGCGCTGGCACGGCGCGGACGATTCGCTGGATGTCTTCGGCGTGCATGCGATCGGCGGCATACTCGGCGCGCTGCTCACCGGCGTGTTCAACTCCCAGAGCCTCGGCGGTCCCGGCCTCGTGACCGACTGGGTGACGGGCAAGGTCGGCTCGAACCCGATCATGGACCAGTTGCTGATCCAGGCGCAGGCCGTAGGGTTGACGATCGTGTGGACGGGCGTCGTGGCGATCGTCGCCTTCAAGATCGCGGACGTGATGGTCGGCCTGCGGGTCACCGAGGAAGAGGAGCGCGAAGGCCTCGACATCAATTCCCACGGGGAGACCGCGTATCACACGTAATTCGGAACGCGCATGATGGAGACGGGCGCCTTTACGGGCGCCCGTTTTCATTGGGAAAGTCGCCCGGAATCGATCGGCTACAATAGCCGCGTGAAAATCGCGTTCATCGTCGACCCGCTCGAAGATTTCAAGATCTACAAGGACACCACCTACGCGATCATGCGCGAGGCGGCCGCCCGGGGCCATGCGCTGTATACGCTGCAGCAGGAAGACCTGCTGTGGCGGCGCAACCAGGTGGCGGGGATGGCGAGCGGGCTGCATCTCACCGATGATGCCCATGCCTGGTTTCGCAGCGAAGCGCCCGTCGAAACAGCGCTCCCGAAGTTCGACGCCGTGCTCATGCGCAAGGACCCGCCGTTCGACATGGAGTACGTCTACAGCACTTACATGCTGGAACTCGCCGAGCAGCAGGGGGCGCGGGTCATCAACCGCCCGCGTGCGATACGCGACTACAACGAGAAGATGGCGATCGCGCGTTTCCCCGAATTCACGGCGCCATCGCTGGTCACGCGCAAGGAAGCGCTCATCCGCGACTTCATCGCCGAACACCGCGACATCATCCTGAAACCGCTGGACGGCATGGGCGGCGTTTCCGTGTTTCGCGTGCACGAGGGCGATCACAATCTGAACGTCATCATCGAGACGCTGACCCACTATGGCCGCCGGACCGTGATGGCGCAGCGCTTCATTCCCGAAATCCGCGACGGCGACAAGCGGGTGCTGGTGATCGGCGGCGAAGCGGTGCCGTACTCGCTCGCCCGCGTCCCGAAAGAGGGCGAAACGCGGGGCAATCTCGCGGCCGGCGGCACCGGGGTGGCGCGCGAACTGTCCCCGCGCGACCGCGAGATCGCGCGGGCGATGGGGCCGGCTTTCGTCGAGGACGGCTTGATGCTGGTCGGGCTCGATGTCATCGGCGACTACCTGACCGAGGTCAACGTGACCAGTCCGACGTGTTTCCAGGAAATCACCGGGCAGACGGGGTTCAACGTCGCCGGGATGATGCTCGACAAGCTGGAAGCCTGAGGAAAGGGGCGGGAACGAATCCAGGCCGCCACTGACCGGGCGTACAATGACCCTTACCGTTTCAATGGCAGCGGATTCATGATCGGAATCCTGGTTATCACGCACGGCATGCTCGGAGAAAGCCTCATCCACTGCGCGAGCCACGTGCTCAACAAGCGGCCTCCCCGGCTGAAGCAGCTCGCCGTCATGGCGCAGGACGACCCGCTGTTGCTGCTCCCCCAGGCGCGCGCGCTGGTGAAGGAACTGGACAGCGGCGACGGCGTGCTGATCCTGACCGATATGTACGGCGGCTCGCCGTCCAATATCGCCCAGAAGCTGATCGTGCCGGGCCAAGTCGAGGCCGTCGCGGGGGTGAGCCTGCCGATGCTGATCCGCTCGCTCACCTACCGCGAGCGTTCGCTGCGAACCATCGTCACCAAGGCGGTGAGCGGCGGGTGCGACGGGGTGATGCGCGTGCCGCCGCCGCTCGCCACCGTCCACAATGCTGCAACAAGAGGTTGAGATCGTGAACCGGCTCGGGCTGCATGCCCGGGCCTCGGCCAGGCTGACGCAGATCGCGGGGCAGTTCAAGAGCGAAGTGTGGGTGAGCCGCAACGGCCGGCGCGTCAATGCCAAGAGCATCATGGGCGTGATGATGCTGGCCGCCGCCAAGGGCTCGCGCATCGTGCTCGAAACCGAGGGCCCCGACGAGGCGGAAGCGATGCAGGCGCTGGAAACGCTGATCGCCGAGCGCTTCGGCGAAGACGAGTAGAACGTGAGCTTTGTTCTCCACGGTGTAGGTGTCTCGGGCGGCATTGCGATCGGCCACGCGCATCTGGTCTCACGCGCGAAGCTCGAGGCCGCACACTACGACATCCCCGCCTCCCAGGTGCCGGAGGAATGCGCGCGCTACGAGGCCGCCACCCGGTCGGTACGGCGCGAGCTGGAAGAAGTGCGGGCGAGCGTGCCCGCCACCGCGCCGGCGGAGTTCGCGGCGTTCATCGATCTGCACCTGATGATACTGAACGACGCGACGCTGGCGGTGACGCCTTGCCGCACCATCGCCGCGGAGCTGTGCAACGCGGAGTGGGCGCTGAAGGTGCAGATGGATGCGCTGCTCGCGCAATTCGAGGAGATCGATGACGCGTATCTCCGCGAGCGCAAGGCCGACGTGGTGCAGGTCGTGGAGCGCATCATGAAGGCGCTGTCCGGCCAGCCCGGCTACATCCCGCCGCCGCCCGAAGACGGGCGCGAGAGCCGCATCCTGGTCGCGCACGATCTTTCCCCCGCGGACGTGGTGCAGTTCAAGCCGCACCAGTTCGCAAGCTTCATCACCGACGTCGGCGGCGTCACCTCGCATACCGCGGTGGTCGCGCGCAGCCTCAACGTGCCGTGCATCGTCGCGCTCCACAACGCGCGCCAGCTGATCCGCGAGAACGAAAAGGTGATCGTGGACGGGACGCAGGGCGTCGTGATCGTCGATCCCGACAGTCACGTGCTGGCCGAATACGAGCTGCGGCGGCATCAGTTCGAGATCGACCGGCAGAAACTCAAGCGCTTGCGCGACACGCGGCCGGTCACGCTGGACGGCGTCGAAGTCGAGTTGCAGGCCAATATCGAGCTGCCGGGCGACGTCGGGCCGGCGCTGGAGAACGGCGCGACGGGCGTAGGCCTGTTCCGCACCGAGTTCCTGTTCCTGAACCGCGACACGCCGCCGGACGAGGAAGAGCAGTTCGAAGCCTACCGCCGGGTCGTGCAGGGGATGGAGGGCCTGCCGGTCACCATCCGCACCTACGATCTGGGCGCTGACAAGGTGATGGACGTCGCCGCGCGCGCCACTTCCAATCCCGCGCTAGGTCTGCGCGCGATCCGCCTTTCGCTTACCGAGCCGCAGCGCTTCCTGATCCAGTTGCGCGCGATGCTGCGCGCCTCGCACTACGGGCGCGTGCACATCCTGATCCCGATGCTCATGAACGCAACCGAAGTCGATCAGGTGCTGCACATGGTCGCACGCGCCAAGGCGAGCCTCGACGAGCAGCGGATATCGTACGCGCCGGACATCAAGGTGGGCGGCATGGTGGAGGTGCCGGCCGCGGCGCTGGCGCTGGGCATGTTCACCCGGAAGCTCGATTTCCTGTCCGTGGGAACCAACGACCTGATCCAGTACATGCTGGCGGTCGATCGCACCGACGATACCGTGGCGCATCTGTACGATCCGCTGCATCCGGCGATACTGAATATCCTCTCCCACGTTTTCCGTACCGCCGCAAAGACCGGGATCCCGGTTGCGCTCTGCGGCGAAATGGCGGGCGACGTAAAACTCACGCGGCTGCTGCTCGCGCTCGGGCTGCGCCAGTTTTCCATGCATTCGGCGCACCTGCTCGACGTGAAGCAGCACATCCTCACCTCGAGCTTCCAGGACATCAGGCCGCTGGCGCTCAAGATGCTGCGCACCGAGCATCCGGAAAAGCTGCACGCCCTGCTCGCGCGTCTCAACGCCTGACGCAGACGGGCGTGCGGCCCCGATTTGACAAGGTAATGCGCGCGCTGTAACGTAAGCGGCTGTTTTACCGCGCCGATTTGATATTCAGCTTGCGGGCGCGTTACAAATCCGGCTAAAGAGATGCCGCAGCAACGCCTTCTCAGAACCCCGGAACGCAAGCCGTAACCGGGGTTTTTCATGGACGGAAGCAGCGCTCAGAATTCGGTCGGACACGTGGCGCCGCGCGTCGCGAAGTTCGACGAGCCGGTCACGCTGAAGTGCGGGCGTGTCATGGACGACTACGAGCTGGTCTACGAGACCTACGGTACGCTCAACGCCGCTGCCTCCAACGCGGTGCTGGTGTGCCACGCGCTCAACGCGTCGCATCACGTCGCCGGGACCTATGCCGACGAGCCGGGCAACGTCGGCTGGTGGGACAACATGATCGGTCCCGGCAAGCCGGTGGACACCAACCGCTACTACGTGATCGGGGTCAACAACCTCGGCGGCTGCCACGGCTCGACCGGCCCGAAAAGCCTTAACCCCAAGACCGGCAAGGCATGGGGCGGGGCGTTCCCGGTGGTGACGGTGGAGGACTGGGTCGCCACGCAGGCGCGCCTCGCGGATCAGCTCGGCATACGGCAGTTTGCGGCGGTGATGGGCGGCAGCCTCGGTGCGATGCAGGCGCTGGCCTGGACCTTCCTTTATCCGGGGCGCCTGCGCCACGCGATCGTCATCGCCTGCACGCCCAACCTGTCCGCGCAGAACATCGCGTTCAACGAAGTCGCGCGCCAGGCGATCATCACCGACCCGGACTTCCACGGCGGCGACTACTACGCGCACGGTGCGACGCCGAAGCGCGGCCTGCGGGTGGCGCGCATGGTGGGCCACATCACGTATCTCTCCGATGACGAGATGGCGAGCAAGTTCGGACGCCAGTTGAAGCACGGCAAGCTCGCGTACTCCTTCGACACCGAGTTCGAGATCGAGTCGTACCTGCGCCACCAGGGGAACAAGTTCGCCGAGTACTTCGACGCCAACACTTATCTGCGCATCACCAAGGTCCTCGATTATTTCGATCCCGCGCTGGAACACGGCGGGAGCCTGGTTCGCGCGCTGTCCCCCGCCCAGGCGCGCTTTCTCGTGGTCTCGTTCACGACCGACTGGCGCTTTTCGCCGGAGCGCTCGCGCGAGATCGTCTCGGCGCTGCTCGAGAACCGCTGCGAGGTCACCTACGCCGAGATCGACGCGCCGCACGGCCACGACGCGTTTCTCCTCGACGACCCCCGGTATCATCGGTTGATCGGGGCGTACTTCGACCGTATCGGCGCGGAAGTCGGTACCTCGGGGCCGGTCTCCGGAGTGCCGGCGTGAGCGCGAACGGCAACGGCATCCAGCGCTCCGATTTCGCGGCGATCGCGGAATGGGTGCGGCCCGGCTCGCGCGTGCTCGACCTGGGCTGCGGGGACGGCACGCTGCTCGGGTACCTCAAGTCGCGGCTCGGCGTTACGGGCTACGGCATAGAGATCGTCGACGACAAGGTGCTCGCCTGCGTCAGGAACGGCGTCAACGTCATCCAGGGCGATCTCGAGCGCGGGCTGGCCGAATTCGGTGACCGCTCCTTCGATTACGTCATCCTGTCGCAGACGCTGCAGGCGGTGAAGAACAGCGAGCGCATCATCCGCGACATGCTGCGCGTGGGGCGGGAGGGCATCGTCACCTTTCCCAACTTCGGTTACTGGAGGAACCGCCTGCACGTGGTCGCGGGCTACATGCCGGTCTCGGACAACCTGCCGTACCAGTGGTTCGATACCCCGAATGTGCATCTGTGCACCATCGCCGATTTCGAGCGCTTCTGCGAGGAGCGCCGCATCCGCATCGTCGAACGCAAGGTGCTCACCAATGGCGCGACGGTGAAAGTGCTGCCCAACCTGCTGGGCGCGCTTGCCATCTACCACTTCGGCAACGGCGCCTAGCGGAAATAGGTAGGGAAATAGGGGACAGACCACGTTTTTCATTAGTTGCCAGAAAAACGTGGTCTGTCCCCTATTTCCTTTCCGGCGGAACCGATGGACACGTCGGCGAGACCGGAGCGCATCATCGCCCAGAACAGGATCACGCCGGGAAAGGCGATCAGCGTCGTGAGCAGGAAGAAGTTGACGTAACCCATCGCGTCGATCAGCCAGCCGGCGCTCGTGCCCGTGAGTACCCGCCCGGCGATGCTCGCGAGCGCGGAGAGCAGCGCGTACTGGCTCGCGGTGAAGCGCAGGTTGCAGAGTGCAGAGAGATAAGCGACGACCGTCACGCCCCCGATACCGCTCGCGAAGTTCTCGAAGCCGATCGCCGCCGCCATGCCGAGGTTGGTGTGGCCCACGGCGGCAAGCGCGGCGAAGCTGAAGTTCGACACCGCCATGAGGATCAGGCTGATCAGGACCGAGCGCTTCATCCCCAGCCGCTCGTACAGGATGCCGCCCACGAAGACGCCGACGAGCAGCGCAATGAAGCCCACGCCCACGTCGTAGAAAGCGATCTCGTCGTTGGTGAAGCCCAGGTCCTGGAAGAGCAGACGCAGGCTGAGGTTCGCAAGCGTGTCGCCGACCTTGTGGATCAACACGAAGACGAGCACCACCAGCGCGCCCTGGCGCTGGAGAAATTCGACGAGCGGACTGAAATACGCGATGACGGCTTCGAGCGCGCCGTGGGGCCTGGCCGGCTCGCGGTGGCGCGCCGGCTCGCCCATCACCGCGGCGACCAGCATCGCGGGCAGCGCGAACGCAGCGCACGCGAAGTATGCGGCGGTCCAGCCGAAACGCGCCGCGAGCACGAGGGCGAGCGCCCCGGCGGCGGCGGAACCGATGCGCCAGCCGTACTGCGACATGCCGGAACCGACGCCGAGCTGGCGCGGCTCCAGCAGCTCGATGCGGTAGGCGTCGATGATGATGTCGAATGTGGCGCCGGCGAATCCCACGGTGATTGCGGCGACGGCGACGAGGTAGAGCGTCTCGTCCGGGTCTGCGGCGCCCAGAAAGGCGACCGCGGCCATGACCAGCACCCCGGTGAACCACAGCCAGCTGCGCCGCTGGCCGTAGCGGCCGATGAGCGGCAGGCGCACGTGGTCGACGAGCGGCGCCCACAGGAATTTCAGGTTGTAGGCGAGAAAGGTGAGCGCGAAGGCGGTGACTGCGCTCTTGGTGACGCCGTGCTGGGCAAGGCGCGTGGTGAGCGTCGCGCCGATCATGGCAAACGCGAAGCCGGATGAAATGCCGAGGAACAAGGCCGCGAGCGGCGCGGGCTCCAGGTAGGGGCGGATCCCGCTAGCCCAGCGGGTAGTCATAGTCGATGATCAGCGGGGCGTGGTCGGAAAAGCGCTGCTCCTTGTAGATCTTCACGCGCTTGCCGGTTGCAGCGAGCTTCGGTGTCGCAATCTGGTAGTCGATGCGCCACCCGACGTTCTTCGCCCACGCCTGGCCGCGGTTCGACCACCAGGTGTACTGCTCGGGCCGCGGCTCGATGCGGCGAAAGACATCGACCCAGCCCAGCTCGTCGAACACGCGCGTGAGCCACGCCCGCTCCTCCGGCAGAAAGCCCGAATTCTTCTGGTTGCCGCGCCAGTTCTTGAGATCGATCTCCCTGTGCGCGATGTTCCAGTCGCCGCACAACACGATCTCGCGGCCCTCGTCCCGCAGCTTGCTGAGGTGCGGGAAGAACCTCTCCAGGAAGGCGAACTTGACCTGCTGGCGCTCGGGCCCGCTCGATCCCGAGGGCAGATACACCGAGATCACGCTCAGCCTGTCGTAGTCCGCGCGCAGATACCGCCCCTCGTGATCGATGTCCGCAATGCCGATTCCCTCGGTGACCTTCGCCGGGAGCCGCCTGGTATAGAGGCCCACGCCGCTGTAACCGCGCTTGTTCGCGCAATGAAAGAAGCTCTGTAAATTCGCGGGCTCGGTGATGTCGGCCGACATGTCTCCGGGCTGCGCCTTCACTTCCTGCACGCATACGATGTCGGCGCGCTGGCGCGCGAGCCACGCGAACAGACCCTTCTTTGCGGCGGAGCGGATTCCGTTGAGATTGAGGGTGATAATGCGTAACATAGCGCGGGGAAGCGTTATCAGAACCTATCTCAATAATGGGCACGTGTGCGACGGCGGCGATGTGGGATGCAGTTCTAGGAGGGCGACCGCAGCAATATCGCGAATATTGCAAGGGAGCCCGACAACGAAATGCGCCCAGATCGCTCCGTCCCTTCGGGTTGTGGCCAAAACGCGCGCCTGCGTCGTCGCGGGTCTTGTCAATATTCGCGATATTGACTGCGCCCCGCTCCTAGCATTCATCACGTTTTGGGCCACAACGCATCACGCGTCCATTGTTGAGATAGGTTCTTCGCAGCAATGACAGACTTCAGGCGGGATTTCATCCGGTTCGCGATCGCGAGGAAGGCGGTGCGATTCGGGGAGTTCAAAACCAAGGCTGGCCGCCTGTCACCATATTTTTTCAATTCGGGCCTGTTCAACGACGGCGAGTCGCTCAATCAGCTCGCGCAATTCTACGCGAAAGCGATACTCGCGTCCGGCGTCGCGTTCGACATGCTGTTCGGTCCGGCGTACAAAGGCATCCCGCTCGTCGCAGCGGTCGCGATGGCGCTGGCGCAGGCCGGGCACAATCATCCGTTCGCGTTCAACCGCAAGGAATCGAAGGACCACGGCGAGGGCGGGAACGTCATCGGCGCGGCGCTCGCCGGCCGCGTGCTGATCGTGGACGATGCGATCTCCGCCGGCACTGCGGTGCGCGAATCGTACGGCATCATCCTGGCCGGCAAGGCGATGCCGTGCGGCGTGATGGTCGCGCTCGACCGGATGGAGCGCGGTCTCGGCCCGCTCTCGGCAGTGCAGGAAGTGGAGCAGAACTATAATATTCCCGTCGTCAGCATCGCGACGCTGGACGATCTGGTGAGTTACCTGGAATCGGATCGGGCGTTCGGCCGCGAGCTCGAGGCGGTGAACCGATATCGAGAACAATACGGAGTGAGAGCCCATGCTTGAACGCACGTGCCTGATCGCAATACTGGGAATCGCAGTCGCCGGCCTCGTTTCAGCCCCGGCAATGGCGCAGTCCAAAGGCAGGCTGGTCTGCTGGAAGGACAAGAGCGGCAAGGTCATCGGATGCGGCGATACCGTGCCGCCGGAGTACCGCGACAACGCTGCGGACGAGCGCGACCGCAAGGGCGTCAAGCGCGGCACCGTTGAATCGGCTGAGGAAGCTGCGAAGCGTCGCGCACAGGAAGAGCTGAACGCCAAGCAGAAGGCCGAGGAGAAAAGGCGGCTCGCCGAGCAGCAGCGGCTCGATACGGCGCTGCTGAACACCTACGCGAACGAGAAGGAAATCGACGACCGGCGCGACCGTGAAGTCCAGCAGGTCCAGCTTTCGATTACGCAACTGCAGGCGCCGCTCAAGAACGCCACCGACCGCTATAACGATGCCACGAAGCGCAACGCCAAGGACGACATCGCGCGTGCGGAAGCCGACAAGACGAAAGCCGAGCGCGAAATCGCGGCCAAGGAAAAGGAAAAGGTCGAGATCACCGAGCGCTACGCGGTCCAGAAAAAGCGCTACCTGGATCTGCGCGGCGCCGGACAGACCGCCGCCGCGACCGCAGCCCCTGCGCCCGCCGCCAAGCCCGGCAAATAAGCCACAGCACCCGCTCGCTCAGGACGAGAGTCTGCGTTTCAGGATCTCGTTCACCTGCTGCGGGTTCGCCTTGCCGCGAGTCGCCTTCATCACCTGGCCCACCAGCGAGTTGAACGCTTTTTCCCTGCCGCCCCGGTAGTCCGCCGCCTGCTGCGGGTTGGCGGCGATCACCTGCTCGACGATGGCCTCCAGCTCGCCGCTGTCGGAAATCTGTTTCAGCCCGCGCAACTCGATGATGCGGGAGGCCTCGCCCTCGCCGGCCCACATCGCATCGAAAACGTCTTTCGCGAGCTTCCCCGATATCGTGCCATCGACGATGCGATCCACGAGCCCGCGCAACTGCGCACTCGTTATCCTGCTTTGCGCGATATCACGGTTCTCATCGTTGAGCCGCGCACTGAGCGCACCGGTGATCCAGTTCGCGCACTGCTTCGCGGTCGTCGCATCCGCGCCCGTGACCGTACCCTCAAAATAGTCGGCAACTTCCCGGCCTGCGGTCAGGAGCGCCGCGTCATAGGCGCTGAGGCCGTATTGGGACACGAAGCGCGCGTGCCTGGCGGCGGGCAGCTCGGGCAGCGCGGCCTGGACCTCGGCCATCCACGGCTCGCTCACTTCGAGCGGCAACAGGTCGGGATCCGGAAAATAGCGGTAATCGTGTGCGTCTTCCTTGGTGCGGAGCGACCGCGTCTCGTCGCGGTCGGCATCGTAGAGCCGCGTCTCCTGCACGATGCGCCCTCCGTCCTCCACGATCTCGATCTGGCGCCTCACCTCGAATTCGATCGCCCGCTCGAGAAACCGGAACGAGTTGAGGTTCTTGATCTCGCAGCGCGTCCCCAGGTCGCTCGATCCGAGCGGGCGGATGGACACGTTTGCATCGCAGCGGAACGATCCTTCCTGCATGTTGCCGTCGCAGATCTCGATCCACTGCACGAGCGCGTGTAGCGCCCGGGCGTACGCGACCGCTTCCTGCGCCGAGCGCATGTCGGGCTCCGAGACGATCTCGAGCAGCGGCGTGCCGGCGCGATTGAGATCGATGCCCGACGCGCCGTGGAAATCCTCGTGCAGCGACTTGCCGGCGTCCTCCTCGAGATGCGCGCGCGTGAGGCGTATCCTCTTCTCGACGCCGTCTAGCCGGACCGCGATATGCCCGCCCGAAACGATCGGCAGCTCATACTGGCTGATCTGGTAGCCCTTCGGCAGATCCGGATAGAAGTAATTCTTGCGCGCGAAGATCGAGCGGCGGTTCACCTGCGCGCCAACGGCAAGCCCGAACCGGATGGCGCGCTCCACCGCGCCGCGATTGAGCACCGGCAATACGCCCGGCAAGGCGATATCGACGCCGCAGGCCTGCGTATTGGGTGGGGCACCGAAAGCGGTGGACGCACCCGAAAAGATCTTGGAGCTTGTGGAAAGCTGCGCGTGCGTCTCGATGCCGATGACCGTTTCCCACTTCATGCATCGATCCCCGGCGGAACGCGATCGTGCCAGTCGGTCGTAAGCTGATACTGGTGCGCGACGTTCAGCATCCGTGCCTCGCTGAAGTAATCGCCGATGATCTGCAGGCCCACGGGAAGGCCGTCGCGGTCGAACCCGCAGGGGATGGACATGCCCGGCAGGCCGGCGAGATTGACCGCGATGGTGTAGATGTCGGAGAGGTACATCTGGACCGGGTCGCTCGCGCGCTCGCCGATGCGGAATGCCGTCGTCGGGCTGGTCGGGCCCACGATGACGTCGCACTTGCGGAACGCCTCCTCGAAGTCGCGCGCGATGAGCCGGCGCACCTTCTGCGCGCGCAGGTAGTAGGCATCGTAGTAACCATGCGAAAGCACGTAGGTGCCGATCAGGATGCGCCGCTTCACCTCCTCGCCGAATCCCTGGGCGCGCGTCTTCTTGTACAGGTCCTCCAGGTCGGCATAATCCGGCGCCCGGTAGCCGTAGCGCACACCGTCGAAGCGCGCCAGGTTGCTCGAGGCCTCCGCCGGCGCCAGCACGTAGTACACCGGCACCGAGAGCCCCATATTCGGCAGGGTCAGCTCGACCGGCTCGCACCCCAGCCGACGCAGCTCCTTCACCGCCGCATCGACCGCGGACGCGACATCCGGGGCGACCCCCTCGGCAAAGAACTCCCGCGGCAAACCCACACGCAGGCCCGACAACGGCCGCCCCAGCTCGCGGCTGTAATCTTCGGGCCGGCGCTCCAGGCTGGTCGAATCGCGGGGGTCGTGGCCTGCCATGACGTTCAGCATGAGCGCGAGGTCCTCGGCACTGCGGGCCATCGGACCGCCCTGGTCCAGGCTCGATGCAAAAGCGATCATCCCGTAGCGCGACACCACCCCATAAGTCGGCTTGAGGCCGGATATCCCGCTCAGCGCAGCCGGCTGACGTATCGACCCGCCCGTGTCCGTCCCGATCGCGCCCGGCGCAAGCCGCGCCGCCACCGCTGCGGCAGATCCGCCCGAACTGCCGCCGGGGACCCTGTCCACGCGCCACGGGTTCCTGACCGGCCCGAAATGCGAGGTTTCGTTGGACGAGCCCATCGCGAACTCGTCCATGTTGGTCTTGCCAATGTTGACCGCCCCCGCCTCGTTGAGCCGCTGTACTACATGGGCGTCATAGGGCGAGATGAAATTGGCGAGCATTTTCGAGCCACAGGTCGTGAGCCAGCCTTGCGAGCAGAAGATGTCCTTCTGTGCGATCGGAATGCCGGTGAGCGGGCCGCCCTCTCCTGACGCAAGACGGCGATCGGCGGCCCGGGCCTGCGCAAGCGTCTTCTCCTCATCCACCGTGATGAAGCAGCGATATCTGTCGTTCAGTGCTTTGATGCGCTGCAAAAAAAGCCGGGCGGCCTCGACGCTGGAGACGCGGCGCGCCGCAAGCTCGCGGGACAGGCTGGCGATGGTGTGACCGCGCATGGGACTGTCGCGCGCGCTAGCGTGAGCAGCGCTTTTCGCCGCCTGCACCCGCGTTCATTCGATTACTTTCGGAACCAGGTAGAGATCGGACTCGACCTGGGGCGCCACCGACTGAAACCGGCGGTGCTGGTCCGTTTCGGTGACTTTGTCTTCCCTCAGCCGCAGGACGATGTCCTGACCGTGCGCCATGGGCTCGATGCCGCTCACGTCGATCGCCTGCATCTGCTCGATGAGGCCGAAGATGCGCACGAGGTCGTGCAGTACGGCATCGGCCGCCGCGTCGGAAATCTCGATGCGCGAGAGGTGCGCAACGCGTTTGACATCGTCGAGGGTGAGTGCCATGAATACGGGAAAATTTGCTTAAAAACGGAAGCGGCATAGGGTATCATAAGCTCCCAATGCACCGCACAATACAGAATATCCGGGAGGCCTGATGTTCGGTTTCCTGAGCAGCTACTTCAACGACGACCTCGCGATCGACCTCGGCACGGCGAACACGCTGATCTATGTCCGCGGCAAAGGCGTCGTTCTCGACGAGCCGTCGGTGGTGGCGATCCGGCAGGAAGGCGGGCCGAACGGCAAGAAGGTGATCCAGGAAGTAGGGCTCGCGGCGAAGCAGATGCTCGGTCGCACGCCGGGCAACATCACCGCGATCCGGCCGATGAAAGACGGCGTCATCGCCGACTTCACCGTCACCGAGCAGATGCTCAAGCACTTCATCAAGAAAGTGCACGACTCGCGGCTGTTCAAGCCGAGTCCGCGCATCATCATCTGCGTGCCGTGCGGCTCCACTCAGGTCGAGCGGCGCGCGATACGCGAGTCGGCGATCGGCGCCGGCGCAAGCCGCGTGTATCTGATCGAGGAACCGATGGCCGCTGCGATCGGCGCCGATCTCCCGGTCGGCGAAGCGACCGGTTCCATGGTGGTCGATGTCGGTGGCGGCACGACCGAAGTGGGCGTGGTCGCGCTCGGTGGATTGGTCTACAAAGGTTCGGTGCGCGTCGGCGGCGACAAGTTCGACGAGGCGATCATCAACTATATCCGGCGCAACTACGGCATGCTGATCGGCGAAACCACCGCCGAGCAGATCAAGAAGGACATCGGCTCCGCGTTTCCGGGCTCGGAAGTGCGCGAGAAGGAAGTGAAAGGCCGCAATCTCGCCGAGGGCATCCCGCGCAGCTTCACCATCTCCAGCAACGAGATCCTCGAAGCGCTCACCGATCCATTGAACAGCATCGTGTCCTCGGTCAAGTCGGCGCTGGAACAGACGCCGCCGGAGCTTGCCGCGGACATCGCCGAGAAAGGCATGGTGTTGACCGGCGGCGGCGCGCTGCTGCGCGACATCGATCGCCTGCTGATGGAAGAGACCGGACTGCCGGTGATCATCGCCGACGATCCGCTGAGCTGCGTGGTGCGCGGCTCCGGCAAGGCGCTGGAGAAGATGGAGCGGCTGGTTGGCATCTTCACCTACGACTGACCAACAAGGGGCAGGATGGGTAATCATTGCGTCCATCCGGCGAAACCTGAGCGGCGCGGGCTACACGCCTAGATGGAACATTCGCCGCCTCCGTTTTTCAAGACCGGCCCTACCCCGCTCGCCCGCCTGCTGATCTTCACCACGCTGTCGCTCGTGCTGCTCGTAGCCGACGCGCGCTTCAAGTACCTCGAATTCCTGCGCCAGATCACCGCCGTGGTGGTGTACCCCGTGCAGCGCATCGCGGCCGCGCCGGGCGAGATCGTGAGACGCGCGGCCGATTTCTTCGTGACGCATTCCGCGCTGCGTGAGGAAAACGCGCGGCTGCACCAGGAGCAGCTCGCCAACACGCTCGCGCTGCAGCAGCACAGGGCGCTGCAGGCGGAAAACGAACAGATGCGCACCCTCCTCGGCGCGCGCGAGCGCATCGGGACCAGGGCGACGCTGGCGGAAGTCCTCTACTCGGCGCGCGATCCGTTCGCGCAGAAGATCATCGTCGACCGCGGCCTGCAGCACGACGTGCGCGGCGGCCAGCCGGTCATCGACCAGATCGGCGTCGTCGGACAGGTGACGCGCGCCTACCAGTGGCTCGCGGAAATCACGCTCATCACCGACAAGGACCAGCTCGTTCCGGTATTGAACGTGCGCAACGGCCTGCGCGCGGTCCTCGCGGGCGTGGGCAACGCCACGACGCTGGAGCTGCGTTTCGTCCCGCTCAACGCGGACTTCCAGAACGGCGACCGGCTGGTGACCTCGGGCATCGACGGCGTGTATCCGGCCGGCCTGCCGGTGGCCGAAATAGCGAACGTCGAGCGTGACGCGAGTTATCCGTTCGCGCGCATCGCGTGCAAGCCCCTCGCCGGGGTCAATCGCAGCACGCAGGTGCTGATCGTGAACGTCGAGCGCAACGTGCCGGAACGCCCCGTCGAGCAGGAGGAAAGGCGAGTGCGCGGCAAGCGATCGAGGAAGGCCGGATCGTGAACACGCGCGCCATCTCGCCGCAGGAAATCCTGCTGCCGATCCGGCCGGCCTTCATCATCGTCACTCTCGTCGTGGCGCTCTTTCTCAACCTGCTGCCGTGGTCGGGCTGGTGGTTGTGGCTGCGGCCCGATTTCGTGGCGCTGGTGGTGCTCTACTGGTGCATCGACCAGCCGAGAAAGATCGGCTTCGCCTCGGCGTGGCTGCTCGGGCTGCTGATGGACGTCTCGGACGGCACCTTCTTCGGCCAGCACGCGCTCGCCTACAGCATCCTTGCCTACGCCGGCATCGTGCTGCACCGGCGGGTCCAGCGCTTCGCCATCACGCCGCAGGTGCTGCACGTCATCCCGCTCCTCATCATGAACGACCTCATCGTGCTGGTGATACGACTCATCGCCGGCGCCGATTTTCCGGGCT
Organism: Betaproteobacteria bacterium; assembly: GCA_052389535.1. Classification (GTDB taxonomy): domain Bacteria; phylum Pseudomonadota; class Gammaproteobacteria; order Burkholderiales; family SG8-41; genus DSOT01. The sequence goes on along the minus strand of JBQTHU010000078.1, from coordinate 20,111 downwards.
ATCAATACTTCATCGGCAGCTTCGTCGGAGGCGCGTTGTGGCCGGTGCTGACGATCATGCTCAAGCTGCAGCAGCGGCCGCGAGCGGATCCCGACCATGTCTGAGCTTTCCATCAACACCGGCATCGAGTTCCGCAACGCGCAGGCGGAGATGCAACAGTTCCGCCGCCGCCTTGCTTTGATGGCGGGATTCGCGCTGCTGCTGTTCGGCGTGCTGCTGCTGAGATTCGTCTATCTCCAGTCGATGATGCACGCACACTATGAAACGCTGGCCGAGGCGAACCGCATTTCGATCGTGCCGATAGGCCCGAACCGCGGCGTCATCGTGGACCGCAACGGCGTCGTGCTCGCCCACAACTATTCCGCGTATACGCTGGAGATCACGCCGAGCAAGGCCGGCAGTCTGGAGGCGGTGATCGACGATCTCGCGCAGATCGTGGACATCGGGCCCCGCGACCGGCGCCGTTTCCGCAAGCTGCTGGAGGAAAGCAAGCGCTTCGACAGCCTGCCGATCCGCACGCGGCTTTCCGACGAGGAGATCGCGCGCTTCGCGGTGAATCGCTACCGTTTTCCCGGCGTGGAGGTCAAAGCCCGGCTCTTCCGGCAGTATCCGCAGGGCGAGCTTTTTTCGCACGTCGTGGGGCACATCGGCCGCATCAACCAGCGCGAGCTCGAGCAGCTCGACGAAAAGGGCACGCTCGCCAACTACAAGGGCACCGACTACATCGGGAAAACCGGGCTCGAACAGAGTTACGAGCGCCATCTTCACGGCATCACCGGGTTCGAGCAGGTCGAGGTGGACTCCGGCGGCCGGGCGGTGCGCACGCTCGCGCGTAACCCTCCCACTTCGGGCAGCAACCTCGTGCTCAAGCTCGACGCCGGCCTGCAGGAGGTCGTCTACCGCGCGTTCGGCGAGCGGCGCGGCGCACTGGTCGCGATAGAGCCTGAAACGGGCGGCGTGCTCGCCTTCGTCAGCAAGCCGGGCTTCGATCCCAATCTGTTCGTGGACGGCATCGACCCGCAGAACTGGAGCGAACTCAACCACTCGCCGGACAAGCCGATGGTGAACCGCGCGCTCGCGGGGACCTATTCCCCAGGCTCGACCTTCAAGCCTTTCATGGCGCTTGCCGCGCTCGCCTATGGCAAGCGCTCACCGCAGCAGTCGATCTCCGATCCCGGCTATTTCATGTTCGGCAATCACCAGTTCCGCGACGACAAGGTCGGCGGCCACGGCGTGGTGGACATGTACAAGTCGATCGTGATGTCGTGCGACACGTATTACTACGTGCTCGCCAACGACATGGGCATCGACGCCATCGCGCGCTTCATGGGCAGCATCGGGTTCGGCAGCCGGACCGGCATCGATCTGCCCGGTGAGGCTGAAGGGGTGTTGCCCTCGCAGGAGTGGAAGAGAAAGCGCTTTCGCAAGCCGGAACAGCAGAGGTGGTACGCCGGCGAAACCATCAGCATCGGGATCGGGCAGGGCTACAACTCGTACACGCCGCTCCAGCTGGCGGCGGCGACCGCGACGCTTGCCAACGACGGTGTGATGTTCCGGCCGCACATCGTGAACTACGTCGAAGACCTGAAGAGCCGCGAGCGCACGTTCATCGAGCCCAAGCCGCTGCGCAAGCTCGATGTCAGGCAGGAGCACATCGCCGTCATCAAGCAGGCGCTCGTCGGCGTCAACAAGGAAGGCACCGGCCAGCGCGCATTTGCCGGCGCGCCCTACGTCGCCGCCGGCAAGACCGGCACGGCGCAGGTGATCGGCATCAAGCCGGGCGAAAAATACATCGAAAGCAAGGTGGCGGAGCGCTTTCGCGATCATGCGCTCTTCATCGCCTATGCCCCGGCCGACAAGCCGAAGATCGCGCTCGCCGTCATCGTGGAGAACTCGGGCTTCGGCGCGCGCGCCGCTGCGCCGATCGCGCGCCAGGTGTTCGACTACTACCTGCTCGGCAAGGAAGGCAAACCGGTGAAGGACGACGACGATGCCCAGGCTAATTAAACGCGCCTGGCAGTTCTCCACCGCCCACATCGACGGCATGCTGCTCGGCGCGGTGCTGGCACTCATGGCGACCGGCCTGATCGTACTCTACAGCGCGTCGAACGGCAGTTTCCCGCGTGTCGGAAGCCAGGTCGTCAATATGCTGGTTGCGCTGGCGGTGCTCTGGGTGTTCGCCAACATCCCGCCCCATTACCTGATGCGGCTGTCGCTCCCGGTCTACATCGTCGGGCTCGCGCTGCTGCTGGCGGTTGCGCTGTATGGCGACGTGGTGAACGGCGCGCGGCGCTGGCTCAACCTCGGCATCACGCGCATCCAGCCTTCGGAGTTGATGAAGATCGCGGTCCCGCTCATGCTGGCCTGGTACTTCCATCGCTTCGAAGCGACGCTGCGCCTCGGCAGCTACATAGCGGCAACGGTGCTGCTCGTCGTGCCCGTCGCGCTGATCGCCCGCCAGCCGGATCTCGGCACAGCGGTGCTGATTTTCGCGAGCGGCTGCTACGCGCTGTTTCTGGCAGGGCTATCGTGGCGCATCATCGGCGGACTGGCCGTCGCCGCCGTGGCGAGCCTGCCGTTCGTGTGGTCGGTGCTGCACGACTACCAGCGCCAGCGGGTGCTGACGCTGCTCGATCCCATGCAGGATCCTCTGGGAGCGGGCTACCACACCATCCAGTCCACGATAGCGGTCGGCTCCGGGGGCCTGACCGGCAAAGGCTGGATGAACGGCACCCAGACGCATCTCGATTTCATTCCCGAGCGCACGACCGATTTCATCTTCGCGGTTTACTCGGAGGAGTTCGGGCTGATCGGGAACGTGGCGCTGATCCTGCTCTTCCTCGTCATCATCGGCCGGGGGTTCCTGATCACCGCCAACGCGCCCACGCTTTATGCGCGCCTGCTCGCCGGGGCCATCACGCTGACGTTCTTTACTTATGCTTTCGTCAACATGGGCATGGTGAGCGGAATCCTGCCGGTGGTCGGCGTGCCGCTGCCGCTCGTGAGCTACGGCGGCACCTCCCTCGTCACCATCTGTCTCGGGTTTGGTATTCTGATGAGTATCCAGACGCACAGAAAGCTGATCCAGTCCTAGATGCGCCGCTCAGGAATTTCACTACGCAGTCTGGCTTGTGTCGCGATCGTGATGGCGCTCGGCGCATGCGGCACGACTTCCCGCCGCGACGCACCCATTCCGCCCACGATGGAAAAGGACGCGTCGGGACGCTATTACCTCGATGACGGGCCGGGCCCGAATCCGCCGCCCGACATCGATGGCATTCCGAATGCCGTGCCCAGGATGGAGCCGCTCCATCGCGGCGCGGCCCGCCCGTACACGGTGATGGGCCGCAGCTACGTCCCGATGACCAACCTCGCACGCTACAAGATGCGCGGCACTGCCACCTGGTACGGACGCCGCTATCACGGCAAGCCGACGTCCTCGGGCGAGATCTACGACATGTACGCCATGACCGCCGCGCATACGACGCTGCCCATCCCGAGTTACGCGCGGGTGACCAATCTCGCCAACGGCAAATCGGTAGTGGTGAGAATCAACGATCGCGGCCCGTTCGTCGGCGAGCGCCTGATCGACCTCTCATACACCGCCGCGCACAAGCTCGGCCTGCTCGCCGACGGCAGAGGCCTGGTGGAAGTCGAAACGATACTTCCCGGCGACGCGAGCGCCATGGCTGCGTCGGAGCGCGCCGCGGAAAAAGTTGCAGTGCAGGCGGTTGCTCCGGCCGCCAAGCCCGCCGCAGGCAACGCCGGGCCACGCGCCGCGCCGCGGGAAGCCGCCCCGGTCGCGGTGCCGCTCGCGGCAGCGGATGTCATGCCGGTCGCTGCCCCGGTGGAGAATCCTGCGCCGCCCCCATCGCCTGCTGCCGCCGCCGCGGAACCGCAGCAGGCAGCTGCGAGCGGTGCGTATGTACAGTTCGGCGCTTTCCGATCGCGCGAGAATGCCGAGACGCTGCTCGCGAGACTGAAGCAGCAGTTGGGGTGGCTCGCGAACCGCCTGCAGATCCATCCCCGGGAAGGCTTGTACCGCGTGCACGCGGGTCCTTACTCGGATCCGGCCGAGGCGCGGCAGATCGCAAGCCGACTGGGCGATACGCTCAGCCCGCGCCCGGTGATTCTGAGGTGGTAGGGATCCCGCTTTTTTCGGGGGCCTTCGCTCCCGTTTTTTACAGAACGTAACGCGCCAGATCCTCGCTTTGCGCGAGGTCTTTCAGCCGGCCGTCCACGTACGGCGCGTCCACGATAACGGTCTGCGCGCCGGCATTGCCGGCCCGGAAGGAGACATCCTCGAGCAGCCGCTCCATGACGGTGTAAAGGCGCCGCGCCCCGATATTCTCGGTGCGCTCGTTCACCTGCCACGCGATTTCGGCAAGCCGCCTGATGCCGTCCGGCCGGAATTCCAGCGTGACGTTCTCCGTGGCGAGCAACGCCTGGTACTGGCGCGTCAGGCAGGCGTCGGTGTTGGTCAGAATCTGCTCGAAATCGGATACCGTAAGGCTCGCCAGTTCGACGCGGATCGGGAACCGGCCCTGCAGCTCCGGGATCAGGTCCGAAGGCTTGGCGAGATGGAAAGCGCCGCTCGCGATGAAAAGCACGTGATCGGTCTTGATCATGCCGTACTTGGTGGAAACAGTCGTGCCCTCCACCAGCGGCAGCAGATCGCGCTGCACGCCCTGTCGCGAGACGTCCGCGCCCGAGAGTTCCGAGCGGCTGGCGATCTTGTCGATCTCGTCGAGGAAGACGATGCCGTTCTGCTCGACGTTGCTGACCGCGCGCAGCTTGAGGTCCTCGTCGTTGATGAGCTTTGCCGCCTCCTCCTCGGTGAGCAGCTTCATCGCGTCCCGGATCTTGAGCTTGCGCAGCCGCTTGCGACCGGTCCCCAGGTTCTGGAACATGCTCTGGATTTGCGAGGTGAGGTCTTCCATCCCCGGCGGCGCGAAGATTTCCATCTGCGCCTGTGCCGCCGCCACTTCGATCTCGATCTCCTTGTCGTCGAGCTCCCCTTCGCGCAGCTTCTTGCGGAATCGCTGGCGCGTCGCGTTGTCGCGATCCGCAGCCTCCAGTCCGTCGCGCGCCTGCGGCAACAGCCCGTCGAGAATGCGCTCCTCCGCCAGATCCTCGGCCTGCCCACGGACCTTGCGCGTCTCCTGCTCGCGCATGTCCTTGATCGCGGTCTCCATCAGGTCGCGGACGATGGTATCGACGTCCCGGCCGACGTAGCCCACCTCGGTGAACTTGGTCGCTTCGACCTTGATGAACGGCGCATTGGCAAGCCGCGCCAGCCGCCGCGCAATTTCGGTCTTGCCCACGCCCGTGGGCCCGATCATCAGGATGTTCTTCGGCGTGATCTCTTGCCGCAGCGGCTCGGCCACCTGCTGCCGGCGCCAGCGGTTACGCAGCGCGATGGCGACGGCGCGCTTCGCATCCTGCTGTCCGATGATGTGCTTGTCGAGCTCGTGGACGATTTCCTGGGGCGTCATCTGGGACATGGAATGACCTTGCCTCGTCGAACCGCGCTGCGGTCCGACGCGTTACTCCAGCACTTCGATCACGCGCTGGTGATTGGTATAGATGCAGAGGTCGGCGGCTATGGCCAGCGCCTTGCCGACGATGTCTTCCGGGGACAGGTCTGAATTCTCGAGCATGGCGCGCGCCGCCGCCTGGGCGAATGCGCCGCCGCTGCCGATCGCGACCACCCCCAACTCGGGCTCCAGCACATCGCCATTGCCGGTGATGATCAACGAATTGTCGCGATCGGCCACGGCGAGCATCGCCTCCAGCCGGCGCAGCACCCGGTCGGTGCGCCAGTCCTTCGCCAGTTCGACCGCCGAACGCATGAGGTTGCCCTGGTGCTTCTCGAGCTTGGCTTCGAAGCGCTCGAACAGCGTGAAAGCGTCCGCGGTGCCGCCGGCGAAGCCGGCAAGGATCCGGTCGTGATAGAGACGGCGCACCTTGCGCGCGCTCGCCTTGACGATCACGTTGCCCAGCGTCACCTGGCCGTCGCCGCCCAGCGCCACGCGCCGGCTGCGCCGCACCGACAGGATGGTAGTGCCATGAAAGGCGTCGTGGTTCACGGGAAAGTCGGATCAGAATGGGGGCCGCGTCGTGGCGTACTTTCGATGGACACCGGGCACGGGCATCAAGTTTTCCACCGCGGATTATAGCCCGCGCGGTTCACGAGGCGTCCTCCAGCCGGAACACGATAGGCACCAGCACCCAGGCCTCGACGGGCTCCGTGCCCTGGCGCGCCGGCACGAAACGCCACGTCTTCACCGCTTCCAACGCCGCAATGTCGAGATGGCGCGATCCGCTCGTCTGCTCGACTGTCACGCGCGCCGGTGCGCCTTCCCGCGTGACCAGCACCCGCAACGTGACGGTGCCCTGCTCGCCGTTACGTCGCGCCACGGTGGGATAACGCGGCGCGGGATTGCGCAGGTACGCGGCATTAAACGCAGGCGGCGTGAGCGCGGGCTTGGGCGGCACCACGGGTGGTGGCGCGGGAGAAGGCGGCACAGATTTCGGTTCCGGGACGGCCGGCGCTTGAGGCGCCACCGCTATCGCGTCACTTGGCGCGGGTTCTCTGGGGGCCGGGGGTACGTCAGGCCGAACCGGGTCCGGCTGGCGGGATTTCTTGACAACCCCGTCACGCTGCTGCTCCTTCCGTTTCGGCACAGGCTTGCTCGGCGCTGGTACGTCCGCGGGTTCGCTCGGCTCAAGCGCCGGTGGCGGTTCCGTGCGCGCAACAGGCGGCGCTTCAGGCCGCACCAGCACCACCTCGAGGACGTGCAGTTTCGACTGCGGCGGCTCGTTCACCCGCCCCGGCAGGGCGACAAGCAGCGCGAGGTGCAGCCCCAGGCTTAAAGCGACCGTGAGTGCGAGCAGGCGCCGTGAACGCGCTCGCAGGCCCAGGAAGCTGCCGTGTGAATTGTGATCAGGAAATGCGCTCGCCACGACGACCTTTGCGCGCACCGCGGGACCGGGACCCGCATTCTACTTCAGGACTCCTGCGCCTCACGCGCTGCGGCCTGCGCTATACTCGACCACGCCATGAAAGCGGCTCTCCTCGCCCTCATAGACGGTTACCGTCTGCTGTTGAGCCCGTTCTTCGGCACGCAATGCCGCTACTATCCGACGTGCTCGGCGTACGCACGCGAGGCGATCGAAACGCACGGCACGGCGCGCGGAACATGGCTTGCGTTAAAGCGCGTGCTGCGATGCCACCCGTGGCACGCCGGCGGCGTGGACCCGGTACCGCCGCGCACCTAGCGGCAAGACCGGTCTGTAGCCGCGCTCAGCCTGCCACGCGGCAGAGCAGTCCCTTCAGGTATTCCCCTTCCGGAAAATTGAGCGCAACCGTGTGGTCCGGCGCAGCGTGCAGCCGGGCGTCGATGCGCGCGTCCGCGCCGGCGTCGATCGCCGCAGCCGCAACGATCTTCTGGAACAGCTCGGAAGAAATACCGCCCGAGCAGGAAAAAGTCATCAGCACACCGCCCGGCCTCAGCAGCTTGAAAGCGAGCAGGTTGATGTCCTTGTAGGCGCGCGACGCGCGGTCCGCGTGTCCCGCGGTCGGCGCAAATTTGGGCGGGTCGAGCACGATGAGATCGAATTCCCGCGAGGCGTCCCGGAACTGGCGCAGCCGCTGGAACACATCGCCCTCCAGCCACTGCGCAGGCGGCAGACCGTTCAGTTCCGCGTTGGCGCGTGCCAGCGCGAGCGCCGCCTCCGAACTTTCGACGGCCGTCACCGATTTCGCCCCGCCCGCCAGGGCATTCAGCGTGAACCCACCGGAGTAGGCGAAACAGTCCAGCACATCGCGATCCGCTGCAAGCGCCCGCAGGCGCAGCCGGTTGTCGCGCTGATCGAGGTAGAAACCCGTCTTGTGCCCGCTCTCGATCTCCACCTGGTACTGGAGCGCGTGTTCATGAATCACGGTCGGCGTGACAGGCGATGAGCCGCAAACGATGCCGCAACGAGGCGTCAGGCCTTCGAGGATCCGTACGTCTGCGTCCGAGCGTTCCCAGACGCGAGCCGTCCCGGTAACCTGCAGGAGGGCGTCGCCGATTTCCTCGCGCCAGCGCTCGGCACCTGCGCTGGTGAGCTGCAGCACCACCGTGTCGCCGTACCGGTCCGCCACCACGCCGGGGAGCCCGTCCGCCTCGGCGTTCACCAGGCGGACGGCATCGGTCACCGTCCCGACGAGCGTGGCGCGTGCGGCGACGGCGCGCCGGATCCGTTCCTCGAAAAACGCCCGGTCGATGACGCGATCGTGCCAGTCCCAGACGCGCGCCCGGATCTGCGACTGCGGGCTGTAGGCCGCGACTGCGAGCAACTCGCCGCTGCTCGAACACGTTTCCACCGTTTCGCCGGAAACCGGCCCGCCTTCGACGCGCGCCACCGCGCCGGAGAATATCCAGGGGTGGCGGCGCTTGAGTGCTTTCTCCCTCCCCGGCCTGAGAACCAGCTTTGCCACGTTCAGCCGCGTTTTCGCGCGCGCGGATGAGCGGCGTCGTAGACCTTTGCGAGATGCTGGAAATCGAGCTGCGTGTAGACCTGGGTGGTCGAAATACTGGCGTGGCCCAGCATTTCCTGCACGGCCCGCAGGTCCCCGCTCGACTGCAGCACATGGGACGCGAAGGAGTGCCGCAGCGCGTGGGGATGAACCCGCCGGCCAAGCCCCTGCTTCATCGCCCACCGTTCCAGTCGCGCCTGCACCGAACGCGCGCTGAGCCGGCCGCCCCTGCTGTTGACGAAATAGGCCGTCTGTCCTCCCTTTGCGAGCGGCTGTCGCGCGGCGAGCCACGCGTCCAGCGCCTTCAGCGCGTAACGCCCCACCGGCACGATGCGCGTCTTCGCGCCCTTGCCCGTCACCCGCACGGTCGCGTCGTCGGGATTGACGTCCCCCAAATCAAGGCCGGTCAGCTCGGAGAGGCGCAGGCCCGAGGAATAGAAGAGTTCGAACATCGCCTTGTCGCGCAGCGCGAGCGGCCCCTGGGCGTCCCCCCCCAGCAGTTGCCCGGCTTCATCGGGTGACAGCGTGCGCGGCAGCTTTTTTGCCGCCTTCGGCGCGCGTATGCCCGCACACGGATTATGGTGAAAGCCGTGGTCGCGCGCGAGATAGCGGAAAAAACCGCGCCATGCGGAAAGCGTCCGGGCGAGCGATTTGCCGTCGAGGCCCCTGCCATGAAGCTGCGCGATGAAACGGCGCACATCGTACACTTGCAGCCGCTTGAGGGGGGTGGCACCCGCCAGCTCGAGCATCGCCGCGATATCGCGCGCGTAACTCCGGGCCGTATGGGCGCTCAGCCGCCTCTCGTTGCTGAGGTGGGCAATGTAGCCCTGCAGCAGCGGCAAAGCTTTCGTCGCCGCGGCCGCCAACTCACCCACCGATGTGGACCAGCAGCGCCGCGGAGATGAGTTCGCCGATGCGCTTCAGGTATAACGTTCCCATGTCGGGATAGAAACGCTGAGCGTCCTCGCTCGCCAGCGCAAGCAGACCGAACACGCTGTCGTCGCGCAGCGGCACATATGAAAACGAGCGCAGATGCGGCGCCAATTCGCCGAACAGCGTCGCGGTATCGACCATGGCGTGGCTGCTGCAATAGGGCTGGGACAGGCTTGAGGCGAAGTCGCGTATCGCCGTGCTCACCGGCCCAAACTCCGGCAGGTCCTGGCTCTGTCCTGCACGCCAGGTGCGCAGCACGACATGCGGGACCGAGAAATCCTCGCGCAGGCTGAGATGGATGGCGCTGAGCGCGCCCGCCATCGCCCGCGTCCGCAGCAACGCCAGCGCAAGGCGGTGGGTCTTCTCGCCGATGGCATCGTTCTCCTCGCCGAATTCGATGATCTCGCGCAGCTTGCCCTCAAGCGCTTTGTTCTTTTCGCGCAGCGTGACGATCTGCCGCTCGCTGATCGAGATGGTGCGGCCGCCGTGCGGGTGCGGAATGTAGACTTCCGCCAGCATGTCGGCATGCTGTTCGAAGAACTCGGGATGCTGCTTCAGGTACTCCGCCACATCGTCGGATTTCATTTTTCTCCCTGGTTCAGGTCTATTTCGCCTTCGAACACCGTTACCGCCGGTCCGGTCATGTATACCGGCTCGCCTTCTCCGGCCCAGCGCACGTGGAGGTCGCCGCCGCGGGTCGTCACCCGCACGCGCTGATCGAGCAGGCCCAGCACGATACCGGCCACGACCGCGGCACAGGCCCCGGTACCGCAGGATAGCGTTTCCCCCGCACCTCTTTCATAGACTCGCAGCCGTACATGGCTGCGAGTGACCACTTGCATGTAGCCTGCGTTGGCCCGCTGCGGGAAGCGCAGATGGCGCTCTATCAGCGGCCCTTCCGCTGCGACCGGCGCGCGCTCCGCATCCTCAACGACCTGCACCGCGTGCGGGTTTCCCATGGATAAGCTGCTGATAACACGTTCGTTTCCGTCGACTTCCAATGTGTATGTGAGCGCCCGCTGATCCGCCACGAAGGGAATGCGGCTCGGGTCGAACTCCGGGCGACCCATATCCACAGTGACCTGGCCGTCGTCTTCAAGCCGGGGCACGATGATGCCCGAACGCGTCCCGACACGAATCTCGTTCTTGGACGTGAGACCGTAATCGCGGACGTACCGGACAAAGCAGCGCGCACCATTGCCGCACTGCTCCACCTCCCCGCCGTCGGGGTTGAAAATGCGGTAGTAGAAGTCGGTGCCTTCGGTGCGCGGCGCTTCGATCATGAGTATCTGGTCGCAGCCCACGCCGAAATGCCGGTCGGCGATCGCGCGCAGTTGGGCTGGCGTGAGCGCAGGAAACTCATGCAAGGCGTTGAATACGACGAAATCGTTTCCTAATCCCTGCATTTTCGTGAATTTTACGCGCATTTAACGACAGTAAAGTCGATAATCGCGGCAAATGCAACGATTCAGAATGACGCGCATGCTACTTGGGTCCACTCGGCGCGCTGCCGCGATTCGGGAAGGCGATGTTTCGGCAGGCGCCTCATACGGCGCAGCCCTCTGTCTCGCCGGCGCTCTCCACGAGCTTATCGCCATTCTTCACGTCAGTTCGCGCGCCATGATGTGGTCATCCATCACAAATCCGCCTCCGATGTGCTGCACCTGCTCCGCGCATACCGTGAAACCGTATTTGCGGTAAGCGGCGATCGCCGTGACGTTGTTGCGGTTTACGGCGAGCACGAGCCGGGCGCAGCCCAGTGCGCGGGCGCGTTCGGATGCGCGCGCGATCAAGCGCCCGCCGTACCCTCTGCGCTGAAAATCCGTATGGACATAAAGCTTGTCGAGCTTCATTTCGTCGCGCTCGCCCGTCAGGAAAGAGGACGCGAATCCCAGAATCGCCGTCGGGGTCGACAGTTTGTCCCACCACAAGTCGGGCTGCGTCAGTTCCGCGAGAATCAACGTCGGCTCGTATCGCTGTTGCAGCATGTATTCTATCTGCGCGTTGGTGATGATGCCCGGATAGTGGCGTCGCCAGATTGCGCATGCAAGGCGGTGGATCGCATCGACCTCATCGCGCTGCACCAGCGATACGACCGCGCCATCGGAACTCACGGGTACGTCATGACTCATAGAACGTTGCTTCGCCCGGCGGGCGGGTCTTGAAGCGCTTGTGCAGCCAGAAATACTGTTCGGGCATCTCGCGTACCCGATCCTCGATGAACGCGTTCATGCGCCGCGCGTCCGCCGCGAGGTCTTCGGTCGGGAAACCGCTCCACGCCGGGTAGAACCTGAGCACATAGCCTGCGCCTCCCGGAAGCTGCCGGGTCACCGCCGGCACGATGACTGCGCCGGCGAGACGCGCTACCCGCGAGAGGGCCGTGACGGTCGCAGCCGGCACCCCGAAGAACGGCACGAACAGCGAATCGCGGCCGCCCAGGTCCATGTCCGGAAGATAGTAGAGCGGCAGTCCCTCGCGAAGTGCCCGCACCACCGGCCGTATGCCGTCCTGCCGGGAGAAGAGCACCGGCTTCACGAAGCGCGTGCGCCCGCGCAGCAGCACGCGGTCCAGCACCGGGTCCTTCTGATGGCTGTAGACCGACGCGCCTCGCCACTCGGTTATGATCCGGGTGCCGCCCACGTCGAGCCCGACAAAGTGCGGCGCGAGCCAGATCACCGGTTTCCCTGCCACGGCCTGCCAGTGCTCGAGCCCTTCCACGCGGATCAGGCGCTGCAGCCGGTCCTTGCCCGACCACCAGAGCAGCCCGTGCTCGACGAAGGCGCGGCCGAAAGCCTGAAAGTGCCGGCGGGCCATACGCTTTCGCGCACGCTCGTCCCGGTCCGGGAAACACAGCCGGAGATTGGTAAGCGCCACGTGACGCCGCTCGCGCACGAACACGTAGATCAGGACGCCGAGTCCGCGGCCGATCACCGCGAGCACCGGCAGGGGAAGAAAATGCAGGAGCCAGAGCAGGAATATCGCGAATCGCGTCATGCCTGCGCGTAGCGCGGCGCGCGGATGGGGCCCCGGTTTCCCTTCACGCGGCGGCCGGGGAACCCGCGTTCGCGAGGCGCCTGGGATAGGGACGGGATGCAGGAAATGATGTGGTCCTTTATGCCGCGCGGCCCGCAGACGGCCAGGCCTGTCCCATGCCGGCGCTGATGCGCAACGCCACCTCGAGAGCCCGCTTACCGTCGAGTCCGCTCACGGGAGGAGGCGTGCCGCTGCGCACGGCGCCGACGAAAGCGCGCACCTCCTCCAGCAGCAGATCCGCCTGCGGGAAGGTCTGCTCTTCGGATGCGAGCCGGGCGCTGCCGTCGCCACCGGGAAGCCGGCGCCAGCAGACGAGCTTCGGATTGTGCAGGTCGATGGACAGGTAGGCGTCCTGCTGGAACACCCTGACCTTCCGCATCGCCTTGTCGCTGACGCGGCTTGCGGTCACGTTGGCCACGCACCCGCTGGCGAACTCCACGCGCGCATGGCCGATGTCCACTTCGTCCGTCAAAACCGGAAAGCCGATCGGTCGCACATCGACGATCTCGCTCTGCGCGAGGTTGAGGATGATGTCGATGTCGTGAATCATGAGATCGAGCACGACGTCGACGTCCGTGCCGCGCGGCTTGAATGACGCGAGGCGGTACGACTCGATGAAAAGCGGCTTCTGCAGGATGCGCTGCGCCGCGAGCACCGCGGGATTGAAGCGCTCGACGTGTCCGACCTGGAATATGCGGTTCTTTGCCGTTGCAAGACGGATCAGCTCTTCCGCTTCCGCGAGCGTGCGGGTGACCGGCTTCTCGACCAGGACGTGCACGCCGGCCTCCAGGCAGGCCCGCGCCACGCTGTAATGGTGTTCCGTAGGCACCACGATGGAAGCGAGATCGACGGCGCTGAGCAGCCCCTGCACGTCGGCTGCTGCGCGGCAGCCCAGGTCACGCGCCACCTCCTCGGCGCGCACGCTGTTCTCATCGGCCACCGCGACGAGTTCGACGTCCGGCAGCGCTGCATATTTTTGCGCGTGAAATCTGCCGAGATAACCGACCCCGATCACGGCGGCTCGCAGCGCGGCCATCAGTTTGCCCTTCGGATGCCCGGCGCCCGCATCCCCCGGTGCTCGCGCCGATCACGGTTCATCGGTTTTCATCTCGGGAGCCTGCACGCCGGCCGGGATCTTGAAGCGGTTATATCCCCAGAGATACTGCGCGGGACAGCGCCGGATCAGTTCTTCGACTGCGCGATTCAGCGCGGCTTCATTGAGATGCGAGGCTGGCATGCGCTGCAAGTGTATACGGTACCCGCGCCCTTCCGCGAGGCGCTCGGCATACGCGAGTATGACCGCCGCTCCGGTCGATCTGTGCAGCCGGCTCGCGAGCGTCATGGTGTACGCCGGCCTGCCGAAAAAAGTGCTCCACACGCCTTCGCCGACACCAGGCGTCTGATCCGGCAGGAGACCCACGGCCTCACGGCTCTTCAGCGCCTTGAACAGCATGCGCACGCCGCGGAGATTGGCCGGGGCCAGTCGCGCCTGCCAGCGCGCCCTTCCCGCCGTCATCAACGGATGGAGCCAGCCGAGCTTGGGTGGCCGGTACATCACCGTGATGGCCAGGCGCTGCGCAGCGTAAAGCGCCGCGATCTCGAAGCAGCCAAGGTGCGGCGTGAGAAAAATAATGCCTGAACCTTCGCGTTGCGCCTGCTCCACCAGCGGCCAGGCATCGCACGTGGCAAGTTGCGATACGCGATGCGCGGGCCCGAACCACACCGCGATCAGCTCGGTGACGCCTTTGCCGGTTTCGCCGACCACCTGGCGCAGCAACGTACGGCACGTTAGCGGATCGCTGCATAGCCCGCTCGCATACAGGTTTTCCTTGAGATGTGCGGCATAAACGGGAGAGAGCCAGTACGCGAGCCAGCCGAGCGCGACGCCAGCGCGATGCAGCCATTTGAGCGGTAGCCGCGCAGCGAGCCGCAACACCGGAACCAGCATGAATTCAGTTTATAAAGCGAGGAGTTATGTGATATTGTAGGCGCCTTTTTCCATTTACCGAAACCAGAATAATGAGCGAGTTTCTTTTCACGTCGGAGTCGGTGTCCGAAGGTCACCCCGACAAGATCGCCGACCAGATTTCGGATGCCGTGCTCGATGCGGTCCTCGCTCAGGACAAGCATGGCCGGGTCGCCGCGGAGACGCTGGTCGCGACCGGACTCGTCGTCATGGCCGGCCAGATTACGACCCGCGCGATAGTCGATTACGGCGAGCTTGCACGCGAGGTCATCAAGCGCATCGGTTATGACAGTTCCGACGTGGGCTTCGACTACCGCACGTGCGCGGTACTCTGTGCTTTCGACAAGCAGTCGCCCGACATCGCGCAGGGCGTGGACGAGGGCAAGGGGCTCGATCTCGAGCAAGGGGCCGGCGATCAAGGCCTGATGTACGGCTACGCGTGTGATGAGACGCCGCAGTTTATGCCGATGCCTATCTACTACGCGCATCGGCTGATGGAACGTCAGAGCGAGCTTCGCAAGGATGGACGACTGCCCTGGCTGCGACCCGATGCGAAGTCGCAAGTCAGCGTGCGTTACGTCGACGGCAAGCCGCATCACGTCGATACCGTCGTCATCTCCACGCAGCACAGTCCGGACATCTCGCACGAGCCGCTGACCGAAGCAGTCGTCGAGGAGATCGTGAAGCCGGTGCTGCCCAGGAACATGATCACGAAGGACACCCGTTTTCTGATCAACCCGACCGGACGCTTCGTGGTCGGCGGCCCGATGGGCGACACCGGCTTGACCGGCCGCAAGATCATCGTGGACACCTACGGCGGATATTCGCGTCATGGCGGCGGCGCATTTTCCGGGAAGGACCCGTCGAAGGTGGATCGCTCCGCCGCGTACGCCGCGCGTTACGTCGCCAAGAACATCGTCGCGGCCGGCCTGGCCCGCAAGTGCGAAATCCAGGTCGCCTACGCGATCGGCGTCGCGCGCCCCGTCAGCGTCCTGGTGGACACGTTCGGCACCGGCAAGATCGGCGAAGAGACGATTTCGAAGCTCGTCGAGAAGCATTTCGACCTGCGACCGAAAGGCATCATCCAGTCGCTCGACATGCTGCGGCCCATCTACAGCAAGACCGCCGCCTACGGGCATTTCGGCCGCGACGAGCCCGAGTTCACCTGGGAGGCGGCAGACAAGGCCGCCGCACTGCGTGCCGATGCCGGGCTGTAGCCCACGGCGATCTCTACTACGTGCCTACACTGATCGAACAGTCCTACGAGGATATCTTATAGCTTCCGGGATCACGGGAGCTTCCATCCGGATTTCACCTTAGCGAGTAGTGCGTTCACTTCATCGATGATTCCTTGTGGAACTGAAGCGTTTTCGCCAAGCTCCACCGAAACCCTGAACTGCAGTCGTTGTCCCGCGGCAGCCTTTCTGATGTCCGCGACATTGTCAGACAGATCCTGAATCTCGTTGGTCTCAAGCTCAGCGGTTGCTACTTTGGCGCCGTATGCAGTCGTAGCGCCCGGTTGCTGCGCCGGCTGCGTGAGTCTGATTTTCACGCCTTGGGCACCCGCAAGATCGGTCGGCCAATCCTTGGAATCGATTGTCCGCTCCAGGAGACCAAGCCGGAACGCGTCGTCCAGAGCACTTTTTAAGACAATCCACGGTAACGTTCTGCCACGCTGTGACGAAATCGCGAGATGCATCGTGTGCGCCGTAGAGTGTCCATCGTTCCATGCCGGCGGCAACCGGTCCGGGAGCAGCTCGGTGGGCGACACTGGTGCCGGAGGCTGGAGTAGCTCCGCGTCATCCTTGAGGAATCCCAGAGGAACTTCCTCCCCGAAGACGCTCAGCACAGGAGTCACGAGCCAGACCTTGCCCGACTTGATTGCCCCGTTGACTGCCTGCTTAATCACATCGAACGATGCTCCGGGGATTGGCAACGGCTCCTTGTAGCCGCCCTTATCAATCTGAATATAGTGCTTCCCTGAAAAATATGAACCGATCTCGCCAAGTTTGAGAGGGGCGTCTTTCCACAGTCCCGGCAAGGCACCGGGGGCGAGCAAGCCGGGTTCAATCTCGGTCAGCGTTGCCGCGTCGGACAACACCACTTCGAGGCTCGGGTCCGCCAATGCATGCTCATCCGGGTGCACCTTCCAAAAGGTCCGGACAGATTTATCCGCCCGCGTCACTTGCAATACAAAATCGCCGGCTTGGCACCCTCGCAGCAACGTATCGAGAATGGCCTGACGGTTGAGCATCTTTGGCAGGCGTGCCGTAGACGAGAACGCGCCAACCAGGTCCTTCACGAAGCGCGATTTCTCGCCCGATCGCCACAGATCGAAGGGTCCCCCGGGTAGCAGCGCCTCCGCATTGATTGCGGTGCTTTCGATCCGCGCGCGTTTGTCCTCAACGATCTTGCCAAACAGGGGGTCGTTGTCGACATTCAGTCGGAAAGCGGCCACCTCGTTCGCGTCGTTGACGGTCACGACGATGCAATACGCCATGACGATATGGGACGCCATCTCCCCGCGCGCCACTTTCAGGTTTGTTTCGAGCTGCGCAAGCCTGACCGTGTCCACATCCTCGCGGCTCTTGAGCATACCGCGCACCTGTTCCCATGCCAGTACGTCGCGTACACGCTCGCGCGCGAGATCGATGCCGTCTTTTGAAGGCACGGCAAGCACCACGGCATTGCGATTGTTGGCGCGGGGCCGGTCCGAGGAGGTCGTCTCGTCAATGAACCGGCGCGCTTCCGGACTCGGCTTACCGGACTCGGACGCGGCTTTGGGCCCGAGCACGGCGTAATGAAATTCCCCGTCGTCCCCAATATCCGCTGGACGAGCGGGCAACATGTGCACCGCAGCTCCGGCCGCGCGAGCACCGTCGCTCAACTTTCTGGTATCGCGGATTTCCTTTTCCAGTACGTCATCCGCGATTTGCGGCGTGATGTGGATCCGGGCATCGTGATGCATCTGCTTGAGATTGGGCTTCGAACCCAGGCGCCACACCTTTGGAAGTCCACCCTCTTTCTCGGCAGTAAAGGTATCGTCCAGATACCAGGAGGCATCCGCCCACCGCGAAAGTCCTTTGCCGAGTTCGATCCTGTCAGGCGCAACCTGCCCCAGCATCACCATCAATTCCCGCGTCTGCGCGCGTTGGCCGATGGGCTGTGAGTGCAGGAATATGGCCATCACGGCCTGCTCGATTTCGCGGTTATGCAACCCCATCGCATCCCGCTGTATCTCGCGCGCTTTTCCAAGTTCTCCCTGCAAAATTGCCTGCCAGTCCTGACGCTTGCCCTCGTACTGCTCGGTTCGGGCAATCGTGGCCAGCTCTCTCGCAGCATCAGTCAGGTTATCGTCACCTGGTGCGGCAAGAAATGCCGCAGGCCCGACAAGGGGCGCCGGATCGCCCCACTTCTTTGCATCGCGTAAAGCGGAGGCGAACGTACGAAGCACGCCGCGCGTGCGCTGAAAACCTTCGAGCTGTGTCCACTTTTCGAACAACACATCAGCGAGGTCAGGATGGAAAGGAAACGCAGCCAGATAGCGGTCCTCTTCCTGTCCGCGATGCCGCTTGGTCTGGTCGTCCAGATCACAGATGCCGTTCAGTGCGCTCACCACCTGCGCCTTCCAGCCGCTCTTGTCGGTATAGCTTTCCGGGGTGAACAGCCGCCGCCTCAGGACTTCGGACACGTCCTGCCGCTCCACCGGCTGAATACCACTGTCGGCCACACGCTGGAACATGTCGTAGAGCGCCTTCTCAACCTGCTTTCCGAGGTCGTCGCTCTTGCTGGGATCGGAAGCGAGCAGCGACGCCACGAGCGCGCAACCCTTCACGCGCCCCGCACCCTGGGTCAAACATTGAAAAAACGTTTCCAGTCTCTTGATCCACGCTTTGTCGGTGCTGGCTATCGTATGCGCCCACATCAGCACCTCGTCCAGAAGCACGAGTGTTGCCAGGCCGTCTTTTGCGGGCAACGCGAGTACGTCCTCCATGACGTTTGTTGCCGGCGGAGTTTCACGCTCCTTCTCCACGTTGCCGAGAAGTTTCAGACCCGCTTCGCCACCCAACTGCCACGCCAGCGCGCTCCACGGCATCTTGAAGCGCCTGACTTTTCCGTCAGGCGCCTTGACGTCCATGCCGGTCTCGACATCGAGCCGGTCGAATACCAGTGCAGCGATGCGCGCCCGGGGCGGGATTATTCCGATATGGCTGATGAACTCATCGACCGCCGGAAGCTTGGGCAGCTTGCCTGGATCGGATACCAGTTGCAGCAACGTGATCAGCGCATGGGTCTTTCCACCACCGTAGGTGAGTTGCAGTTGCCGCACCGCTTTCTCGGACTTCCCCGCAAGGCGCAGGACGACATCGCGCGTGAGATCGCGCAACTTGGTGGTCGGATAGGTCAGGGCAAAAAATTCTGTCGAGTCGTGATAGACGGAGCGATTCCGATCCATCATCACGTCGTAAAGATCCGCCGCGAACTCCTTTTGGGAAAGCTCACCGCTGAGAATATCGGCCCGCAGCGTGATGGCTTCGTGCCAGGGTTTGGTCTTTGCCATTATGTTCTTTCTTTATCAGTCCTAAGCGCCGAGCGATAGAGCGCTCTGCGCCGTTGCGCCGATCTTCCGCAAGTGGTTGGAAAGTTTCTCAAGGATGGCGCACTCCTCGCTTTGCCCCTCAGCACGGCTTTTTTCTATGAGCGACTGAATGAGTTGATGAAACAGATCGCTTCGCCGCAAGCCGCGCTGTTCCAGATAGTCATTCACCTTGTTTTCGTCGCCCGCTTTCCAGAGATGCATGAGCTTGTGCACCTGATCGATCAGCGGCACCGGCTTGCCGTTGCTGAATTCGGCTCCAAGGTTACGGTGCTTGCGCTGATTCCAGGCCTTCAGCTTGAATTGCCCGCCGCTTCCGCCACTCTCTTCTTCACCATCTTCATCTGCTGCATCTTCGCTTTCAGCATCTCCCTCATCCTCCGCGCCTCGTCCGCGAGATAGGATTTCATACTGGTCCGCAAGCAGCCGCTCGGAAAGTCCGCACGACACGGCATACAGAATGCACGCGCCCGCGGGGGCGTCCTTCAGGCCGAAGTCGTTGCGGTGGAGAAGGTAATACGTCGTCACATCGTCGAGTGACACGTCGCCTACGTTGTTGGCACCTTCAACGCCTGACAACACGCGTCCCACCACGAAATCCACGACTATTCGACGCACATGGCGCAAGAAATCAGATACCGTCATCAAAGCGCTGGACTCGGTCGCTTTCTTAACTGCTGGGTACTGGCTATACGCCTCAAGTGCCGGGCCGGTTGCTGCCCACACAAAATCCGGACCGCGGATACCGGCGTCCCAGAAATCTCGAAGGCGCTGCTTTATGTTTACCTCCATCTCCTTCAACACTTCGGTATCCCATCCTGCTCGTGTAACCGCCGCACGTTTTCGACAGACGAGCCACACGGAGGATGAGAGTGCGGCAGAAGCAAGAGCGCGAGTACGGTTTCCCATTTCCGTTTGGATTGGCCAGCTGCCATCAACAACAAAACCTGCTTTGATTATCGCAGCGACAAGAGTTTCCCAAGCGTTCGGGTGCTTATGCGCAAAGACGATAACTAATCTACCTTCTGGCTTTAGCGCAACATGGCAGGCGGTAAAGG
>JBQTHU010000077.1:0-24483 GCA_052389535.1 Betaproteobacteria bacterium | reverse complement strand
GGCCTTGAGCGCCCGGTACGTTTCTCCGCCGTAGGTCCGCCAGAACTCGTCCTCGGGGAAAAAACTGTCCGAGTAAAGCGATTTGATGCCGCCCAACTCGGCCACCTTGCGTTCGATCTTGCGGTTGAAGTGCCCGCGTTCGTGACCTTTGCGCGTGCGGATCACGTCCCAGAAGCCGAAGTTCACGTACCACTCGGGGCGCATCGGGTAGAGCGCGTAGCGGAGAGCGTTGCGCTGCGGCCCGATGGGGCAGACCCACGCCGGCCAGATGCCGATTTCCTTCGCGTGGAAATCGAGAAACTCGGCAGCGCGCCGGATGGGAACGTCCACGTCCTGAATTACGGATTCGGAGCGCAGCCCGAGGAGCCGTTCGACGGCCGATGTGACACCGACCCGGCTGTTCCAGCGCATGATCCTGGTGTAGGTCGCCGAGCCCAGTCGCCGGCGTCCGTAGAGGCGGCGGATCAGCGGATTCTGCGCGCCGACATTCTTCGAGCACCAGAACCAGTCCGTGTCCCAGCGCCAGATGAAATCGCGGGTGGTGAGCCAGTCCTCGCGATTCTCGGGTATCGACCGATAGTAGATCCTCTCGTAGGTGTAATCGCTGATGCGCGGCGCGTGGTCCGAGTAGCG
This sequence comes from Betaproteobacteria bacterium, assembly GCA_052389535.1. Lineage (GTDB taxonomy): Bacteria > Pseudomonadota > Gammaproteobacteria > Burkholderiales > SG8-41 > DSOT01. Next base: position 23,850 of record JBQTHU010000077.1, on the reverse strand, counting down.
CCCCAGCGTCAGGAACAGCCGTTCCGGGTTGAAGAGCGTGCCGTCGATGAAGTCGGCGTCACCGTCACGGCAGTGGCGCTCGAGCTGCGTGAAAAACGCGTGGGCGTTGGGAAAGGGCAGGTGCTGAACGTGGACGTAGGGCTTTACCGGAATCGCGCGCGCGACGACACGCAGCGCGTACCCGAGCGTGCCGTAGGAATTGGGGAATCCGAAATAGAGGTCGGCGTGCTCGTTGTCGGGCGCGCAGCGGTAAATGTGGCCGTCGCCGCACAGCACGTCCAACTCCTGCACCGTTTCGTGGACCAGCCCGTAGCGGTGCGAAGAGGCCTCTATGCCGACGCCCGCGACCGCGCCGCCCAGCGTGATCGTTTTCAGTTGCGGCACCACCGCCGGCATCACGCCGTAGGCGAGACAGGCATCGGTCAGCGCCTCGTACGATGCCATGCCTTCCGTCTCCACCACGCCCGCTTCCCGATTGACCCGCAGGACGTTCGAGAAACTGCGCACGTCGAGCGTGCGCTCCGCGGTCGCGCTGCGGTCCCGGAACAGATTGGAGGTATCTTTGGCGAGCCCTACGCTGCCGGCGCCTTCCCTGAGCCGAGCCGCGAGCGCATCGCGCTTCGCGGCGTAGGCCTGCGCCGGATCGGTCATTCGGCGCCGCCGCCCACGCGCAGATGTCGCCGCGCCTCCTGCTGTTGCGAGGCGGCTTCGGCCTCGTAGAGGAACGCGCGGCTCATGGGATAAGTCTGCCGGGTGGTATTGCCTCTGGCGAACACGATCTGGAAGAGATGCGTGACGCCGATCGATGAACGGAACATCGCCGCGCACCCGTGCAGATACACACGCCACGCGCGACGGAAGCGTTCGCTGAAGCGATCGGGATCGATGGCATGCACGCGCTCCCAGTTGCGCTCGAAACGCTCGGCCCATGCGTCCAGCGTGAGCACGTAGTGGCGGCGCAGGTTCTCGATATCGATCACCTCCAGACCGGCGCGCTCCATTTCGACGATGACTTCGGCGAGCCGCGGAATCCAGCCGCCGGGGAAAATGTGCTTGCGGATGAAGTACTCGGTGTCGTCGTGACCGACGTGCCCGATGAAGTGCAGCATCCCGAGTCCGCCTTTCCTGAGGAATGCGGCATGGGCGCGGACGACCTCCCCGATCTGGTCGCGGCCCGCGTGCTCGAGCACGCCGATCGATACGACCTTGTCATACTGGCGCCTCACGTCCCGGAAGTCGGTGTCGATCACGTCCAGCGCACCGGCAAGCCGGCGCTTCTCGATTTCCGCCCGCACCATGTCGACCTGCTCGGTGGTGGTATTGAGACCGGTGACGCGCACCCCGTAGCGCTCGTGCGCGCGGAACATGAACCCGCCGAAGCCGCAGCCGACGTCGATCACCTCGTCGTGTGCATCGAGCTGCACCTTGCGACAGACGTGGTCGATCTTGTTCTGCTGCGCAGCTTCGAGCGTGCGCGTGCCCTCCTTCCAGTAGGCGCAGGTGTACATCATGTAGGGATCGTCGAGCCACAGGCGGTAGAACTCGGTGCCGAGCCCGTAATGAAAGCGGGCGTTCCGCTTCGCCTGGTCCCAGCTCGCGTTGGAATACCGGAATTCGTGCCAGCGGTTCGAGATGCCGACGAGGGGATTCGGCGTGTCGAGCCCGGCCGCCATGCCGACGGCGAACGCGCGCGGCAGGCTACCCTCGATGTCGAGCTCGCCGTCGATGTAGGAGTCGATGAGGCCTATGTGACCGAAAGCGGCGGTGCGCCATTCGGCGCGCGCCGCCCGGAAAACGAGGGTGAATTCGGGGGGCTTAGGGTGATTGCGGTACTCGGTGTCGTCAGCGAACCGGACAGCGAAAGGAATTTCGGTCGCCTCTCCCGCGCGTTCCAGCGTGGTCTTCAGCAGAGCCCGCATGCCGTTGTACTCCTACGCAAGTGCAGACGCGGGGTTGGACAACCCCGCGGCGAACTGGTTGCCGTCTTGCCAGGATGCCATCGTGGTTTTCCCCGAGCGGCGGCCGCACGGGACAGCATTGTAATTGCGTCACGCGGCGGGAATCTACCACCGCGCCCGACGTGCTGGCCGGGGTCGCCCCGTCGAGCGCGCGCCCCCGGGATTGCCTGTCAGTTCCGCTTGCCGGCTCCGGACGCCTATGCAGCCTTGCTACGGACGAGCAGCACGGGGACCGTCGCGCCGCGCACTACCGCCTCGGCGTCGCTGCCCAGCAGCATGTGGCTGATGCCGCGCCGGCCATGGGTGCCCATGACGATGACATCGGCACGCCATTTGCGCGCTTCGGCGAGGATCACGTCCGCCACGCGGCCGCTGAAGTTCTCGAGCATCACGGTATCCGTTTTTATGCCATGCCGCTCGGCCAGCGCCCGCGCCTTCTTAAGTGTCTTCTTGCCTTCCGCGATGAGGGAGCCGCTAATATCCACCACGCCGACCTCGGGTGTCAGCGCCAGCACCGATTCGTCGATGACGTGCAGCAGCCGCAGCCGGGCGCCCGGCCGCCTGGCAAGCTTGAGCGCTTCCCTGAGGCCCCGAGCCGAGGTGTTGCTGCCATCGACGGGAACGAAAATGCGCTTGTACATGACGGGCCTGTCCTATTACGTGGCTACGGGATGCATGGTAATCCTTGTCCCGCGAGGCCGGTTGATCTAAATCAATGGGCACATTTCTTCACGGCTTACCATGACGGTCATGAAAAAAACCTGCCTGATCGTTGCGGATGGCGAGAGGGCGCGTTTGTTCCTCGCCGTTCCGGACGACAACCCGCGACGGAAGCTGCGCCTGATCGAGCAGGCGACCCTTCACAATGCCGAGATCGTGAAGAACGCTGTTGCGCTGACCGCGGAGTGGAACGAAGGTGTCATCGTCCTGCCGCCAACAGTTCTGAGTGCCAGGATCCCCGCCCATCGCGCATCGCTGTAGGACTGCAGCGACGAGTGCGCCGTTGCTGTTGCAAACATCGCACAGCAAACAGTCGCCCTGCGGCGACGAATGCAATATTTCGAGACCGATGATCGATAAAGGGCTTGCATCCCGCGGCGTGCGGATGCGATAGTCAAGCCTCGTCTAGCTGTTCATCGGCCTCGATCTCCATCCGGGTGCCAGGCGCGCAGTGCCAATTCCGGTTGTTCACAGCACGCAGCAATTTCTTTCAACGTTCCTTCCAGGAGATTCGTTCATCATGGCTTTCACATCGAATCGCAGAATCTTTCCCGCCGCAATCATTGCCGCCGGGATGATCGCCGCCACACCCGTGCTCGCGCAATTGAAGCCTGGCTCGCCGGACCTGGGTTTCTACGCCGGAGGCGCCGTCGGCCAGGCCAAGTTCAAGGATGGCTGCACCGGCATCACCACCACCGGTTTCGTCGGGGGCTGCGACGACAAAGATACTTCGTGGAAAGTCTTCGGCGGCTACCAGTTCCATCGCAACGTGGCTGTCGAAGTGGGCTATGTGGACTTCGGTGAAGCGAGCGCCAGCGGTACGCTGCTCGGCGTGCCCGCCACTGCGAGCGCTGAAGCAAATGCGATAGAACTCGTCGCAGTGGGCATCCTGCCGTTTACGCAGCAGTTCTCGGCATACGGAAAGGCCGGAGCATACCGCTGGGACGTCGATGCGCGCGCAACCGCGGGCGCAGCGGCCGCCGGCGGTGGCGATGACGGAACGGACTTCACCTATGGCTTCGGTCTCAAGTACGACTTCACCCGCAACCTCGCGGCGCGCGTGGAATATCAGCGCTACAACGATCTGGGTAGCAGCAACACGACCGGACAAACCGATGTCAACATGTGGAGTGTCGGTCTGATGTTCAAATTCTGATTCGCAGCAGCCGCGCTCGGGTGAAACGCCCTGCCGGTCCTTGAGTGGCATTGAAAGTACGGCTGTGCCTCGCTAGACTTCAGATGAGGGCGGCGCGCCGCCGCTGGCGTCAGCAAGAACGTCACAAGCCCGCAGGCGCGCCGGTGAAATCGGCGAGATGCAATCGAGGAATTCCGGATGGCAACCACCAGGCAGGGCAGGAAAACGGCGGTCGTGACGAAGCGGGCCGCTTCCAGATCAAGTGAGCAGAAGGCGCACGCCGCTTCGAACAGCGGCCAAGCTGCGCGGAACGAGGAAGTACGCCGACGCATGATCGCCGAGGCGGCCTATTATCGGGCTTTGCGCCGCGGATTTGCCGCCGGCGGCGAAATGGATGACTGGCTTGCCGCGGAGCGGGAAATCAATCAGAGATAGCGCTCACTGTTCCATCGCGGTCGGCCTGCGCCTACCCGGCACCTTATCTGCATGGCAGCCCGTTTGTGCTTCAGGAGTTTGGTAGCGACGACAGGTTTACTGTCATTACCCATGATTGCGTTGCCGAGGAGCGGAAATGACGAACGCGAAGCCCAGCGAGACGCCGCTTGAGATGGTTTGCCGAAGGCTCAGCACTTCACCTGCTGCTTGCAGAAGTCCTGCAGCGTCGTCACCTGGGTCTGGCCCGCGGCCCGCTCACGCGCGCGGTTGGTGCCGTAATCGAGGGCAAGTTTGAATTCGAATTTCTCGAAGAACGCGTTGAACATCTCCCCGCCCAGCGTGCCGACTGCGTAAAGCGCGTCGCTCGCCGCATCGTGCTCGAGCAGGATGGCAGAGAGCGGCTGGGGCGCGGGGCCGCCGACCACGCGTGCGCCCGCCGCCGGATCGTACTCGCTGTGCTCCGAGCAGCAATGGATGGTGTTGGGCTTCGACAGCTTGGAAGCCGTCGAGCGGTCGCGGTAGCTGATGAAGCTGATCTGGCGGGTGGGGTAGGTCATGCGGTGCGCGCAGATCGCGGAATAGCTCACTATCGACTGCTTCGCGCCCACGCCGCCCGGCCATTCATAGGTTTCACCTTTCTCCGTCTTGAGCTCCACTTTCTGCACTGTCGGACGCCCGAGATTGAGGAGAAAGCACGGCGTGCCCTCGAAGGGATAGTGGAAGAGATAGTTCTCACCGGCGGTGAGGCTCGCTGACTTGAGCGGGCGCCGCTGCCCGTCCACGAGCTGCGCGCGGTTGTAGAAGCGCGGCTTCATGTCGGCCGCCGCGAAGACAGGCTGCGCGCCGACCGCGGCGGTCAGCGTGCACAGTTTGATGAACTCGCGTCTTTCCATGTCGGGCGCTCCTGCCGCGCTGATGCCGCCTGCGTTCGGCGGCGGGTCATTATAGCTTTACCGCCCATGCACGAACCCGGTCTCGCAGCTGATCTCACGCGGTGAGCTGTAGGACCATCTGTCCCTCGCTGTCGAGATCGAGCGGGCGTTCCACCCGGATCAGGATGTCGTCGGCGGGGCTCAAGTGCATGGCGCCGCCCCACACCACGAAGCCGCCTTCGCGCTCCACCACCCGTCGCATAGATCACCGGCTCGTCGTAGGTGTCGATGCCCAGACGCCGCAGGGGCAGTGCGTTGAGCGGCCGGACGGAAGGCAGGCTCACTGTTCGAGCGCGGTCTTGTTGAGCCGCAACGCGTTCGACACGACCGAAACGGAACTGAGCGACATCGCTGCCGCGGCGATCATCGGCGACAGGAGCAGCCCGAACACGGGATACAGCACGCCGGCCGCGATGGGAATGCCGAGCGTGTTGTAGCCGAATGCGAACGCGAGGTTCTGCTTGATGTTGCGCATGGTGGCGTGCGAGAGAGTCGCGGCGCGCGCGATGCCGCGCAAGTCCCCCTTCACCAGCGTCACGCCCGCGCTTTCGATGGCGATGTCCGTTCCCGTTCCCATCGCGATGCCGACGTCGGCCTGCGCGAGCGCCGGCGCGTCATTGATGCCGTCGCCCGCCATCGCGACTTTGCGCCCGTCCGCCTGCAGCCGCTTGACGTGGTTGGCCTTGTCGGCCGGCAGCACCTCGGCGAGCGCCTCCTCGATGCCGAGCCGGCGCGCGACCGCGCGCGCGGTGCGCTCCGAGTCGCCGGTCAGCATCACCACGCGTATCCCGGTGCGCGTGAGCGCCGCAATCGCTTCGGGCGTGCCATCCTTGACCGGATCGGCGACCGCCGCGAGTGCCACGGCTTTCCCCGCTACGCCGACAAAGACCACCGTCTTGGCCTCGTCGCGCCATGCGTCCGCGCGTTCGTGCCAGCGGGTCGTCTCGACTCCGCTCTGGCTCAGGAAGCTGCGGCTGCCCACCAGAACGCGGGCGCCCTCCACCTCCGCGCGCACGCCGAGCCCGTTTACTGCCTCGAACGATTGCGCCGCACGCAGCGTGATGCCGCGTTCTTTCGCGCCGTCCACGATGGCGCGGGCAATGGGGTGCTCGGAAAGCTGTTCCACGCTCGCGGCGAGCGCGAGCGCATCTGTCTCCGGCAGGCCCTCCACGACAAAGTCCGTGAGCGCAGGCCGGCCCAGCGTCAACGTGCCGGTCTTGTCCACCACCACCGTGTCAATCTCGCGCATGCGCTCGATGGCTTCCGCGTTGCGAAAGAGTATGCCCGCGCGTGCGCCTTTCCCCATTGCAACCGTAACGGAGATGGGTGTCGCGAGCCCGAGCGCGCAGGGACAGGCGATGATCAGCACGGCCACCGCGTTGACCAGCGCATAGGTCAGCCGCGGCTCCGGTCCGAAGAACCACCACGCGGCGGCCGTGACCACTGCAACCGCCACGACGATCTGCACGAAATACGCTGCGATGACATCGACCAGCCGCTGAATGGGTGCGCGCGTGCGCTGCGCTTCAGCCACCATGTGCACGATCTGCGACAACAATGTTTCGGAACCGACGCGTTCGGCGCGGAAGACGAGCGAGCCGTTTCCGTTCACCGTTCCGCCCGTCACCTTGTCGCCGGGGCCTTTCGCGACGGGGACCGGCTCGCCGGTGAGCATCGATTCATCCACCCGGCTTGCACCATCCAGCACCGTGCCGTCCACCGGGATTTTCTCACCTGGCTTGACCCGCAGGCGGTCGCCGACGTGCACCGCATCGATCGGCACCTGCTCTTCGGTGCCGTCGGCGCGCATGCGCCACGCGAGGTTGGACGCCAGCTCGAGCAACTGGTGTATCGCCTGGCTGGTGCGTCCCATCGCCCGCAGCTGCAGCAGGTCGCCCAGCAGGACGAGCGTCACGATCACCGCCGCCGCTTCAAAGTAGGTGCCGACGGCGCCGTCGTGCTCGCGGAATTCCTCGGGAAAGATGCCCGGTGCGAAGACGGCCGCGAGGCTGAACAGGTAGGCCAGTGCCACGCCCAGGCCGATCAGCGTATACATGTTGAGCGACCGATTCACAATCGAGAGCCAGCCTTTTTTCAGGAGTGGCCATCCGATCCACAGCACCACCGGCGTGCCGAGCAGAAACTCGACCCAGCCGCGGTGGCGCGGCGCGAGTCCAAACGGCTCGTGCACGCCGGCCATGGGCGCCATGGCGAGCAGCACCAGCGGAACCGAAAGCGCGACGCCCCACCAGAACCGGCGGGTGAGGTCGCGCAGTTCTGCATCGTCGCTCGCTCCGGTGCCCGCGATGGGCACGAGCGGCATGCCGCAGATCGGGCAGTCGCCGGGGCCATCACGCACGATTTCCGGGTGCATGGGGCAGGTGTACTGAGCGCCTTCCACGGTTTGCGCAACGGCGGGCGCGGCAGACGGCTGCAGATACTTCTCCGGGTCGGCCTTGAACGATTCCAGGCAGTGCTTGCTGCAGAAGTGGTACTTCGTCCCAAGGTGCTCGACGGTGCCTGCGGCGAACATCGGGTGGATCGTCATGCCGCACACGGGATCGGTCGCCTGCGCTGCGCTCGCGGCCCCGGTAGAGGTCGAACTGAGATACTTCTGCGGGTCCGCCTTGAAGCGCTCGACGCAGTGCCTGCTGCAGAAATAGTACGTCTTCCCCTCGTATTCCGCCGTGCCCGCGGCCGACTTCGGATCCACTTTCATGTGGCACACCGGATCGACAGCCTGCGCAGCGGAACGTGGAAGCATGACTCAGCGCGCGGAATCCACCAGTTTTTTCAGCTGCTCGAACGGGATGGCCCCGCGCACGCGCTCGCCGTCGGCGAGAAACAGCGTGGGCGTTCCGGTGATGCCCCTGCGGCGTCCGAACGCAATGATCTTCTCGATCGGCGTGTCGCAGGCGCCCGCCTTGGGCTGCTCGCCGCGCAGCATCAGGTTGTCCCAGGCCCGGGCGCGGTCCTTCGAGCACCAGACCGCTTTGGACTTGTCGTAGGAGTCCTCGCCCAGCACCGGATAGAGAAACACGTAAATAGTGACGTTTTCCAGCTTGTTGAGCCCTGGCTCGAATTGCTTGCAGTAAGGGCAGTTCGGGTCCGTGAAATAGGCGAGCTTGCGCGAGCCGTTGCCCTGCACTTTGCGGAAGGCGAGGTCCAGAGGGAGTTGATCGAACTTGACGGCGCTCAGTACCTTCAGCCGCTCGGCGGTGAGATCTTCCTTGCGCGCGGCATCGATCATCCGGCCGCCGACGATGATGTGATTGGCTTTCTCGTCCACGTAAAGAATTTCGCCGTCAGCGTAAATCTCGTAGACGCCGGGCATGGGCGTCCTGGCGATGCTTTCGATCTGCACCTTGGGATATTTCTTCTGCAGGGCCTGCTTTACCGCATTCTCGTTGGCGCAGGCGGTTATCGGGATGAGAAACGCCGCAAGCAGCCAGCCCGTCATTGCTTTGGTCATGCGTGAAACTCCATAGTATTCGCGCTGTTCAGGTCGATCGCCCCTGCCGGTTCACGCTCATGCGGCAATTGTCGCAGGAATTCAGAGCCTGCGTTCGGCCATGTCGTCTTCGTTCAACTCATGAGGCGCGAAGAGCGGCATTTGGTTCCGCGCTCAGCGCGCCGGATGTATCGTGGTGACGATGTAGGCGCCCCCCGTCTTCTCGGCGGAGAAGCGAACCTTGTCGCCCGCCTTGACCTGTTCGAGCATCGCGGCATCCTTGACCTGGAACACCATGGTCATCGGCGGCATGTCGAGGTTTTTGAGCGGGCCGTGCCGGATGGTGATCTTTTTGGCATCCTTATCGACCTTGCGCACTTCGCCATCCGATAGCTCAGCCTGACTGGCCGACTGCGGAGGGTGCGAGCTGTCCGCGAGGGAAGCGAACGGGTATGCCAGGGCAAAAAGAAGGACTGCTGTGGCGCCATATTTCATGTGCTGTCTCCTTTGGTTCGATTAACCGTTACCTGACCGTAACCTTGCCCGTCATGCCGGCGTCGTAGTGACCGGCGATGAGGCAGGCGAAGTCGAATACGCCCGGCTGGGTGAACTGCCATACGATCTCTCCGGTCTTTCCGGGCGGAACGTGGACCATGTAGGGCTCGTCGTGCTCCATGTCCGGGAACTTTTTCATCTGTTCGGCGTGCGCTTTCAGTTCCTCCGGCGTGCCGAATACCATTTCATGCATGAGTGTTCCCTTATTCGCCGCGACAAACCGTATCGTTTCGCCGCGTTTTACCGTGATGTGCGAGGGATCGAAACGCATCTTGTCGGTCATCCGGAAAGTGACGGTACGGGTGACCTTTGTGGGGTCTCCCGCCTTGCCGAACGGCTTTTCCTCCGCCAACTGCGCCGCGCTGAATTTTCTATCGTGTGGCTTATCACCGTGCGCGTAGACCGCGGTTGAGGCGAGTCCCAAACCGACAGCAAAAGCAAATATCCGGTATTTCATTACATCTCCTATGCAAGTCCATCGATTGAATACGCTATGCGTTTAATGCTTGTGGCTCCCTGAAGGTTTCCGTGCCCGCAGTTCCTTGCCGGGCGCCACGGCCCCGGACTGCGGCTCGGCGCGTGAAGCGACGGGCGGCGCACCGGTCCATTCGTATGCCACCAATCCTTCCGGATGCTTGTACCAGCCAGGGTCCGTGTAGTCTCCGCGTGCGAGCCCCTCACGTATCTTGACGACGGTGAACATGCCACCCATCTCCATCGCGCCGAACGGACCCTTGCCGGTCATCATCGGCAGCGTGTTGTCCGGCAGCGGCATCTCCATCTCGCCCATGTCGGCCATGCCACGCTCGCCCATCACCATGTAGTCGGGCACGAGCTTGATGATCTTCTGCGCGATGCCGCGGTGATCCACGCCGATCATCGTCGGGATGTCGTGTCCCATCGCGTTCATGACGTGGTGCGACTTATGGCAGTGGAACGCCCAGTCGCCGGGGTTATCGGCGACGAATTCCATCGCGCGCATCTGGCCGACCGCGACGTCGATGGTCGTTTCCGGCCAGCGCGCCGCTTTCGGCACCCAGCCGCCGTCGGTGCCGGCGACCTCGACGTCGTGCCCGTGCAGATGGATGGGATGATTGGTCATGGTGAGATTGCCCATGCGGATGCGCACGCGGTCTCCGAGCCGCACGGGGAGCGCGTCGATGCCGGGGAATACGCGGCTGTTCCAGGTAAAGAGATTGAAGTCGAGCATCGTGGCCACCTTGGGCGTATAGCTGCCGGGTTCGATGTCGTACGCGGCCATGAGGAAAGCGAAGTCGCGGTCCACGCGCATGAACTTCGGATCGCGCGGATGGATGATGAGCAGTCCCATCATGCCCATCGCCATCTGCACCATTTCGTCCGCATGCGGGTGATACATGTGCGTGCCCGAGCGCTTGGGCACGAATTCGTAGACGTAGGTCTTCCCGACCGGGATGTGCGGCTGTGTGAGCCCGCCGACGCCGTCCATGCCGTTGGGCAGGATGACGCCGTGCCAGTGGATCGTTGTGTGTTCCGGCAGCTTGTTCGTCACGAAAATGCGCACCTTGTCGCCCTCGACCACTTCGATCGTGGGGCCCGGCGACTGGCCGTTGTAGCCCCACAGGTGCGCCGTCATGCCCGGCGCGAGTTGCCGGCGTACTGGCTCGGCAATCAGATGAAACTCCTTCCAGCCGTGGTTCATGCGCCACGGAAGCGACCAGCCGTTCAGCGTTACGACGGGGTTGTAGGGCCGGCCGGTGGACGGCACGAGCGGCGGTTGCGTTTCCGGCTTGCTCTGGATCGGCGCTTCGGGTACCGAGCCCTGCGCGGCCTTGCTCACCATGGCGGCGCCCAGGAGAGCGCCCGATGCTCTTATGAAATTGCGTCGTGTCGTCATCGTTCGTCCTCGATCAATGTCCTGCCTCGCCACCACCACCACCGGCCTGCATGCTGCCTGCCTGAATCGCCATGGGTCCGGGCGAGCCGGCAGTCAGCGCGAAGTCGAGGCCCGCCTCCGCCACCCAGTAATCGCGCAACGCCTCGATGTAGGCGTTCACGCTGGCGATCTGGGTGCGGGCATCGGCAAGCAGCTCGAACACGCTGATCAGCATGCCGTTGTAGCGCAGCACGTTCTCGTCCGAGATGCGTTTGCGCAGCGGTACGATCTCGTCCCGGTAATGCCGCGCGAGATCGAACGCGGTGCGGTAGGCGTGATAGGCCTCGCGGACTTCCGAGCGCGCTTTCACCGCGGTGTCGGCGGCGCGGTTGACCGCCTGCATGTAGGTGTACTCGGCACGCGCATAACGGGCGGTCCCCCAATCGAAGATCGGCAGCCGCAGCTCGATTTCGTAGCCGGTCTGCCGCGGCTGGTGGGTCTCGCTGTTGCGCTGATAGCCGATCTCGAGCACGCTGATGAAGCCGGTTGCGCGCGTCAGCCCCAGCGATTGCGCGATGCTCTCCGCCTCCATCATGGCGCCCTGAACGTCAAGGCGCTGCGCGAGCGCCTGGGCCTCGATGTCACGAATCTCGCGCGACATCTTTGGCAGCTCCGGCAGGCGATCGGGCAGCTTGAACGCGAGGTCGTCGCCCCACACGCTCATCAATCGGACAAGTCTTTCGCGTTCTGCGATGGCTGCCTGACGGGCTCTTGCAAGCTGCGCGGTGGCCTCGGCGTAAAAGACCTGTTCGCGCGCCTGGTCGAGCTTGCTGAAATTGCCGGCTGCCGCCATGCGCCGTGCGAGTTCCGCGCTCGCCTCGGCCGCCTCCTTTACTTGCCCGGCATACTTTGCGCTCTCCTGCGCCGCAACGGCGCGGTAAAACGCCCGGCGCGTGTCCGCGGCGACCTGCAGCACTTCCGCCGCGACGCGGCCCTTCGTCAGCTCGTAACGCCGCTTCTCCAGCTCCGTCCGGATCGGCATGGTGATGAGGCCGAGCACGTCGAACAGGAAGGTGCGCTCGATCTCGATCTCGTCGCCGCGCCGCAATCTGGCATAGGAAAACCCGGGATTGCGCAGTCGCCCCGCCTGGACGACTTCGGCCTCGGCGATCCCGACATCGGCGTAAGTCGCCTGCAGCCCGCGATTGTTGAGGAGCGCAACCTGCACCGCGGTGTCCGGCGTGAGCGGCGCCGCCAGCAGTGTCGTGACGGTCGCGCGGGCCGCCTCTCGATCCTTTTCGTTGCGCGCCCACTTCGCCTCCTGACCGAGGCCACGCGCCTTCACCGCGCTGCTCACCGCGCCGAAACCGGCGTCGTCGGAGAGCGTCGCGCAGCCGCTCAGCACGACGAACAGGAGCAGCGCGGTCATCCAGTGGTGTTGTGCCTGCATGCCTGTTCCTCAGTGCGCTCGACCAGATCCGCCGGATGCCGCAGGTGCACTGCGCGCCGGTGGCTGGCCCGCCGCGTCCTTGGCATTCGCCGCCGGCGCTCCGGATTGCGGCTTGGGCGATGCTTTGGCGCCTGCGTGGCCGGCGTGCCCGCCGCCGCCGAACATGCCGATGTGGCCGCCCACGCGCCCGACCTCGTCGTTCAAATCACGCCACGTCGCGAGCGGCTGCTCGCGATACGGAGCATAGCCGCGGAAAGCGGAGTCGTACTTCATATCCGGCACGCGGGCGCTCGCATGAGTCGGGTCCGCGGCAACGGACCTGGTTTGCGCAAACGCCGGCAGCGCTAACAGCGCGCTCGCGCCGTACAACAGGTAAGCGGTATAGCTGCGCATTTCGATCCTCGGTTGGCTCTTGCGACAGCGCGGCACGCAGTCGCATACATCCCCATCCGCGCGCGGATTGCGCGCGCGAGCGGGGGCTACAAGTCAAAGAGGATCAAGTGCGGGGAGGGCGCTGCGGTCGTTCGGGTACGAACAGCGTGAAGAGCAGCGAGATGGAAGATTCGAAAGCGGGCAATTCGGACGGCGCGCTCACGATCAGTGTGGTCGGCATGCCGGAAAAGACATGATGGCAGTTCATATGCCCGGAATGATCGTTCCCGGATTCACCGTCATGCTTGTGGAGAGTGCCGCCGTCATGGCTGTGCGAAGCGCCGTGATCGTGCGTCTCGGTGTGATGCACATGATCCGAATAGCAGGTCAGGGCCGTGAGCGATGCTGCGAGAGCCTGCAACGGCAGCAGCACAAGCACGAAAAGCGCCAGTTTCTTGCGCCAGTCTTTCATGAGTGCGGGCAGTCTATCCAAAAGGTTCAGGCTCTGCAAATCAACCAGCAGGGACAGTTTATCGGCAGCGAAGTTCACAGCGCTGTCATGTTGATGGCGCGCACGGTAATCTATGTACTATAGTACGGAGTCAATGCCGTGGACGAGAACGGACTGACCATCGCCAGATTCGCCGACGCCGCCGGGGTCGGTGTCGAGGCATTCGATCACTGAGCGGCTGGTTCAGGGTTTCGCGGGCTGGAATACGAGGAAATACTGGTTTGGCAGGAAGCCGTGCTCGTCCACCAGCCGGTAGCCCGCGCGCTCCAGCTCCCCTTTTACCCGCTCCGGTGCAATACGGGTGCGCTTCGGCGGACCCTGAGGCGCATCGAGCGTGAAATCGATGATTGCGAGCCGACCGCCGCTCGCGAGCGCCTGCTGCAGTTTCCGGAAGTACCCGTCGCGGCCCTCGATATGATGGTAAACATTCACCAGGATCACGAGATCCGCTTTCTGCGGAATGCGCGGGTCATCGGGTGAAGCGTTCACGGCGATGAGATTGTTCAGCCCGTCGCGTTTCGCGCGCTCGGCGAGATGCTTCACCATGTCCGGCTCGGTATCGACCGCGTAAACCTTGCCCTTCGGCACCATGTGGGCGAAGCGCACTGCGAAGTAGCCGGTGCCCGCGCCGATGTCGGCCACGACCGCATCGTGCTTGAGCTTCAGCGCCTGAATAACCACGTGCGGCTTCTGCCAGGCATCGCGCTTCGGGTCGTCGAAGACCTTCGACCACTTTTGCGCATCGCCGAAGCTGTGTTGATGCGTATGCGGCGACGGGGCCGCTGCGGAGCCGATGCTCACCGCCGCCGTGCTCACAATGACCGCAACGTACCGGAAGATTGATCGAACCACTGCTGGTCTCCTCACCGTATTGGGTCAGACCCCGAAACGAAATCGGGGTCTGACCCCATTTACCTCTTGTGCATTTCCGCACGGCGCGCGTCAGCGAGCTTGCATCGCTCCTCCGGCGTGGCATTGCGCATCTTCTCATGGAAGGCGGTGCGCTCTTCGGCCGTCATTTCGTGCCCGCGGCCTTCTCCTTGGCCGCGCATCCCGTGCTCCATCCCGCCTCGCATGCCATGCTGCATGCCACGACCCTCGCCGGGGTGCGCGGCGGTGGCGCCTGCGAAAGCGAGACTCATGGATAGTGCAATTCCTGCTGCAATCTTGCGTTTCATGCTGTCTGCCTTTCCTTCGGTAGTTGGAAAATTTGTCGTTGCTGCGGTTGAGATTAAAGCAAAGAGGTGTAACGGCTTGTTTGCACGAAACCGCGATTTTGTATCGCAGCTTTGCAGCCCGAGGGGTTGTAACACTGCGATACAATTTTTCCGGGCAGGCGCAGGCGGCACAGCACCGCGGCGCCGGTCTCTCGCTTAACATATCGTCATGACTGCGCAGGACCACATCCTCATCGTCGATGACGATGCCGAGATCCGCAGCCTGCTGCGCGAATATTTCGAGAAGAGCGGCTACCGTGTCAGCGTCGCCGCAGATGGCAGGGGACTGCGGGCTGCGATCACCGTAAGCGCGCCCGACCTCGTCGTTCTCGATCTCATGCTTCCGGGCGAAGACGGCTTCACGCTCTGCCGCGAACTGCGGGCGCGCTCCGACGTGCCGATCATCATGCTGACGGCGCGCGGCGAAGACACCGACCGCATCGTGGGCCTCGAGCTCGGGGCAGACGACTACGTGGCGAAGCCGTTCAATGCGCGCGAGCTGCTCGCCCGCGTGAAAAGCGTGCTGCGGCGGATGCGCGCGCTGCCGGGCAATCTCAGGCCCGAAATCGTGAGAGGATTTCGCTTCGCCGGCTGGACACTCGACATCGCCACCCGCAATCTGACGTCGCCCCAAGGCGTGGTGATCGCATTGAGCGGCACCGAATTCCGTCTGCTGCGCACGTTTGTCAGCCATCCGAACCGCGTGCTGACCCGCGAGCAGCTGATCGACCTCATGCTTTCGCGCGATGCGGCCCCGTTCGACCGGGCCATAGACGTGCAGGTGAGCCGGTTGCGCCAGCGCCTCGGCGAAGATGCAAAAGAGCCGACGCTCATCAAGACCGTGCGCAGCCAGGGCTACGTTCTCGCCGCGCAGGTCGAGGAACTGCGCTGATGCGATTCGTCCCGCGCTCGCTCTTCAGCCGTCTGGTGCTCGTGCTGATCGGCGTGCTGGCGCTGGCGCAGATACTGAGCTTGACCGTGCACCTGCACGAGCGCGGCGAACTGCTCTCGCAGGCGAGCGGCATGCGCTCGGCGCAGCGCATCGCCGATATCGTCAGGCTGCTCGATTCGATGAACGTGGACGAGCGGCGGCGGATCGTCCAGGTCCTGAGCGCACCGCCCATCGCCATCCGTCTCGGCGACAGGCCGCTCGCGTCTATCGATCAGGACGCCGATGAGGCGGCACGTGCAGCGATCTTCAAAGCCATGTTGCGCCGGTTTCTGGGCGAGGAGCGTGAAGTGCAGGTGGCGGTGACCGAAGGGCCTTTCCTGACTCCCCGCGAGATGCACGGGTTCAGGGGCCCGGAATGGCGCGGCATGGGCATGGGCCCCGGCGCCGGGCGGCGCTCCGGCCCGCAGCCGGGATTCTCCTTCGTCGCGCAGGTGCGGCTTGCCGACAACAGCCTGGTCACGTTCGACTCGCGACAGCCCGCCCAAACCGCGTCGTGGCCCTACCGCCTGCTCGTGAGCCTCGCCGTGCTGTTTGCGGCGGTCATCCTGGTTTCGCTGATCGCCGTGCATTGGGCGACGCGTCCGCTCAAGCGTCTGTCCGATGCTGCCGAAGGACTGGGCCGGAACATCGACCGTCCGCCGCTCGATGAAACGGGGCCCGATGAAGTGGTGCGTGCTGCCCGCGCCTTCAACCGCATGCAGTCGCGCCTGCAAGGCTATATCCGCGACCGCACCCGGGTCCTTGCCGCGATGTCCCACGATCTCAAGACGCCGATCACCCGCCTGCGCCTGCGCGCCGAGTTGCTCGACGACGTGGAGCATCGCAAACGCTTCACACGGGACCTCGACGAGATGGAATCGATGGTCGGGGCGACGCTCGATTTCCTGCGCGGACTCGAAAGCGGGGAGGCGGTGAAGCCGATCGATGTCATGGCGCTGCTCGAAAGCCTGCAGGCGGATTTCGCCGAGACGGACGGCGAGGTGAAGATCGAGGGCAGGGCCGCCGAGCCCTACCCGGGCAAGCCGCAGGCGCTGAAGCGCTGCCTCAGCAATCTGCTGGAAAACGCCATCAAGTATGGCAAGCGCGCGCACGTGGTCGTGGAGGATGAACCCACGCAACTCCGCATCCGCATCCAGGACGAAGGCCCCGGGGTGCCGTCCGAGGAACTGGAGCGGGTCTTCGAGCCGTTCTACCGCGCGGAGCAATCGCGCAGCCGGGAGACCGGAGGAACGGGATTAGGGCTCACCATCGCGCGCAACGTCGCCGAAAACCACGGCGGCACATTGAAGCTGCTCAACCGGCCCGGCGCGGGACTGGAAGCCTGCCTCACGCTGCCACGCTAAACTGGCTGAATCTTCCACCCTGACCTTCGTTCGCCGGGAAGGCCACGATCATGGACTCGAGGGACCGCAGCAGCGAATGGTTCGTCCCCGCGTTCGGCCCGCCGCGCTTTCGCACGTTCGTCGGCCTGCTGTTCCTGCCTTATACCGGCATGGTGCTGGCGTATGTCGTGATCGGCTCGATGCTGGCCGAGACGATACATTGGGACCGGGTGGCCGCGCTGCTCATGGTCTATTTTCTCGCGCTCGGCATCGGCGCCCATGCGCTCGACGCGATAGGCGGCTCGGGAGAGAAACCGTGGGGCAGGGTGTTCTCCCGCGCGCAGCTTTGGGTGCTGGCGGCTGTCTCGGTCATCGCGGCCTACGCGATCGGCATCTATTACATGGTGCTCCATGTGCCGCTGCTGTGGCCGATCGCGATCGCGGAAGGCTTCTTCGTGTTCGCCTACAACCTCGAGTGGTTCAAGGGCCGTTTTCACACCGACGGCTGGTTTGCGTTTTCATGGGGCAGCCTGCCGGTGCTGGCCGGTTATGTGATGCAGACGAACAGCGTGTCCTTCGCCGTGCTCGTCATGGCGGCGAGCATGGGGCTGCTGAGCCTGGTCGAGATCAATGCCTCGCGGCCCTACAAGGAACTCAAGCGGGCGGGCGCCGCAGCGGGGTCGGCTCACGCGCGCACGCTCGAAGCGATTCTCAAGTGCGTGAGCGGCGGGGTGATCCTGCTCGGCATCGGCATGGCGGCCTGGCGCTGGCCCGGCTAGAAAAAAAGGGGTCAGGGTCGAATATCGTGGAACGTCACCTTCGAGCCGTGATGATAGCCGACCCGTGCAGGGTGAGCGGCTCGACCCGAATATCCTGAAAGCGATTCTCCCGAAGGGCAGTCTGAAGCTCGGTGAGCCAGCGTGTTTGCTCGATCAATTGCGGCAGCCCGAAAAATATCTCGCGCCACGCCGGAAAAGCGCGGCTGCCGATCGTCTGCATCACCTTGAAGTAAGCGCGCCAGAAGAACCGCAGCGTCGCGGTCGGCGGATGGATGAAGTCGTGCATGACCACGAGCCCGGCTTGGTCGAGCATGTCCCGGATGTTGCGCGTGAGGCGCGGCAGATCGGCGTACTTGGCGAGATACGACGAGCACACGCAGTCGAACGGCTCGGGCGATCGATAATCCTCGGCGCGGCCCAGCACCAGCTCCACGTTCCGCAGACCCAGTCGCCGCACCTTTTCGCGCGCGTGCTGGAGGTATTCGTCGCGCAGTTCCACGCCCACGACGCGACACTGCGGATACTTGCGGGCGATGGCGATGGTCAGGATCCCGGTGCCGCAGGCGAGATCGAGGATACGCGCCGGATTATCGGGAAGCAGGGCGAGGATGCGGCGTTTCCAGCGGCGGTCGATGCCGAACGTCGCGAAGTTGACCATGAAATCGTAGCTCGAACCCGTCCCCGCGAAGAAGCGGCGGACCAGCGCAAGCCGGGCTTCGTCATCCTGTGCCGTGCTCACGATGCCGCCACTTTGAAGTTGAGCATCATGCCGCCGTCCTCATGCTCCAAGTTGTGGCAGTGAACCATGTAGACCTGATCGCCGAGGAAGCCGTGGGTGAAGTCGAGCACCACGCGCACCGTCTCGCCGGGCCACACCAGCACCGTGTCCTTCCAGCCGAGATCCGCAGGGCTGCGCCCGACCTCGTCCACGGCGATGCGGCGCTGCTGCTCGGGACTTCCCGTGCGCTCCCGCACCTGGAACTGGAAGCCGTGCACGTGCATGGGATGCGGCATGCTCTGCGCGGCGTTGCGGAATTCCCACACCTCGACGCTTCCGCGTCTCACCACGATCGGCGTCGCGCGCTCGTCATAGGCGAGCCCGTTGATCCGCCAGGCGCCGTTCACCTGCTCCAGCTTCAACAGGCGCAGGCGCGCCTTGCGCGCGTCGATGCTCTCGATGGAAGAGAGCCTTTGCGGGATTGCGGCATCGTAGAACGTGTTCCGCGTGACGATGATCTTGAGGAGGTCCATCGCGCTTCCATCGGCGAGCCTTGCGTGATGGTTCTCTCCGCCGGCCGGATCGGATTTGTGGTGCTCGCCATGCGCGCGTGCGCCCGGCGCCGGCGTGGATGCATGGTGGTGCATGGGATCGAAGGGCAGGCTCGCGAGCACGATGGCGTGTCCGGGGAGCGTGCCTCGCAAGTCGAGCAGCACATCGAGGCGTTCGGCGGGGGCGACGAAGGCCTCGGTAACAGCGTAGGGCCGCTCGAGCAGGCCGCCGTCATTGCCGATTACATGGTAGGTGAGCGGACTGCCGTCTTTGAGAAACGCGAGGCGGTACATGCGCGCGTTGGATCCATTCACGATGCGGAACCGGTAGATCCTGCTCGCCGCCCGCAAATGCGGTCGCAGTACATGGTTGACGACGACCTGGTCGCCGAAGTAGCCGTGCACGCGCGCCTCGCGATCCGGCGCGTACAGCAGCCGCGCTTCGCCGTCGAGCCGCCTGTCCTGTATCACGAGCGGGATATCGGATTCACCGAGTCTCAGATCGAGCACCTGCTGCAGGCGCAGCTCATCGTCGTCCTCCACGATGAAAAGACCGGCCAGGCCGAGGTAGGTCTGCTTCCCGGCGAGGTGATGCGGATGCGGGTGATACCAGTACGTTGCCGCGCGATTCGCGACGGTGTAGTGGTAGTCGTACGTCGCGCCGCCGGGCACGGCGTAGTGCGGATGCCCGTCGTTGTTGCTGTCCACCTTGAGGCCGTGCCAATGGATGATGCTCGGCTCGGAAAGCGCATTCCAGAACTTGACGCCGACCGTTGCGCCGCTGCGCACCCGCAGTGTCGGATTGAGAAACGTGCGGCCCTGGTGTTCGCATTCGTAGGCGAGCAGCGACGCAGCCTTTGCCCGTGCGAGCTGCGCCGCATGCCTGCCTGCGAGCGCAATGAAGCTCGGCATGTCGAGGATGCCGTGCAGACCTTCGCTTCCCGGTATCGCAAGCGGATCGGGAAACAGGGGATCGTGCAGGATCGGCAGCTCGGCCGTTTGGGGGTCCTCAACAGCACCCGGCCGGTTGCGCCACCAGAAGCCCGCCGCCATGCCGGCGGCCGCCACGCCGACCGCTGTCGCAGCGATGAAATGTCTGCGGGTCGTCACGGCAGTATCGCGACCTCGGTGATCAACTCTTCCTATGTGTAGCCTACGACCGCGAAACTCTTATTCGACGGGCAGGCCGGCCACCTTCCATTCCGGGAACCCGGTCTCCAGACGCCGCGCCGTGTAACCTTTGTCTCTCAGGCGCGCAACGGCTTCGAACGACAACACGCAAAAGGGGCCGCGGCAGTAGGCGACGACCTCGCGCTCGCGCGGCAGATCGTTGAGGCGCTGTTCGAGGTCGGAAAGCGGCACATTGATTGCGCCGCGCAGATGTCCCGCCTCGTACTCTTCCCTCGGTCTCACGTCGACGACCGTTACCAGCCCCGCACCCATGCGTTCGACAAGATCGCTCACCGACACCGGCTCGAGACTGTCCCGGCTGCTCAGGTATGCGTTCACGAGCCGCGTCACTTCGGCGACGTTGTGCTGCGCGACTTCCTGCAACGCCGCGAGTAGCTTGATCACGCCCTCACCCGAAACGCTGTAAAAGACGAACAGACCTTCTTTACGCGCGGCGACCAGTCCGGCCTGCCGGAGTACCTGCAGGTGCCTGGAAGTGTTCGCCACCGACAAGCCGGAAAGCTTCGCCAGGGCCTCCACGCTCCGCTCTCCCTGCGCCAGAAACTCCAGCAGTTCCAGCCGGTTGCCGCTGCCGAGCGCCTTGCTCACGCGAGCGAACTCGTTGAAAAGCAACGCTTTAACGTTCTTTATTGACATCTCTGCAAGAGCTTCCTACACTGATATTCAATTAATCAATTGAATAGTATAACTGGGCTGGGGCAGGCCCTCCAGCCGGGTAAACAGAAGTATGCTGGACTTGCTGGTCGAATACGAGGCCGAATTGCGAGTCGCATTGTTTGCGCTCGCGTTCACGGCATTGGCGTTGTGGGAATGGGCTGCACCGCGGCGTGCGCTGTGGCTGCCGAGAGCGCGCCGCTGGTTTTCAAATCTCGCACTCGCGCTCATCAATGTGGTCGCCGTACGGCTGGTTGCGCCGGCGGCCGCGGTGGGCATTGCAGCGTTGGCCGAGCAGCGGGCGAGCGGCCTCCTGCGTGCGCTGGAGTGGCCGGAGCCGCTCGAGATTCTGCTCGCGCTAGTTGTTCTCGACGTAGCGATCTACTTTCAACACGTAATGTTTCACGCGGTGCCGCTGCTGTGGCGGCTGCACCGGGTACACCACGCGGACCTGGACTTCGACGTGACCACCGGCGCGCGTTTCCATCCGGTCGAGATGCTGCTGTCGCTGGGCATCAAGGCCGGCGTGATTTTCGCGCTCGGCGCGCCCGTCGCCGCGGTGCTGATCTTCGAGATCGCGCTCAACGTCACGTCGATGTTCAACCATGCCAACATCCGCATCCCCAGGCGCGTGGACGCACTGCTGCGGATTCTCCTGGTGACGCCCGACATGCACCGGGTTCATCATTCGGTCCATCGCGACGAAACCGACCGCAATTTCGGATTCTGCCTGCCGTGGTGGGACTATATCTTCGGAACGTATCGCGCCCAGCCGCGCGACGGGCACGGGCAGATGCAACTCGGCATCGCGCAGCTGCGTGACGCACGATATACGAACACGTTGGATAGCATGCTGGTCATGCCATTTGCCCGCGATCGAGACCCTGATGCGCGTGGTGATGCGCCGCGCAGTCCCAGCGGACAGGTCTCCGCGTGAACGTCTACGAGAAATGGATACTTCCGCGGCTGACGGATCTCGTCATGCGCAATGCCGAGGCGACGCGTTATCGCTCGCAGATCGTGCCGCTCGCGCGTGGCACGGTGCTCGAGATCGGCGCCGGATCGGGCCTGAATCTCCAGTTCTATGGCGCCACCGTCCAGCACCTCTACGCGCTCGACCCTTCGGAGGAGTTGCTCGGCATGGCGCGCAAACGAGCTGGCGAGGCCGCAGTGCCGGTCGAGTTCCTCGTCCATAGCGGGGAGGAGATTCCGCTCGGGGATCGATCCTGCGATACCGTGGTGACCACGTGGACGCTGTGCACGATACCGGATCCGGTCAAGGCGCTGAGCGAGATGAAGCGTGTGCTGAAACGCGGCGGCACGCTGTTGTTTGCCGAGCACGGTACTGCTCCGGATGCGAACGTGCGCATGTGGCAGGACAAGCTGAACCCGCTGTGGCGCCGCTTCACCGGCGGCTGTAATCTCAACCGCAAAGTCGATGAGCTGCTGACCGCCTCGGGCTTCAGCGTCGTGGCGCTTGAAACGGCGTATGCCAAGGGACTGCGGCCGATGAGCTATGTCTACTCCGGCCGCGCCACGGCTTGAGGCTCCGAGGGCACGGGAAAGAACGGCTTGCAGGTTTCGCGCACCGTAACGGAACGCAGCTCTACTTTTCGCGCCAGGTAGCCGGGACCCGGACGGCCAGCACCTCGCCCGTGGCGCATTCCTGTCCTTCGCTGAGAAGCGTACAGGACACCTTGGTTTTCTTCGGTCCCACTTCCACGATCTGCGCACGTAACGTCACGGGCTGATGAAGCGCGACCGGTCGGAGATAGTCAATCTTCAAAGATGCTGTCGCGCACCAGATCTGGGGCACGGTGCCGATCGCCCGGTTCTCGCGGCGATAAGCATCGGCGATGGCGGTGCAGATGCAGTGACAGTCGATGATCGTCGCGATGATTCCGCCGTTCAGGATGTGTTTCGGTCCGGCAGTGTGAAAATGTTCCGGCATGAAGGTGGATACCGATACATCGCCGTCCCAATAGCTCTTGAGGCGCAGCCCGTTTTCGTTGCCCGGTCCGCAGCCGTAGCAGCAGTTATCGGGAATCTGGTCCTGAAAGGCTTGTCGGTCCATACAAGTTTGTCTCCGTGACACGGACACTGCGGCTGCGGCACGCTCTATGCCGCCATAATCTGCTTACTTGTAGGCGATGAAATTGGTTCCGCGCACCTCGTATTTTCGCGCTACCCGCTCCTTGCTTGTTCCGGAGAAGCTGTCGAAGAAATGAAGTGCGCGCGCACCGCGAAAACCCGCTTGCTGGAGTGCTTCGATCATCTCTGCAACCTGCAGAGCGCCGGCAATTCACCCTGTCCACAAATCAATGTCGTTGCGAACGGACTCCGAAAGTTCGACGCCGACGGTAATGTCGGCGAACTGCAAACGCCCGCCTGGCTTCACCACGCGATGGAGTTCCGAAAAGAGCGTCGCCTTGTCCGGTGAAAGATTGAAGACGCCGTTGGAGATCACGACGTCGACACTGCTTGAGTCGAGCGGAAGCCGGTTGATATCACCTTTCTCGAAGCGTACATGGTCAAGTCTCGCTTGATCAGCACCGGCACGTGCCCGCGCGAGCATTTCGTCGGTCATATCGATGCCGATCACCGTGCCTTGCGGACCTACGCGCCGGCCCGCCAGCAGACAATCCATTCCCGCCCCGGACCCGATATCCGCAACGACGCCGCGCTCGGGCAGGCCGTCCATCAGGAACGGGTTACCCACGCCGGCGAAGGGTGCTGTCGCGGTTTTCGGCAGGGATTCGAGTTCAGCGAGATCGTAGCCAAGAAGGCGCGCGGCATATTCCGGGCCGCGGTGAAAGTGGAAGTCACCGCTCGGGTCGCGTGCCACCGAGGCATAGGTATGCCGGACTTCGTCTTTGAGCCTTGCGACATCGAAGCCTACTGGACAGGCAATTGCCATGATGTTCCTCCTGTGATGCAGGTATACGGACCGTTGCGGGTCTTGATGGCGATACGTATAATACGTATAATGCGCGTTGTCAAGATCGACCCATAGGATTCGGCTTTCGGAGGGAGATGGCAGCCCGTGGCGCGATTAAACATCACCGTTCCGGACGAGCTTTACGCCCGTATCG
>JBQTHU010000076.1:0-12503 GCA_052389535.1 Betaproteobacteria bacterium | reverse complement strand
ACCGTCTTGATCTCGCTGGCGCGCGCGTGCAAAGCGTCGATAAAGCCGATATTGCCGTGCCCGCACAGTCCGAAGACGTAGGGCACTTTCTCCCGAATGAGGTAATCGACGATAACGCCCGCGCCGTTTCTGACGGTCTTAGCAGGCCCGTTCGGTGCGTTCATTACAGTTCTCCGTTGCCAATCCGCGGTCCCGCGGAGGATAGCAGATTGGGTAATAGACTAGCGACGCGGTGAGTCGTCTTCCCGCCGACGGCAAGCGTTTCTTCGTAAGGTGTAAACCGCGGCCCGGCTCCTGGTCTTATTCGTCTTCCGGCGAAAGCCGGGATCCAGTCAAATCCGCAGTTCGTCGTACAGCTCCCTCATCCCGCGCGCGACTGCGAGATCGTAAGCGGTCTTGTCCGCGAAGCCCGGCGCACCGCTGCCTTGCAAGCCGCGATCGGCGCCCGCCCGAACCAGCATGCGCGCGATTTCGGCATGTCCGGCGATCACAGCGAGCATCAACGCGCTCAAGGAGAATTTCGCGGTGACATCGAGATCCGCGCCACGCTCGATGAGCAGCTCGACCATCGCTGCGTGTCCGCGATGGGCGGCGAGCATGAGCGCCGTCTGCCCGTAACGATCCTTCGCGTTGATGTCGGTGCCTGATTGCAGCAGTGTTCTTACCGTGTCAACGTCACCTGCCTTGACGGGACGCTCCCATGCTATGTCCACGTGTAGGCGCCGGAAATATTCTTATCTATTTTTTGCAGCGAGGTCATGCTCGGACTTGCGAGACTTCCGGTCCTGGACGAATTCACCCGCGCTGGCCAAGGCATAAATCGCGACGATAACCGGCGTGGCCCACGGGGAAAGGAAATGCGCCATCGCGCCGCACGCTATGCCGATAAAGACGACGCCGAACGGAATCGAGAAGCGACGGACACCCGAAAACCATGTGAACACCAAGAACACTACAAGAGATGCCAGTGTCCCAACCAGGAAATGGATAAGTACAGTGCCCATTCAGCGATTAAGTTCCGCTCCCGGCATTACCTTGAGACTCCTTTCGAAGGCTGCCGGGCATAGCTCACCGTCAAGGCTTCCCAAACGTGCCCATCGGGCTCGTTCCAGTACACGATGCGGCCGCCGTGCTGCGTGTTGACTTTCATGTCCACCGGACCGTGCGGCGTGCTTTTGTATTCGATGCCGCGGGCCTTGATTCTCGCCAGGATGCCGTCGAATTCCGCCTCGCTCACTCGAAAACAATAATGCTGCACGGGAAACGGGCCATCGACCTGGTCGAAGTCGAGGGTCAAGCCGTCATTCACGTAGACCGGGCAAAACGGCCCGATTCCCGAGTCCGCCCACGGGACGCCAAGAAGGTCGGCGAGCAATTTCGCGGCGGCTTTCCTGTCGCGCGACGGCACTATCGTATGGTCGAGTTCAATGGTCATCGTAGGTCAATAACGTTGCGATGACCGGCGCGGCTCAGTGCGCGCAGCGACACCCGCGCTGAGAAAGCGTCCGTATCCATCGAGAGTTAGACGTTTATTGTTCATCGTCGAAATGCTCGACCTGTTCGAGTTGTGCCCACCAGTAGTAACCCTCGCCCTCTTCCTTCCAACGGCCGAAAACGATTGCGTCTTCACCATCGGCCAGGAGTTTGCACTCAACGGTTACCAACCACGTGTCGCGGCCAGACTGGACCGTGCATCCGCCCTCAAAGTTTCTGCCGTGCTTCCGCTTTAGGTTGAGGGAGTACTTGCGACGCTCGTATTCACATTCGACCAGCAGAGAATCAGCGTCCCGAAGAATAGCGCGCTCAACCGTCGTTCTTTCGGTTTCGTTGATTTCGAACCAGCCGCACGAACCGACAAACTTTCGAGGAGGCGAGGAAGCCATGAGATTTTCCGAAACGTCTAACATTGGTTGACAAATTAGTTGCCGATTTAGATGACTTTTTAGTGGACTATTTCGCTGACATACCGTAAGCGCCGAGCATGCCGCCGGTCAATCGACCGTCGCGCCGGAAGCCTTCACAACCTTACCCCACAGCGTCACCTCTTCGCGCACGAACTTAGCAAACGCGTCCGGTGAAAGCGGCGCCGGCTCTGCGCCGAGCTTGTCGAGCCGCTCTTTCATATCGGGGTCGGCAAGTATTGCCGTGATGTCGGCGTTGATCTTCGAGACGAGATTCTTCGGTACAGCGGCGGGACCGAATATGCCATACCACGATGTCACGTCGAATCCCGGCAATCCCGCTTCAGCGACGGTGGGAACATTGGGCAGCAGCGGTGCGCGCTTGGGACCCGTCACGGCAATCGGGCGTAGTCTTCCCGCGTTGATGTAACCCATCGACGGCGGCAATCCGATCGATGCGAGCTGCACCTGCCCAGCCAGCAGTTCCGACACCATCTGACCGGAGCCGCCCTTGTAGGGAACGTGCACCATCTTGGTATTGCTCATCAGCATGAACAGTTCGATCGCGAGCCGGTTGGGCGAGCCGGGTCCCGCAGACCCGAAATTGAGTTCGCCTGGACGCTTCTTCGCGAGCGCGATCAGGTCTTTCACGGTTTTTACGGGAAGCGAAGGATGCACGACGATCGCGCTGGGGTAGCCGGCGATGCGGTTGATGGCGACGAGATCCTTCTGCAGATCGTACGCAAGCTTGCGGTAGAGCGTCATGTTGATCGCATGCGGCGCGCCCGCGACGACCAACGTGTAGCCGTCCGGTGCCGCGCGCGCAGCAAGCTCAGCACCGATGTTGCCGCCGGCACCGGGACGATTGTCCACGATCACCTGCTGCTTCCAGCGCTCGGAGAGCTTCTGGCTCACCACCCGCGCGAGCGCATCCGTCGCGCCTCCGGGTGCGAAGGGCGCGATCATGCGAACCGCTTTGGTCGGAAATTCCTGGGACGATGCAATGGGAACGAAGCAAAAGAATGCGGTCAGCGTAACGAGCGCTCTTGTGGGACGCATAGCCTCCTCCATTCTTGTATCGATGTAGTGAAAGTATAACGCTGTTAGAAGCGCTCACCACCCCGCCCGCTTGGCCGGCACCCCCTCCTTATGAAGGTGGGGACAAATTGGTCGTGTAGAATTGTCGCTCCGCGCACGAAGGCACCAATAGATACAGCCACGCAGGGAACGCACCACTCGATCCGGTCACGCACGAACGCACCGCCCTACGCACGAAAGGCACACCGCATGAACGCTCCGAATCAAACGCCGTCCCTCGCGCACAACGTTTCGCGCCTCTCGCATCTCGATCTGCCGGGCGCGGGGCAGGTCTACGTCGATGGCAAGTACGCCTACGTCGGCCACATCACCAATAAAGAAGGCCTCAGCACCAGCATTCTCGACATCTCCGACTCGCGCAAGCCGCGCGTCGTGTCGCAAATCGCCGTGGGCGACCCGACCTCGCACAGCCACAAGGCGCGCGTGATCGGCGACATCATGATCGTCAACATGGAACAGAACATGACGGGAATCGGGCGCAAAGCGGACGAGCTGCCCAAGTTGCGCACGCAGCTCACTGCCGCGCTGGGACGCGCGCCGACGCACGCGGAACTCGCGGAAAAACTGGGCGTGAAGGAATCGGACATTCCGGCGGTCGAAGCCGCGGAAAAGACCCCTTACCAGCAGGGCGGTTTCAAGATCTACGACGTCTCCGATCGAACGAAACCCAGGCTCATCACGCATCACCGCACCCACGGGCGAGGCGTGCACCGCTTCGACATGGACGCCGATTACGCGTACATCTCGACCGAGATGCCGGGCTACATCGGCAACATCCTCGTCATCTACGACATTCGCAATCCCGCGAAACCGGAGGAAGTGTCGCGCTGGTGGCTGCCGGGGCAGCACATCGCAGGCGGCGAGAAACCGACCTGGTCCGGCCGCCAGCACCGCTTGCATCACGCGCTGCGGGAGGGCGATCGGCTCTGGGCCGGTTGCTGGCACGGCGGCGTTCGGGTCATCGATGCGTCCGACATCCGCAAGCTGCGCACCATCGGCGAATACAACTACCATCCGCCGTTTCCCGAGCCGTCACACACCTTCATGGGCATGCCGCCGATCGACGGCCGCCAGATCGCCGTCGCGATCGACGAGGAAGATCACGCGCACAGCGCGGAGGAAATGGCGAAGCGGCGCGGTCGCCCGCATGGTTGCCTGTGGGTGTTCGACGTGACGGACGTGGACAAGATCCAGCCGCTCGCGATCTACGAAGTGAGCGAACTCGATTCGCCGTGGAGCCGCGCCGCGCCGGGCCGTTTTGGCGCGCACCAGTTCCAGGAGCACACCAGGGGCGGCGCGACGCTCGTCTACTGCGCGTGGTTTGCGGGCGGCCTGCGCATCGTCGATATCAAAGAGCCGACCGCGCCGCAGGAAGTCGGCTTCTTCATTCCGGAACCGGCGCCGGGGAAAGTCGCGCCGCAGACCAACGACGTGGACGTGGACGAGAAGGGGCTCGTCTACATCGTCGATCGCTACTCGGGCTTCGATATCCTGCAGTTCAAGTCACACGCGTGACGAGGTGACCGAAGTCGGGTTACTTCGACTGTGAGGGGGAATCTCTAGCCGATCAGTTGCCGGTAAATCCAGCGCGCGGCGGCGAAGAGCTTTCGATCGTTGCCGTTCGCGGCAATGACCTGCGCGCCGACCGGCAGCCCGTTCGGCCCTGTGAACACGGGGACGTTCATCACGGGCACGTGCATGAGCGTCCAGCTCGACGCGAACGATGAGTCGCCCGTGTTCCATCCTACCGGCGCCTCGCCGGCTGCGGCGGGCGCGAGCAGCACGTCGTAATCGGCGAACATCTGCTCGAATCCCCGCCGGCAACGCTGCGCCAGGTCCTGCGCGGCGCGATACTGCTCGAAGCTGCACTGCATGCCGGTCCTGATTTTTCCGCCGCGCAAATCCTCGCTCAGCGCCTCCCAGTGATGCTCGATCTCGCGCGTGAAATTGAGCGCGAACTCGCGGCATGAAATCGTGCGGTGCGCGTCCTCCGCCTGCGCGAATTCCGCCGGCAGCTCGGCCTCGCTGACTTTTGCGCCGGCACGCGCGAGCCGCCGTGCCGCATCTTCGAGGAGCGCCTGCGTGGACGGCTCGAGGCGCGGCCACTGCGCGACGCGGGCGAAGCCGATGCGGGGCGTGGGCACGTCGTCCGGAAGCGGCTCGGGATCGACGCCCACCGCCACATCGCGGTGGAGCGCGATGTCCTCGACCGTGCGCGCGTGGAAGCCGACCGCATCGCACGAGCCCGAGGACTCCATGACCCCGGAGAGCCGGACATCGCCGAACGTGGGGCGATAGGCAAAGACGCCGCAGAAGGATCCCGGCTTGATCGTCGAGCCGGTGGTCTGCGTGGCGAGCGCGAGCGGGACCATCAGGTCGGCGACCGCCGCGGCCGATCCGCTGGACGAGCCACCCGGCGTGCGGGCCGGATCGGCGGGGTGGCGGGTCTTGCCCGGGAAATTGACGGCGAACTCCGCGGTGACCGTCTTGCCCATCGCCACGCCGCCCGCCTTGCGGCTCAATGCGACGCACGCGGCGTCGCGCCGCGGGCGATGGCCGGCGTAGATCGGGGAGCCGTATCCCGTCGGCATGTCGAAGGTATCGATGATATCCTTCACGCCGAACGGAACGCCGATGAGCGGTCCCGATGCGCCGCTCTTGTCGAGCGCGCGCGCCTGCGCGATGGCGAGTTCCGGATCGAGGTATTCCCATGCCTGCACGCGGGGCTCGCGCTCGGCGATGCGCTCGAGACACGCACGCGACACGGCTTCGCACGTCGTGCGGCCGCTGCGAACCGCCGCGGCGATTTCGAGCGCGCTCAATTCGTTCAGCGCAGCGGAGCTTCTTGTCGCCATAGGCTCAATGCACTTCTTCGCGAGAGTGGTCCTGGCTTTTCCCCGCCGACCTGCGAATGCGGCGGCCAGTCATATCGGGCCCTATTCTTGTCTATCGGCGTCCAATCTTTTACTCTCGTGCCGAGAGTAACGCATAGAGTACAGGAGCGCCAATGCTGGATCACAGCCGCAAAGGGCAGAAGTGGATTACCGAGGAGTTCTACAAGGTACTCGACGTATTCGGCTTCCGCGCCGTGATGTTCGTCGAGTGGGGCTTTCGCCCCGCCGACGTGAGGCGCACTACCGAGCGCATCAAGGTCCCGGGTGCGGTGGTAAAGGAGTGGGTGCGCACCGCGAGCCAGGAGGAGGCGCTCGCGCGCGAGGCCGAGGCCGCAGGTCACCGGGAGAGCGCGGCGGAATTCTACTATCGCGCCGCGCTCTACTACGGCCCGGCATGCGGCGTCATCCACGAGAACACGCCTCGCAAGCGCGAGCTGTATGCGCGGCTGATTTCCTGCTACCAGAAGTTCACGGAATACTTCGAGGAGGCCCACGTCCGCCGCGTCGAAATCCCGTTCGAGAACGGCCGGACTATCCCGGGAATCCTCCAGACGGTGCCCGGCGCGCAGAAGTCGCCCTGCGTGCTCGTGATCCCGGGCATGGACACGATCAAGGAGTACATGCCGAGCCCGTATCACAATCACTTCCGCCGCCGGGGCATGGCGACGCTCACCATCGACGGGCCGGGCCAGGGCGAGAGCAACGTGCGCGAGACCTGGGTCACGCTCGACAACTTCGAGCGCGCCGGATCGGCCGCCATCGACTTTCTAGAACAGCGCCCCGAGATCGATTCGAGCCGCATCGGCGTCTACGGCTGGAGCATGGGCAGCTATTGGGGCCCGCGCATCGCCGCCCATGATTCCCGCGTGCAGGCGTGCGTCGGGGCGATGGGCGTCTATCAGCAGAAGGACACCATCTTCAAGCACGGCAAGCCGGCGTATCGCGCGAACTACATGTACATGTCGAACATCCACGACGAGCAGGCGTTCGACGAGATGGCCGGGCAGATGACGCTCGCGCCGCTCGCGGCGAAGATCGAGTGTCCGATGCTGCTCGCGATGGGCGAGTTCGACGAGCTCTGCCCGCTGGAGGATGCCGAGCAGCTTTTCGACATGCTGCGCTGCCCCAAGGAGATGTGGGTCTACGAGAACGAGACGCACACTTTCGGCGGCCGCCTGCCGGACTTCTATCTCCAGGTGGCGGACTGGATGCGCGATGCGCTGGAGGGCCGCTTCCGGCCTGGCCACGCGCGCCGGGTGGACCATCCCGCTCGTTGACCCGCCGAAGGAGGTGCCGATGTCCCCGATGATCGACCGCTCGCGCACGATCGAGCGCATGAAGAATGCCTTGAAGCTCGATCCCGCGCAGATCGCTGCGCTGACGATAGACTGCCAGCGGGGTAACCTCGACCCGGCGATCGCCTCGCTTCCGGTGCCCGAATCCGAATGCGATCGCGTGATCGCCGGCACCAATCGGCTGCTTGCGCTGGCGCGCCGGGCTGGCATCCCGGTCATCCATGCCACGACGGTGTACGAAGCGCCGCTGCTCGCCAACCATCCGTTCGAACGCGCGATGCTTGAGCTGAAGGAGTCCTTCACGCCCGACCGCCAGAGCAACTTCGCGCACCACAAGAGTCCGGGTTCGGTCGGCGGTCAGATCGTGCCCGCCCTCGATGTGCAGCCGGCCGATCTCATCGTCGACAGCAAGCGCACCTTCGACAGCTTTCTGGGCACGCCGCTCGAGCTGCTGCTGCGCTTCATGAAGATAGACACGCTGTTGATCGCGGGATGCAACACCAATACCTGCGTACTCGCGACGGCGTTCGGCGCGTACAACCGCGGGCTGCGGGTGGTGGTCGTGTCCGATTGCGTCGCGTCAGCTTACGGCCACGATCTGCACCAGTTTGCGCTCGCCAACATCGAGCGCCGGCTCGGCTGGGTCCTCACGCTGGGCGAGCTGGAAGAGAAGCTCGCCTCGCGGGAATCGACGCTCACTCCAGCTTGATACCCGCCGCCTTGATCACTTTCGCCCAGTTGGCGATCTGCGTTCTGATGTGGTCGTTCAATTCCTCGGGCGTGCTTCCCACCACGTAGGCACCCGAAGTGGTAAAGCGCTCTTTCAGGTCGGGCGCGGACAGGGATTTGATGATGTCCTGATGCAGGCGGCTGATGACAGCGCGCGGCGTCGCCGCAGGCGCGACGATACCCTGGTACTCGAGTAGCTCATATCCCGCCAGCCCCGATTCGGCGATAGACGGCACTTCGGGAATGGTTGGATCGCGCTTCGAGCTCGTGACGCCGAGAGGAACCAGCCTGCCGGACTTGAAGTGCGGAAGCCCGCCGGGAATGCTGATCACGAACAGCGACACATGTCCGCTCAGCAGGGCCACCATCGCGGGGCCGCCGCCGGTGTAGGGAATGTGCACCATGTCCGTGCCGGTCATGTACTTGAAGAGTTCGGTCGCCATCTGCGACGCGCTGCCGATGCCCGAGGATGAATAATTCAGGGCGCCCGGTTTCGCTCTGGCGAGCGCGATCAGCTGCTTCACCGACCGGGCCGGCACCGAAGGGTGTATCGCCATCACGAACGGCACGATGGACACGAGGCTCACCGGCGCGAAATCCCTGAGGGTGTCGTACGGCAGCTTGCGAAGGCTCGGGTTGAGCGCAAAGGTCAGGGTGGCGACGCCCAGCGTGTAGCCGTCGGGCGGCGACTTCGCGACGTGCTCCATACCGATCGCCGTGCCGCCGCCCGCGCGATTCTCCACCACCACCGACTGGCCCAGGTTTTCGGATAACCGCGGCGCAAGCAGGCGCGCCACGATGTCGGTCGAGCCTCCGGGTGCAAAAGGCACGATGACCCGCACCGGTCGGGCGGGATAGGTCTGCGCGGCAGCGAGGCCGGCGTAAATCGTGAGTGAAACGAAGAGCAATGTGGCGGAAGAGCCACGCACAGACATATTCATTTCTCCTCCTTACTTGCAGCGCAAGGTGCCCATGATCAGCACGCGCGACAGAGAAAGCCGCTGGCCTGATCAATGAATTTTTTTGCGAGTATAGTAGCGGCAATAATAGCCGTGTCAGCATCAAATACAAGCACTCACGGAGAGGGCGCATGAGACTTTCGACGTCGTGGTGTCTGATGATGGCCGCTGTCGCGGCTTTAGCCCCCGCATCTGTTGCCGCGCAGCCCAAGCCCGCGGCCGGAGATTATCCCAACCGTGTAGTGCGCATCGTGCTGCCGCAACCCGCGGGGGGCGGCACCGACCTAGTCGCGCGTGCCGTAGCCGCCAAGCTGACGGAAGCCTGGGGCCAACAGGTCATCGTGGACAACCGCCCGGGGGCGAACGGCATCATCGGCACTGAAATGGTGGTCAAGTCGAAACCGGACGGTTACACCTACCTCTACGGCTTTACTTCCCTGCTGACGATCAATCCGTCGGTGTACAAAGCGCTGCCCTACGACCCCTTGCGAGATCTCACGCCCGTCACCCAGACGGTGATGAACCAGATCGCGCTCGTCGTCCATCCCCAGTTGCCGGCCCGTTCGGTCAAGGAGCTGGTCGCGGTCGGCCGTTCACGGCCGGGCGATCTGCGCTATGGCTCGTTTGGAGTGGGCAACCAGACCCATCTCACCGCCGAGCTGTTCCGTCTCGACGCCAAACTGAAAACGCTGCACGTGCCGTACAAGGGCGAGACGCCTGCGATCACGGAGCTGGTGGCCGGCCAGGTTGTGATGATGTTCTCGCCCTCGGCGGGCGTAACGCCTTTCGTCCGCTCCGGGCGGCTGCGGCTGCTGGCGGTGTGCGGCGAGAAGCGCGCGTCGGTATTCCCCGATACGCCGACGATGATCGAGTCCGGATTTCCGGGATTCGTCTCGATCGGTTGGGGCGCGTTGCTCGCTCCGGCCGGCACGCCGCAGGACATCGTCCAGAAGACGCAGCGCGAAGTCGCCCGCGGGCTCGCGGCGCCGGAGGTCAGGCAGCGCCTGAGCGGCCTCGGGGCCGACCCCATCGGCAGCGCACCCGAGGAACTCGGCGCGTGGCTCAAGTCGGAAACGGAGAAGTGGAGGCGCGTGGTGAAAGGCGCCGACCTGTATCACAGTCAGTAGGAAGCTGTGAGCAGGGCGCTTCGGTCGTTCTGAAACCGATTCAAACGACCAGCACCGCCCGTCCTACGATTTGTCGCGCCTCGAATGCCTGGTGGGCCTTGACAGCGTCCTTCAAGGGAAAGACCTGGCCCACGACGGGTTTGATTCGTTCGTTCTGGATAAGAGCAATCGCCTCCGCCACGTCCTGTCTTCCCGCAGAACGGTTTCCGGTGACCACCACTTCCTCCGTGAACACCCACGTGGGCGTCTCCAGGACGCCACCGCGGGGGAAATAGCCCATGATGACCAGCCTGCCCCCGGGAGCGAGCGCGGCAAGACTCGCGCCGAGCGTTTCCCGGGTTGCCACGAAATCGAGCGCCACGTCCGCTCCCCACCCATCCGTCAGGCGACGCACCTCGCCCGGCAGCTCGTGCGTTTCCTTCACCAGCACTGCAGCGGCGCCCGATTTCAGTACAGCGTCCGAGGTTCGGGTCGAGCGGAGGGCTGCCAGCACCCGTCCCCCGCAGGCGCAAGCCATCTGCACAGCATGAAGACCCATGCCGCCGCCCGCCCCGATGATGAGCACGTTTTCTCCGGGGTGAATGCGGGCGCGCCCCGCACACGCCTTGACGACCGGCGCAATGGTATTGGGAACGAGACAGGCCTCCTCGAAGGAGACGGCGTCGGGCAGTGTAAGAAGATTTCGCGCAGGAACGGCAACGAACTCCGCGTAGCCGCCATCGCGATGCGCGCCGATGATTCCGCCGCGATGATTGTTGAGGTTCGAGCACAGGACCTCGCGGCCGATCCGGCAGTATCTGCAATTCCCGCAACTGACGTTGTTGCAGACGACGACACGCTGACCGCGAGTGACCCCTGTGACGCCTGGTCCCAACTCCGCCACTTCGCCCGCCACGCCGTTGCCCATGATGCGGGGAAGCGCGACTTGCAGCGCCCGGCCGCTGCGGAATTCCATCTGAAAGAGGTCCACGCTCACCGCACCTACGCGAACGAGCACCTCGCCTGCCTGGAGTTCCGGCAGCGGTACTGTCTCCCACCTCAGGTTTTCCGGAGGTCCGAACTCCCTTAATACGATGGCCTGCATTCCGCGGTTCACGCTTCCCGAAACGCGTGTTTATGCCTCATGCATCCTCCGCTGCGCCCGATGAGCGAACGTGTTGCGAGTGCCAATACTCCGGGTTCTGCCGGAACAGTTTTTTGGGGATCATGCCGTAGACCATTTTCACCACATTCACCGCTTCGCCGATCCTGAAATCGACGCCGAGGCTGGCGAGCGAATAGGCATCCGCCGAAGTGAGGTCCGCATGCTGCTGCAGGAAGTCGACCGTTTCCCGGACCGCGTTGGTCAGAGCTTGGCCGAGGTCGGCGTCCATTCCCATCGTGTAATAGTGCGCGGCATCTTCCGCGCGCGGCCATTTCATGCCGTTACCCGCGCCCTCATGCGCGATGATCTGCAGCGTCGGTGTCAGCGAAATCTCCAGCGCCGAGCCGTCGACCTCGCCATCGCCCTGCATCCCGTGCCCATCGCCGGTATAGAGCAGCGCGCCATCGTTGAATACCGGCAGGTAGAGCGTGGCGCCGGCGGTAAGGTGTCTGAAATCCATGTTGCCGCCGTAGGGACCGGGCGGCCGGGTGCTGACGCGTACCGCATCCGGCGCAGGCGCGACGGCGACGATGCCCATGAAAGGCGCGAGCGGCGCCTCGACATTTCCGGAAAACAGCGCCACTTTGCGCGCGAGATCGAGCTTGATGATCTTCGGCGTCGGCTGGGCGATCAGATCCGGCAGCACTCCCCGACCCGGGGCCGGCGTGTTTACCCCGTACGGCACGCGAAACGCGATGTCGAGTATGCGCACTTCCAGCATGTCGCCCGGCCGTGCGCCCTCGACGTAAATGGGTCCGGTCAGCACATGCGCTCCCGCGTCCTCGTCGCGCCGCACCGTGCTGAAGATGTCCTTGGCGTCCTGCAGCACCTCCTCGGGACGGATGCCGGCGGCCGCGAAGAAGGAAACCGGATCCTGCCTGGTGTTGATGCCCTGGTTCGAGACCGTGTCGATCCTCACCGTCTGCCCGGATTGCACGCGCAGCACCGGACTCCGGTTCGCGGCGATCCAGCCCCAACTGACGGTCTCCGGCGTGGAGCGCACGGTCGCGTCGGGCGTATATCGGGAGGGAATCGATCGCGCTGTATGCATGGGGCGTGAGCTTTCGAAATCGTCGGTCGGAAATCGCCTGCTCCGTTACGACCTATCAACCAGTATCGGATTCTCGGCGTCCAGCGATTCTATAATCGCCTCCAGCGCGGCGACACCGTCCGTCATTTGCTCGAACGGGATGGGATACGGCGCGTTTGTCGCGATGGCGGCCGCGAATGCCTCCAGTTCCAGTCGCAGCGCGTCAACCCGCGCAAATGCAATTCGCCGAGCGGGCGCGTCTGTCATCCGAACGACGACGTCAACATCTTCCAACGCCTCCGCGGAGCCATTCCTGCCGAACACGT
>JBQTHU010000075.1:0-5839 GCA_052389535.1 Betaproteobacteria bacterium | reverse complement strand
ATCGCCGACCTGCTGGCTCGGGTTGCGCAGCGGCACGGGCTCTACCGAACATGAATGCCGGATACGTCGAGCCGGTCGGTGCTGTTAATTCACTCGGGCTCGACTTTATTTACTGCCGAAAGCCACTGTCGGTCCTCTTCGAGCATGGCCTTCGCCCGGTCATGTTCTTGCCGATCAAGAAATGGTGTTTCTCGAAATCTATACTCGATTGTCGCTAGCGAGAGTAAGGATTGACGCAAGCCTTCACGAATCCACTCGCTGTCCTTGGGTTCGCCACGAGCATATTTGGAAACTGCTGCATCGTTGGGATCCAGGAACCTCACCGCCACGCCCGAGGGCAATTTCAATGGAATCATGCGCTCTTGCCAACCAGCAGGAAGCGTAGGCAATTGAGGTCGAATCGGGTCAAAGTAGTACCCATGCAATCGTTCAAATTCGGATCCTTGGCCCCACTGTTTTGCCAGCTCGAGTGCCAACCCCGGATCGAGCTCCGGATAGGCATCCACTTCGTTCGACAACAACATCCGTTCCGGAGGGGGGCGATCCTGGCTCAACCCGAGTACACTCAGGCTGCCCATCACGACAAATGAGTTCACACCCCGCTCACGCGAAATGTCGCTCAGTAGCGTGTCGAGTTGCGCCAAATTCATGCCTGCTGCCTTACTCTGGAGCCAAACGGAGTGTTCTGCAGGAGGGCCGGTTCCCATTTCTCGTCAATTTGAGCAAGTCCTTTTCCGACCTTCTTTGGAGGACCGCTTAGAAGCTTTTTCCAGGCTTCAATATAAAAGGGGCTGCAAACCCGCTCACGCTCCCATAGACTGACCATCCTCCTGGCATCCTCCAGGGCTTCGATTTCAGAAGGATCCTCGGATAGCAATCGTGCGGCTATTCGGAGATGCGCATTTTGGAGAAATTGCGCCCGCAGGGCTTGCTGCAACCGCGCTTGCCGTCGTTCCAGCAATTCACTTCGTTCTGCAACGGGCTCGATGTCAGCGCCCAGCACCTTCGCTACAGCTTGAATTCTCGATAACCGGGCATCAGCGCCACCTTCAAGATGTACGAGCGTGGACCGTCCAATGCCGGCAGCTTTCGCGACAGCTTCCTGGGACAATCCCTGCTTTTCCCTGAGTTTCCTCAGAGAGCCCCCAAAATCAACGTATCGTTTGTCACGCATGTATCACATATTATACAAAACGCGCTATTTTTAGGCCATCAATGAGTTGTGCATTAGAATTCCACGCGGGATCAGACAGTTACGGACAAGGATCACGATACGCAGATCACGTGACCGGAGGCATGAGATGGTGGGTACAGCATTGAGGAACGCGCGCCGCAAAATCATCCGCGAGCACATCATGCAGGAAAGCACGCAGGATCTCGATGGCCTGCTCGCCGGCATGACCCGCGACTGCATCTGTGCCGTCAACATCTCCCCGAAGCCGTTCGTGGGCCCCAAGGCGGTCGCGGACCGTTATCTCGCGCAATGGCGCGGTTTCCCGGACTTCAAGGTGCGCGTGAGAAGAATCGTCACCGAAGGCCCCCATTACGTCGTGACGGAAAACGAATGGCGCGGCACCCACCGCGGCCCGTTCTTCGGCATCCCGCCGACCGGCAAAAAAGCGAAGGTACGCGCCTGCGTGCTGTGGGAATTTCGCGGCGCGCGCCTCCGGGCAGAAACCGTGTATTACGATCTCGCGACCGTGCTGTCGCAACTCGGCGTGCTCAACCTTAAGAAACTGGGCGCAGCATCGCGGCGGAAGCGGCCGCGCGCGCGTTGAGCCGGTAACGCCCTATTCCGCCTTCACCCCGGCGGCCTTGATCAGCTTCGCGAACTTCTGGCTCTCTTCGCGCAGGAATTTGCCGAGTTCGCCCGGCGTGGTGCCGCGCGTCTCCAGTCCCAGCGGGAGGAGTTTCCCCTTCACGTCTTCCAGCTTCAACGTGCGGTTGATCTCCGCGTTGAGCGTGCTGATCACGGCTGCGGGCGTGCCCGCCGGCACGAAATAGGCAAACCAGTTCGTGGCGACGAAATCGGGCGCTCCCGCCTCGGTCATCGTCGGCACTTCCGGCGCAGCGGGCGAACGCTTGTCGGAGGCAACGCCGAGCGCCCGCAGCTTGCCCGACCTCACGTGAGGCATCGATGGCGGCATGCTGGAAAAGGTCATCGGGATGTGGCCGCCGATCAGATCGGGAATGACGGGACCGACGCCTTTGTACGGCACGTGCACCATGTCGAGCTTGTAGGCGACCTTGAGCTGTTCGGCCGCAAGGTGATGGACGCCGCCGGTGCCGGCCGAGCCGTAGCTCAACTGCCGGGGGCGCGCCCTGACGAATGCGATCAGCTCTTTCACCGACCGCACCGGCAGCGACGGATGCACTACGAGGATCAACGGCGAGGCGGTGGCGAGCGATACCGGCGCGAAATCGCGCAGCGCGTCATACGGCATCTTCTGCATGTGCGGCAGGATCGCTGTCTCCGCGGGCGTGGCGAGCAGCACCGTGTAGCCGTCGGGCGGCGCCTTGGCCACGATGTCCGCGCCGATCACCCCGCCCGCGCCCGTGCGGTTCTCCACGACGACTTGCTGCTTCAAGCCCTCGGTCATCCTGACGCCCAGCGTGCGCCCGGTGAGATCGGTCGCGCCGCCCGGCGAGAAGGGCACCACGACCCGCACCGGCTTGACGGGATAGCCCTGCGCCAGCGCGCCGTTCGTCGCCGCTGCGAGGCCGCAACAGGCAAGTGCGAGAATCAACCTTCGCGTTGGAAAAATGTTCATTCCTCCTCCTTTGTTCTGGTGCATCGTTCGGCTTCGATGCCGAAGTATCTTACCATCCGCGAATACTGCAGAAGGACGGTTCGCATGTCGATTTGTCAGCGGCCCGATCGACAATGAAATGATTACCAAGACGAAAGGAGCGAACATGCCCAGCACCATCCGGCTTCACCGCGTTCTCCGTGCGCCGCCCGAGCGGGTTTATCGATCGTTTCTCGACGCCGAGGCCATGGTCAAGTGGCTGCCGCCGCACGGCTTCACCGGCAAGGTCCATCAGCTCGACGCCAAGGTGGGCGGCACGCACAGGATGTCGTTCACCAACTTCACCACGGAAAAGAGCCATTCCTTCGGCGGACGGTATCTCGAGCTGACGCCGAACGAGCGCATCCGATATACGGACAAATTCGACGATCCGAACCTGCCGGACGAAATGCAGGTGTCCGTCACGTTGAGGAAAGTGTCCTGCGGGACTGAATTGATGATCGTGCAGGAAGGCGTGCCCGACGTCATTCCCGCCGAGGCCTGCTATCTCGGGTGGCAGGAATCGCTCGGACAGCTCGCGAACCTCGTCGACCCCGAGATCCCGGATTGACCGGTCCGCTATCCCTGCGGCTTGATGTTCGCGTCCTTGACGACCTTGGCCCAGCGCTTGATCTCGGAAGCAAGCACCTCGCGGAATTCGCCCGGGCTGCTCGCGATGACTACCATCCCGGCGGCGGCGTAGCGCGCCTGCACGTCAGGCTGCTTCAGGATCCGGGCGATGTCGCCTGAAATCCTGTCCACGATAGGCTTCGGCGTCCCGCGCGCTGCGAGGATGCCCTGCCAGTCCCGCACCTCGAGGTTCGGGATCCCCGCCTCGATCATCGTCGGCACATCGGGCAGTTGCGTAAGGCGCTCCCGGGACGACACCGCGAGCGGCCGCAGACGACCGGCCTTGATGAACGGCAGCGACGACGTCATGGACGCGAAGCTCATGGCGACGTTGCCGCCGAGGAGATCGGCAATAGCGGGTCCGCCGCCCTTATAGGCGATGTGCGTGAGTTTCACGCCCGTCTGCAACGCAAAGAACTCACCCGTGAGGTGCGGTGCGCCGCCGATACCGGAGGAGGCGAAGGTTAGTTCGCCTGGCTTCTGTTTCGCGAGCGCGATCACGTCCTTGACCGATTGCACGGACGACTTCACGTTGACCACCAGAACGTTGCCGACCGCAGCGGTCATGGTGACCGGCTCGAAATCCCGCACCGCATCGTAGGGCATCTTGAGCAGGCTGGGATTGACCGAGAAGCGGAGCGAGACGAGCACCAGGTTATAGCCGTCAGGATTCGACTTCGCGACGATCTCCGTGCCGATGATCTCGGCGGCGCCCGCGCGATTGTCGATGATGACCTGATGGCCCCAGGTATCCGAGAGTTTCTGGCCGATGATGCGCGCGGACGCGTCGCTGCTGCCGCCGGGCGGAACGGGCACCACCAAACGAACCGGACGGACGGGAAAAGCTTTGGCGTCCTTGGTAGCCTGCTGCGCCAACGCAGCGCCCGTCGTTAACAGCAAACCAACCACAACCGCCGCTACGGATATCAGTGATTTCGACGTATTCATGCGAATCTCCTGCCAGACGTTTTCTATCGTCACGCATTCACTCCGCGCGGGCGCCGGAGGCCTGATCACCTTGCCCCATTTTGCGATCTCGGCCTTGATGAATGCGGAGAGCTTCTCATGCGTCATTCGGTTTTGCACTGTAGGCGGCGTTTGCAATGATCACCTGGGCCTGAGTGGAAACGTTCGTTATGGGGGAAAAGTCACGCAGAACGTCGTAAGGCAGTTTGCGGTACAGCGCCGGCGCAACGCTCATGGGACCGGCGACGCCCATGGTCAATGTGTATCCGTCAGCGGTTGCTTTTGCGCCCAACTCGGTGCCCAGCCTGCCGCCGGCACCCGGGCGGTTATCCACCACGACCTGCTGCCGGAATGTGTCAGTAAGCTGTTGACCGATGAGCCGGGCCGCGATGTCCGTAGAGCTGCCGGGCGGGAACTGCGCGATCAGCCGTAGGGCTCGATTCGGATAATCTTTGGCAGGATCGCCGCCGCCCTGTGCCCAACAACTTGCCGTAACGATGACGGCGAGCACCAGGCTACCCACTGCATTTTGAACGAGTGAAGTCATTTAGTTTCTCACCACCCTGTCCAAGATCCTAATCACGTCGGAAATTTCTCGCGCCAGAAGTCAGCGATGTCGCGGCGACGTGCAATCCACACTGCATCCTTGAGGCTCACGAGATAGTCAAGAATGCTGGTAAGCGTAGTGATGCGCGCAGGCCTGCCGGCAATCCTCAGATGGTAGGCGATATTGAGCATCTTCGGACTTCCGTGCGCCCCCTCTTCCAACAATGCGTCGATGGCGCTTCGCGTGTAGTCGATGAAGTCCTGAGGCGTGACGAAGCCATTAGGGTGGTAGAACTTCATGTCGTTGGTGTCGAGCGCATAGGGAATCACGAGCAGCGACTTGCCATTCGCGCCTTTCACCCAATAGGGCAGATCGTCGTCAAGGGCGTTACTGTCGTACTCGAAGCCGAGATCGATCAACAGATCACGCGTGTGGTCACTTTGGCTGCCGCGGCAATAAAACCCGACCGGTCGTGTGCCCGTAGCGGACTCAATAGTCTCTATGCATTGAAGCAGGGATTGGCGCTCGGCTTCGGGATCCGTGAAGTCGGAATGCGGCCGCCAACGCCAGCCGTGGCAGGCTGCTTCGTGGCCGGCGTCCACCACGCGGCGCGCGATCTGCGGCACCCGCTGCACGGCATAACCGCACATCCAGAAAGTGGCTGCGATCTTGCGACGGTCGAGGGCATCCAGTATCCGCCAGATGCCAGCCCGCATGCCATATGCGAAGAGCTGCTCCTGTCCGATATCGCGTACGCCGGGCGGTATGACAGTCGTCACTTCGCCGATACGTTCTGCCGTATCGTCGCCCGCTTCAATGGAATTCTCCGCCCCCTCTTCGAAATTGATCGCTATGCTGACCGCGAGCCGGGCGTTGTTCGGCCAGCGTACCTCGGGTGGGTGACCGT
>JBQTHU010000074.1:0-60666 GCA_052389535.1 Betaproteobacteria bacterium | reverse complement strand
GGTTGAGGGAGGCGCTCAGCTTGTTGCTGAGCGCGCGGGCGGTGGTGTCAGTGCCGCCGCCCGGCGCAAACCCGATGACGAGACGTATCGGCTTGGTCGGGTAATCGGCCGCGCCGGCGCCAGGCGCGAGCGCAAGCAGCACGGCGCTCATCAACGCGGACAACGAAAAACGGGGATGGAACGATGACATGGTTGCTCTCCTCAACAGACTCGACGTTGTGTTGTCGCAAAAAGTGGGTAACGGCTGCCTTCACCTAGTGCAGCCGCGCTGCGGCCAGTTTCGCCGCGAGCCCGAACGCATGTTCGAGCGCGCCGGGGTCCGCCTTGCCCTGGCCCACGATATCGTAGGCGGTGCCATGGGCAGGTGTCGTGAAGACGGTTTTGAGACCGGCAGTGACCGTGACGCCCTTGTTGAAGCCCAGCAGCTTGGTCGCGATCTGGCCCTGGTCGTGGTACATCATCACGACGCCGTCGAATTCGCCGCGCAGCGCGCGCAGAAAAATGGTGTCGGAGGGGATGGGGCCCTCGCACGCGATGCCGCCCGCGCGCATCTGCTCCACGGTCGGGCGGATGATGCGGATCTCCTCGTCACCGAACAGTCCGCCTTCGCCACCGTGCGGGTTGAGCGCAGCCACCCCTATGCACGGGGTTGCGTGGCCGGCGGCGCGCAGCGTCGTGTCCGCAAGCGAGATCGCCGCGGTGATGCGCTCGGGCGTGATCAGGTTGACCGCTTCGCGCAGCGCGATGTGGGAAGTGACGCGGAAGGTGCTGAACTCCTTGATCACGTTCATCTCACCGAAGAAGCCGCTGTGGCCCGTCAGGTGCGCGAACATCTGGTGCTCGTCGTGGAACTTCCAGCCGCCTTTGTGCATCGCGCCCTTGTTGAGCGGCGCGAAACAGATGCCGTCGAGCTGCCCGGCGAGCGCCTGGTCGATCATGTACTTGAGCGTTTTTCCGGTGAGGCGGCCCGATTCCGCGGAACCCGCGCCGCGCTCGAAACATAAAGGATCGATATTGCCGAGATCGATCAGCGGCAGCTCGGGACGCGACCAGTCCACCGCGCCCAGCGTTTCGTAGGTGCGCCACGCAAGCTTCACGCCCGCGTCGCGCGCGCCGAGTTCGAGCACGCGGGCGTCTCCGATCACGGCGAGCCGCACGTTATGCCGCGCCGCCGGGCTGCCGTTCAGGAGCTTTGCCGAGATCTCGGGGCCGATGCCGGTGACGTCGCCGAGCATGAGCCCGATGACCGGAAGACGGGCACTCATTTGCGGCGCGCGCTCTTGCGTGGCGGGGCGGCGCGTTTGCTCGCGGTGCGCGCCGGCGCGAGCAGGCGCATCAGTTCACGGATGCTCTTCAGCTTTTCCAGCCCGTACACCATGTCGATCACTTTTTCGGCCTGCGCACCGGGCAGTTTGCCCCAGGCGGCGCATTCGCGGAATTTGTCCGTGAGTTCCGCATCGCTCATGGGATTGACCGGGCTGCCCTTGCCGAAATCCGCGCGGCCGCTGATGGTGCGGCCATCGTTCAGCTCGATGTCGATGATCGTGGTCATCTTCTCGTAGCCGGCGGTTTCCGCCTCGGGATGCACGCTGAAATCGATGCGCTCGATCATGCGCTGCACGTCCCGCCGATTGATGACCTGGTCGGTGAATTGTGCCAGCCCCGCTTTGCGTTCG
Organism: Betaproteobacteria bacterium; assembly: GCA_052389535.1. Lineage (GTDB taxonomy): Bacteria > Pseudomonadota > Gammaproteobacteria > Burkholderiales > SG8-41 > DSOT01. The sequence continues at coordinate 58,990 of JBQTHU010000074.1, read as the reverse complement.
AGCAGCAGGATCGCCATGCAGAACTCCATGCTGAACTTGGCCTGCAGCTCGGTCTTCGGGCGGTGATGGATCAGCGCATTGGGCATGTGGCGGTTGGTGCCGACGCGCACTTTTGCCACTTGGTCGGGACGAATGTCGTGCTCGCGGATGAGGTCCAGCATCTTCCCCATGCCGGGATGCGTGAGCGAACCGGAGGGATGCGGCTTGATCGAGACGCCCGGCATCGCGAACGTCCACGGATCGCCCAGCTTGTCTTGTATCGCCGCCGCGTCGTAGCCGCCGCCTGCGGCCTGGAAGAAGCCGCGGTTCGCTTCGAGCACCACCGGCGTCGCCGTCCATCCGAGGCGCGCGAATTCCGCCGCCACGACACCGCTCTCGCACGAGCGGCCGGGGTGGAAGGGCTTGGTCATGGTGCCGAAGTTCTCGCGCAGTCCCGCGGCCTGGCTCGCGCCGATGCCGAGCGCGCGCCGGGTCTGCTCGGCGTTCAGGCCCAGCAGGCGGGCCGCGCCTGCAGTGGCGGCGAAGGTGCCCACCGTTCCCGTGGTGTGGAAGCCGTGATCGTAGTGCCGGGGGTCGATGGCTTCGGCGATCTTGGTCTCCACTTCCACGGCGATCTGGTACGCGGTCAATACATCGATTCCCGAATGGTTGCCGAGTTCCCCCAGCGCGAGCACGGGCGGCAGCGCCGGCGCCGTGGGGTGGGTCAGCAGCCCGTAGACGCGGTCCTGCGCCATCGCGAGCTGCGTGTCGTCGTAGTCGTCGGCGTGCATCGCCACACCGTTGGCGAACGCGGCGAAGCGGGGCGGCACTTTGAGATTCGTCCCGATCACCGTGCAGCCCTTGTCGATCGGGATGCCCAAGCTACGCAGATGGCTGCGCACGATATGTCCGGACTCGGCTGCATTGCCGGCGAGCGCGAGGCCGATACCGTCGAGCATGGAACGCTTTCCGAGGTGTATCACGTCCTTCGGGATGGCGGAAGCGCGGGTGCGCGTGATGAACTCTGCGACGTACGCGGTGAGCGAATCGGTTCGGGCCATGATGCCTTTGGAATTGTGGTTGCGGCGCTGAAAAGAACCGGCTTTTTACCATATTAGCCCGCGTGCTGCCATTGACCGCGGACCGTTGCAGCCCGCGCCGGGCAGCGCTTGACCGGCATGACGCGCCTCGCTACCCTCGGTTGCCTCTACACGACAGCTCCACCCGATGGAAAACAGGATTCGAGACGCGCTCGCGCGCGGCGAGACGGTCACCGGGATGCTGCTCTTCACCGGCAGCCCGATGGTGGTGGAGATGATGGCCGCGGCCGGCGTGGATTTCGTCATCATCGACATGGAGCACAGTGCGCTCGACCTCGATCGCTGCGCGCACCTCATCCGCGCTGCGGATGCCAGCGGCATCGCCCCGTTTGTGCGCGTGCCTCACGTCGATCCCGCGCTGATCAAGAAGCTGCTCAATCTGGGTGCGATGGGAATCGCGGTTCCGCATGCCAACGCCGAGAACTGCGCGGCAGCGCTGAAAGCGGTGACGTATGCGCCGGCGGGAGAGCGCGGCGCGTGTCCCATCGTACGCGCGGCGCGCTATAGTCCGCCGGACTGGAACGCGTATGCGGCGGCGGCCAACGACGCTGTCATGATGATCCCGATGCTCGAGTACAAGGCGACCATCGACGGGTTCGAATCGCTTGCCGCGATGCCGGGGCTCGAGGTGTTCTTCGTGGGGCCGACGGATCTCGGCATTTCGCTCGGCGTGCCGGGCGCGAGCTTTGACGATCCAAAACTCGGCGCGGCGCTCGACCGCGTGATCGCTGCGGCGCGTCGGCATGGCAAGTACGTCATGACCACCATCGGCAACCGGCTGGATCCGGAGTACGGGCGCGCAGTAGCGCGGCGTGGGGTGCAGCTCATCGTGCTGGGAACCGATGGCCATCTGTTTCTCGATGCGGTGCGCCGCATGAACGTCGTGAAGTCACGGTGACCGTGGAACAAAACTGCTAGAATTCCAGCCTTTCCGCGGCGCTCTGTTCTCGGGCGCTCGCTGACTCTTCCGGAGATCTGAATGGGCTCCACGATTGCCGAAAAAATCCTCGGTGCTCACGCTGGCGGCAAGGCCGTCAAGGCGGGCGACGTGGTGGTCGCCAGCGTCGATTTTGCGATGCTTCACGATGCGCGCGCGGGCAACGCGTTGAAGCGCGTCGAGCAACTCGGCGCGGCGAGCCTGCCGTTTGCCAGCAGGACCGCCCTGGTCCTGGACCACTATTCGCCGCCGCCGCACATCGAGGCGGCGAATACGCACGTCGCCATGCGCGCCTTTGCCGAGCGCCACGGCGCCGTGCTCTATGATGTGGGCGACGGCATCTGTCACCAGGTGCTGCCCGAAGGCGGGCACCTGACCTGCGGCGACCTCGTGGTCGGGACCGACACGCACTCGACGACGTACGGCGCGTTCAACGCCTTCGGCACCGGCGTCGAGGGCACCGACGTGTCGGCGGTGATGATGACGGGCAAGTTATGGTTCCGCGTGCCGGAGACGATACGCGTCGAACTGAAAGGACGGCTTGCGCCCGGCGTCTGGGCGAAGGACATCACGCTCACCATGCTGGGGCGGCTGGGCGCGGAAGGTGCCAACTATCGCGCGCTGGAATATTGCGGCTCCGCGGTTGCGGCGATGGAGATCGACGATCGCATGACGCTCGCCAACCACGCTGCAGAGTTGGGTGCGAAAGCCGCACTGCTGGAGGCGGATGCCAAGACGGTTGCGTGGCTCAAAGCACGCGGCGCACGGGAACCGCGTCCCGTGCAGGCCGATGCCGACGCCCGTTATGCCGAACGCATCGAGATCGACGCTTCCACCCTCGCGCCGCAAGTCGCGCGCAATCATCATATCGATGACGTGATCGCGGTTCCCGAGGTGGCCGGCCAGAAAATCGACATCGCGCTGATCGGCACCTGCACCAACGGCCGGCTCGACGACCTGCGGCAGGCGGCTGCGATACTGAAGGGCAGGCGCATCGCCAAGGGGGTGCGCATGATCGTGACGCCGGCCTCGCGCCAGGTCTACCTCGCTGCTGCGCGCGAGGGTCTGATCGAAGCGCTCACGCTGGCGGGCGCGGCGGTGGACGCAGCGGGATGCGGCACCTGCGTCAGCATCACCGGGCATCTCATCTCCGGCGATGGACAGGTGGTGATTTCCAGTGCCAACCGCAATTTCAAAGGCCGGCTCGGCAATCCCAATTCGGAAATCTGGATCGGGTCGGCTGCCACCGTCGCCGCGTCCGCGCTTACCGGCCGCGTGACCGACCCGCGCGGCGTCGCCGGCGGCGAATGGCGCCCGGCTTCATTCGAGAGGGCGGCATGAGATCAGGAGCAGGGGCCCCGTTTTGCGGGGATGCGACCGATCGAATGACGCCACGCCGATACGATGTGGCGTTAATCTTGCCAATTGCTGCGCGGCGGCGTGAATGCCTGACATGACGACGCTCCACGGCCGGGCGCACCTGCTCGGCGACGAAATCAATACCGATCTGCATTGCTCCAGCAAGTATCTGCCGGGTCGCGACACCGCTTACATTGCCCAGCGCGCGTTCGAGCAGGTGGCGCCCGGTTTCGCCGGACGCTTCCACAAGGGCGACATCATCGTCGCGGGCAGAAACTTCGGCATCAATTCCTCCCGCGAGCAGGCGGTCCACGTCATGCGCATGATGGGCGTCGCAGCCGTCGTAGCGACTTCATTCGGCCGGCAGTTCTTCCGCAACGCCATCAACAACGGCTTGCCGGTCGTGGAGTGCGACATCGCGGGCATCGCACAGGACGATGAGCTCGACGTCGATCTCGAAGACGGGCGCGTCAACGTCGCGTCCCGCGGCATCGCCCGAGACGTCACGCAGTTGCCGCGCGAGATCCGCGCCATTCTTGCGGCGGGCGGCCTCATTCCGTTTCTCCAGAAGCACCCGAACTGGGAGCTGACATGAGAATCGATCGCGTCGAGGTCTTCGGGAAGGTGCCGCTGGTCGGCGAGTACAAAAACGCCTATCGCTTCGAGGTAAGCGAGGCGGCAGCGTGAGTCCGCGCCAGCGATTGCGCGAGCGACTCACGCGTGGGCCGATGATCGTCGCGCCGGGCATCTACGATGCGTACGGGGCGCGCTTCGTCGAGCAGGCGGGATTCGAGGCGGTGTACCTGACGGGCAATGGCGTGTCGGCGAGCCTGCTCGGGCGGCCGGATGTGGGCCTGATCGACTTGAGCCTCATCGCGAGCCACGCCCATCGCGTCGCCGCGTGCGTGGCGATCCCGCTGATCTGCGACGCGGATACCGGTTACGGCAACGCCGTCAACGTACGAAGGACCGTCGAGGAATTCGAAGCAGCCGGCGTCGCGGCGATCCACCTCGAGGACCAGGTCGCGCCCAAGCGCTGCGGCCATCTTCCGGGTTCGCGACCCGTGGTCACGATGGAAGAGCAGGTCGGCAAGATCGAAGCGGCGCTCGCTTCCCGTCGCGATCCGGATTTCACCATCATCGCGCGCACGGATGCGGCCTCCGGCCACGGACTGGATGAGGCGATACGCCGCGGCAAAGCGTATCGCAAGGCGGGGGCCGATGTGGTGTTCGTCGAGTTGAAGACCGGGCCGAGCATCCTGGACGACCTGAAGCGCATTACTTCCGAAATCGACGCGCCGGGCCTCGTCAACATCGACGGCGGCGGCAAGCTCGGCGAATTGACGGTGGAGGAAATCGAAGCGCTCGGGTTCCGCATCGCCATCTATCCGGGGCTTGCGCGCTATGCGGCTGGCTACGCCATACGGGAGGCGGTCAACGCGCTCAAGCGCGAGGGCGGGACGCAGAGCGTGCGCGGCCGCATGCTGAGCTTCGAGGAATACAACGATGCGCTGGGGATCCCGGAAGTCGAGGAGTGGGAGCGCAAGTATCTGCTTTCGCGTTAGACGGCAGGAGAAATTCATCGTCATTCCAGCGCAGGCTCGAATCCAGGGAATGTCTGGACGCCGGTTTTTACTGGCATGACCGTGGGTGGAGGCACAAAGGGATACCAAATGGAAGTAACCGGAACGCTGGCCCGCTTCATCGTCGCGCATCGCTACGGCGACATTCCGCAGGCGGTGCGCCATGAGGCGGCACGCTCTTTCCTGAACTGGGTGGGCTGCGCGGTGGGCGGCTCACGGCACGAGACCGTGGAGCGTGCACTCGCGGCGCTTGCGGAATTCTCCGGGCCGGCCGAGGCGACGGTGCTGGGCCGCGGCGAGCGCCTCGACATCATGCAGGCCGCACTGATGAACGGCATCACGTCGCACACCTTCGATTTCGACGACACCCACCTGAAGACGGTGATCCACCCGAGCGGCCCGGTGGCCTCGGCGATCCTGGCGCTCGCCGAACGTCAGCCGGTCCGGGGTGAGGAATTCCTGCACGCATTCATCCTGGGCGTCGAGGCGGAGTGCCGCATCGGCAACTCCGTCTATCCCGAGCACTACGATGTCGGCTGGCATATCACCGGAACGGCCGGTGTGTTCGGTGCCGCCGCCGCTGCGGGCCGGCTGCTCGGGTTGAGCGAGCAGCAGATGACCTGGGCGCTCGGCATCGCCGCGACGCAATCGTGCGGGCTGCGCGAGATGTTCGGGACGATGTGCAAGCCGTTTCATCCTGGCAACGCGGCGAAGAACGGCCTGCTCGCCGCGCTGCTCGCGCAGCAGAATTTCACGAGCTCGGAGCACGGCATCGAAGCGAAGCGCGGCTTCGCGAATGTGCTCTCGACCGGCTTCAGGCCGGGCGAGATCACCGACCGCCTGGGCGAGACGTGGGAGATTGCGCTCAATACCTACAAGCCTTTCGCATGCGGCATCGTCATACACCCGGCGATCGACGGCTGCATCCAGCTTCGCAACGAGCACCGGCTGCAGCCCGAAGACATCGAAAGCATCGCGCTCAGGACACATCCTCTGGTGCTGGAGCTGACCGCAAAGAAGACGCCGCAGGTCGGGCTGGAGGGCAAGTTCAGCGTCTATCACTCGTGTGCGGTTGCCGTCATGCACGGCGCGGCGGGCGAGGCGCAGTACGGCGACGCGTGCGTGCGCGACCCGAAAGTCATCGCGCTGCGCGACCGGGTGAGCGCGAGCGCGGATGCGACGGTGCACGAAGACCAGGTCCGCATCACGATCAGAATGAAGGACGGCCGCGTACTGGAGAAATTCGTGGAGCATGCCATCGGCAGTCTCGATCGGCCGATGAGCGATTCCGACCTGGAAGCCAAGTTCCGCGGTCTCGCGGATGGCGTTCTTTCCGCGGACGAGACAGGCAGGCTGCAGAAGTTGTGCTGGGAGGTCGGCAGCCTCAAGGACGTATCCGAGGTCGCGTGCGCTTCCGTCCCGGCCGCGCGGTTGCGACGGCAGGCTTGACCATACGGGGAACGGCCATGCCGGCCGTGCCTCAAACGTGAGGAGAAGACATGAAACTGTACATGACCGAGAACTCCGGCAACGCTTTCAAGGTGCGCATACTGCTGTCATTGCTCAACGTGCCGTACGAGAAGGCGATCGTCGATTTCCCCAACAAGGAGCACAAGAAGGAGCCGTTCCTCAAGTTGAACCCGCGCGGGCAGGTGCCGGTGCTGGAGGCGGAAGGCAAAGTGTTCTGGGATTCGACGTCCAACCTGATCTACGTCGCCCGCAAGCACGGCGGAGAAAAATGGCTGCCCACCGATCCGCTCGGCATGGCGGAAGTGATGCAGTGGCTCGCGCTCGCCAACAACGAGATCCACTACGGCCTGCAATGGGCGCGCGGCGTGAAGCGGGGCATCAAGCAGGGCAATCTCGAGGAGTATCAGGGATACGGCCGGCAGGGCCTCGCCGTGATGGAAGGCCGGCTCAAGAACCACGACTGGCTCGCGCTCGACCGGCCCACCATCGCGGACGTCGCCTGCTATCCCTATGTGCAGGTTTCGCCGGAAGGCGGCCTCGATCCGAGCGCCTATCCGGGTGTCTCGGCCTGGCTCAAGCGCTGTGAAGCGCTGCCGGGCTGGCCCAAGCGCGGGTGACCACGTAATCCCCGGGAACAGGGGTCGGGCCCTGCTCCCGGGGTCTTGATGCGGTTTCATGTCGATCGACGCGCCTGACGTTCCGGCCGCCGGATACGGTCCATGGAATCCGGGACTCGCGTCCGACATACCGCCCGGGCTACTCGGACGTGCGACGATCTTTCTCCCGGCCAATGTCACCACGACGCTCGCAGCAGTCATCGAGCTGCGCCATCTCACGGGACTGCGATTCGACGAGCTGGTGATGTTCCGGCCGGAGCGGCTGGTCGTGCACGAACTGCTCGTTCGGGTGACGGCGGACCTGTCCGTCCCGGACGGGCCGCGCGTCGAAGACCTCGGCATCAACTTCCGCCATATGACGCACAGCCTGCTTGCGCGCCATATCGCGCCGCAGATGGGGAAGGTCGTCGCCGAATATGAGACGCTGAAAAAAGCGATTGAGTCGGCGGTGAATACGGCGCTGGAAGCGCTTTTTCCGGTGCCGCCCGGCGCGCCGGAGGCGGGCGGGTTACGGCTCTCGCATTTCTTTCGCCGCCCCGGTGCCATCGCGCGCGGTCGCGAAACGGACTGGGCGCGTACGGATCGCGTGCTGCGCGCGTGGAATGCCGCGCTTTCGAACGACTTGCCGCTCGGTAAAGCGGTGCACGCGGCGCTGATCCGCGTCGTGTCCGCCCTGCGCGCGAAACACGGGCGGGTGTGGGGCGATGCCACGCTGCTGTCGCAGCTTGCCGCCGGGATCGCATGCAACGACTACGGCAGCGAGCAGATCGGGGCGCTGATCGAGCCTATCGTGAAAGCGGCCGCCGCGGCAGAGGGCTACGACCTGCTGCCGGTGCAGCGCGAGCCGGTGGTGATGAACATCAAAGGCGCATCGGCGTCCGGCAAGAGCACGCTGCGCCCGCTGCAGCGCAGGCTCGCGGCGCAAATCGGTGTCGACTGGAACCATTTCGCGCTGATCAGCCCCGACATCTGGCGCAAGTACCTCCTCGACTACGGCGCCCTGGGCGACGCCTACAAGTACGCCGGCGCGTTCACGGGGCACGAGCTGGCGATCATTGACCACAAGCTCGATCGCTACATGGCGCGCAAGGCGGAGAGCGGCGGCATGTCGCATCTGCTGATCGACCGCTTCCGCTTCGACAGCTTCGCACCGGACTCGGAGGAGGCCGGCAGCAATCTCCTCACGCGCTTCGGCAACCTGGTGTACATGTTCTTCATGGTGACGCCGCCGCACCAGACGGTCGAGCGCTCGTGGCGGCGCGGGCTCGAAGTGGGGCGCTACAAGGCGGTGGACGATCTCCTCGCCCACAACGTCGAAGCGTACAACGGCATGCCCGAGCTGTTCTTCACCTGGGCGCTGCGCGACAACAAGCGCGTGCACTACGAGTTTCTGGACAACAGCGTGCCGTACGGGGAGCGGCCGCGCAGCATTGCGTTCGGCTGGAACGGCGAGTTGAACGTGCTGGACGTGAAGCGCATGCTCGACGTGGAGCGCTACCGCAAGATCAACGTCAACGCGCAGCGGCCCGAAGATGTCTATCCGGACGCTCGTGCGATGGCGCCGGAGAACAATACCGGTTTCCTCGCGCAATGCGCCCGCATGCTGCCGGCGCTCAATTTCGCCGAGCGCGCGAGCGGGCGCATCTATGCGCGGCTCGAAGCGGGAAAGCTGGCGTGGTGCGATCCCGACGCGATCTCGGCGCCGCTGGCGGATGCCGAGACGCGCGCCGGTCTCAGTGCCGTGGCGCCGGAGCTGACAGGCGACCTCAGCCGCTCGGGCAAGCGCGGAACGCAGCCGCGCGCCATTGCGGCCGGGCAGTACCACACCCTCGGACGCTGGGGTCCCGGCGTGGCGTAGTGCTGGCGAGGCGTTCCGGACCGCGTCAATCGGCGCGGATGTTCGCGGCCTGTATGACTTTTGCCCACTTGCGGGACTCGGAGCGGATGAAGTTGCCGAAAGTCTCCGGGCTCGTTCCGGCGGGTTCCGTGCCTTGCGCGGTCAGCTTCTCCGCGACGTCAGGCGACTTCATCGCCCGGTTGAGCTCGGTGTTGAGCCGCACGATTGCCGGGCGCGGCGTGCCGGACGGGAGCACCATGCCATACCAGTTGACGACTTCGAATCCGGGCAGCGTTTCGTTGAGGGCGGGAAGGTGCGGGAGCGCGGCGACCCGCTTCGCGCCGGTCGTTGCGAGCGCGCGCAGCCGGCCGGATTTCACGTAAGCCTGGCCCACGGCGAGCGCGCCGAAACCGAGTTGCACTTCGCCGGTGATCAACGCCGTGATGCCCGGCGCCGCGCCTTTGTACGGCACGTGCACCGTTTTCACCTGCGCAGCGCTGTTGAAGAGTTCGCCGGCGAGATGCGGCAATCCGCCATTTCCGCTCGAGTAGAACCGGACCTGCCCCGGTCGCGCCTTCGCGAGCGCGATGAACTCGCGCACCGTTTTCGCGGGCAGCGAAGGATGGACATAGACCAGGAAGGGCACGGAAGAAACCAGCGTGACGGGGGCGAACGCGCGCTCGATGTCGAAATGGAGCTTCGGGTACAGGCTCTGGTTGATGCTGAGGTTGCCCGCCGTGCCGAAGAACAGCGTATGGCCATCGGGTACCGCCTTCGCAGCGAGTTCGGTGCCGATCAGGCCGCTCGCGCCGGGGCGGTTGTCCACGATGACCTGCTGGCCGAGATATTCGCTCAAGCGCGGCGCGAGGATGCGCGCGACCAGGTCCACGCCGCCGCCGGGCGGGAAGCCGAGCACGATGCGCACCGGGCGCTCGGGAAAACTCTGTGCGGCCGCTGTGAACGCGTACGTCAATAGCGACGCTGCGAGCGCGTATTTCAGTTTCGCGCGCATCAGCGGGAATCCGCAAGCGCGAGCAGTGCCTCCGTCAGCACGAAGGTGGCTGCCAGGAAGTCGTCCATTTCCATATGCTCGTCCGGATTGTGCGAGCCGTGGGCATTGCGGATGAACAGCATGCCCGTCGGGATCCCGGCCTGCGCGAAGAGCGCCGAGTCGTGACCCGCGCCGCTCGCGATGCGCATATGGTCGATTTCCGCGTGCTTGCAGCATTTCTCGAGCACTTCGATCAGTCCGTCGTGCATCGGCGCACCGCGGTTGTGCAGCGGCGCATCGAATTCGAATGTAACACCGCGCTCGCGCGCCACGGCGTTCGCTTCCGCCCTGATCACCTCGTGAAAGCCTCTCAGCGTCGCCTCGTCGTCGGAGCGAATTTCGATCGAGAACCGCGCGTAACCGGGAACCCGGGAAACGGCATGCTCGGCGGGGTCCGTCCCGAGCACGCCGTGCGTCAGCACCAGCTGTTTGCCGCGTTCCAGCCATTCGGCCCAGCAGCGATCGAGCCGTAACACGTAGTCCGCCACCGCGACCACCGCATCGTGACGCAGCGCGCGCGGCGTCGTACCGGCATGCGCCGCTGCGCCGCGGCAGACCACCGCCATGTGGCGCATGCTGGCATAGATGCCCGTCACCACGCCGAGCGGAATTTCCCTCGATTCCAGAACCGGCCCCTGCTCGATGTGCACCTCGATGAACGCCCCCACGTTAGCCGGATCGAGAAAGCGTTCTCCGCGGCTGATCTTGCCCATGTCGGCGCCCAGTTCCGCCAGACAGTCGCGCAGCGAGCGGCCGTTGTCGCAGCGCGGCCGCGCGAGATCCGATTCCGTGATCAAGCCAAAGAGGCCACGCGAGCCGATCCACGAAGTGCCGAACCACGCGCTTTCCTCGCCGCGCAACGCGTACGCCTTGATCGTGCGCAGCGGCGCGACTCCAAGCCGGCGCAGATGCGCAAGTGCGAGCAATCCGGCGGCCACGCCCGCCGCGCCGTCATAGTTGCCCCCGCGCGGCACGCTGTCGAGATGCGAGCCCGTGGCGAGAAACGGCGCGCTTTTCTCGCGACCGGGCAGGCTGATCACCAGGTTGCACATCCCGTCGCGCGCCACGTCCAGGCCTTCGGCGGCGGCGATGCGGGCGATGAATTCGTGCGCCGCGGTTTCCCGGGCACCCAAAGCTTCCCGCGTGACGCCCGGGCCGTCGAGGGACAGGCGTCGCAGCCCGGCGAAAATGTCCGAGGCGAGCGGGCGCAGGTCGCTCAGCATCGCGCGACGCGCTATCAGGCGGCGCGGCGTTCCGGGGTGCCGGTTCGTGCCGCGCGCGCCTTGGCGGGGAGGCCGGTTGCTTCGAGATCGGCGCGCATCTCGTGCTGCGCTGCTTCCGTCATCGGCGCGCAGGGGGTGCGCACCGGACCGCCGGCCATGCCGATGCATTCCATCCAGAACTTCTGCTCCGCGATCGCCATCCGCCCGGCGCCGCCGTAGCCCGGTATCCACTTCGCCAGCATCGAGCGCAGCGGGTTGAGACTGCGGCAGATCTCGGTAGCACGGTTCATGTCGCCCGCGAGCGCGGCCCCGGTGTAGTCGTTCACCGGAAGATAGCCCGGCACCTGATAGAGGTGCGGGCAGTAATTGAGCAGCCACCGGTCGCCGCAGATGCTGATGTTGTAGAGCCACGGCGCCTCATCAGCGACGCTCACTTCGATCTCTTCTCCGACCGCGTCGCGCAGCGCGGTGGTGGGCTGCGGCTTGGCGACACCCTGCTTGAAGCCGCAGATGTTCGGCAGGGCGGCGAGGCGCTTCGCGAGCCGTGTTGAAATGGGATACGTCTGCTCGGTGTTGAACAGCACGATGCCGATGTCCACGCGGTCGCACACGAACTTGAAGTAGTCGTACACCGCGTCGTCGCCGCGCGCGGCGATGTACGGCGTCAGGATGATGACGAAGTCGATGCCGACCGATTGCGCGTGCAGCGCGAGCTTCACCGCCTCGTAGGGATTCTGGTGGTGGCATCCCGCGATGAGCGGCACGCGGCCTTTGGCTACTTCGACGTTGATCTCGTGCACGCGCATGCGCTCTTCGCTGGTCATCGCCCAGAATTCGCCGACGTTGCCGATGCAGTAATGCCCCGCCAGCTTGAGCTGTGAAATGCAGTGCTCGAGGTTCGCGCTATTGCCCGCTTCATCGAGGCGGTCGTCCTCGGTGAAGATCGTGGGCAGCGCGGTCCACACGCCCTGCAGGACCGTGCGGGCGTATTCCTTCGCTTCATGCTTGCGGTATTTCATGGGAACCTCGCTTGCTACGTTGTGCGGTTATCGAGTGGTACCCGATGCTAGCAGAAGGCCTGTGCCGCTGCCATGCGTCGCTTGAGACCGGAAATTCGCGTTAACTATATTCCGGACGCCGAGGTGATACGTCGGCTCGGGACCGCGAGCGGCTCCGCGATCACGAGCGCCTTGTCCTTCCGGTAGCGGCAGCACCGGTAGCGAACTGCGCTGCCTATAGCGTGAGCGGTCACACTGTGTATGTATCCGGCCAACCGCCGTTTCAAGGACGGGAAGCTCGCTTCGCTTACGTTGGCAAACTCGGAAACGGGATGTCGGTCGAGGACGGCTATGAGGCCGGCAAGCTTTGTGCGCTGAACATTCTCGCCCATCTCAAGGTCGCTTGCGGGGGCGATCTCGATCGCGTTGCGCGCGTACTGCGGCTTGGCGGCTTCGTGAATTCGACCCCGGAATTTGTTGATGGCCCTAAATGCATAAACGGCGCCTCGACCTGATGGTGGCGGTCTTCGGTGATGCCGGTCGGCACGCGCGCGCCGCGGTAGGCGTAGCCGCTGTGCCAGCTGATGCCGCCGTCGAAGTCGACGCGGTGGTCGAACTGAATTGACGTGCGGTGATCATGCCGGAATTGGCACGGTTTCTTCGCCGCCCTTGAACAGACAGCACGCCCGACACGGGCGTTGGAGAACGAATTCCGCCCGATCGGCGCTTTACCGCTCCACAGCGCAACGCCGCGTTGAGCAAATGTACGCCAGCACTCATTGCGGTCCCGAACCAGAGCTCCGTGTCACCCTCCGGATCGAGGCGGGCGAGCGGGATGTCGAGCCGCCGGAATTTTTCGAGGCGGGCCGCCATCTTCATCCGTGTCCCGTCATTGCCCTTATTGCACGTTAGGGCCTAAACTTTCCCTCGCGTGTGCGTCAGGCCTGCGTCAGGGAGCATAAGCAAAACATGCGCGCTCAGCCAGGAGGCAACATGAATCTCGGCAACCTTACCTCAGCACTTGGTTTTGTAGTCCTCGTCGCGCCCGCCTTCGGACATGCAGCGGAGTATCCCGTCCGTCCCATCCGTGTGACTGTTCCGTTCCCGCCCGGCGGAACCTCGGATATCCTCACCCGCATCATCGGCGAGAAGCTTACCGCCGGTTTGGGGCAGCAGATCGTGGTCGACAACCGACCGGGAGCGGGCGGGGTCATCGCCACGGATATCGTTGCCAAGGCCGCACCCGACGGCCACACGCTGTATATGACTTTCGTAAGCCACGCGATCAATCCGTACGTCTATGCCAAGCTGCCATATGACACGCGTCGCGACTTTACACCGGTCGCGCTGTTCGCCGTCTCGCCCAATGTCCTGGTGGTTACTCCTTCGCTACCGGTCAAGTCGATCAAGGACCTGATTGCGCTCGCCAGGTCGAAGCCCGGCAAGGTGAATTACGGTTCCGCGGGCGTCGGGACCAATTCGCACCTGTCGGCTGAGATGATCATCGCGGCGACCGGTGTGAAGATGACCCACATTCCGTATAAAGGCGCGCCGCAGGCCAATGCCGACGTTGCGGCCGGGCTGGTCCAGGTCCACATTCCGTCCATGCCGGTCACGATGCCGCTGATTCAGGCGGGCCGCTTGAGAGCAATCGCGGTTACAAGCAGTAAGCGTTCGCCCGTGCTTCCGGATGTCCCGACGGTGGCTGAGACGCTGCCCGGCTACGAGTCCCTTGCGTGGTATGGCTTTATCGGCCCGCGCGGCACGCCGCCGGCCGTCGTCGCGCGGCTGAACCAGGAAATCGAGAAGGCGCTCAGGCAGCCCGATTTGATCGACGCCATGTCGCGGCAGGGTGCGGAGCCGACCTACCGGAATGCCAAGGCCTTCGGCGACTATATCGAGGCGGAGCTCGCGCGGTGGGGTGCCGCGGTCAAGGCTGCGGGGCTCAAGCCCGGCAACCTTTAGACCGTCGCGGTTCGATCCACGTCGGGCAGCGCCTGGGCGAGAACGCGGGTCGCAAGCAGGAGGTTGTCGGTTTCGAGACGCCCGAACCACTCGCGCGTCACGCCGACGCCGTCGAACGACATTCTCCGCAGCTCGTCGAAGATTTCCACGGCAAGCGCCTGCAGACGCTTAGCCGGGAACTCGTCCAGCAGGCGGACGGAATCCATCGCCGGTGGTGATTTACAGCCCTGTCGGCGCGGGATCGGCCGACATGTACCAATCGCAGATTTGGGATCCGGTCATCCAGATGACGTCGTCGCGCTTCTTCAGAAGCTTCAGGCAATCGACAAGGTAGGGCATGCGGTGCGGCACCCCGATCTGGTGTGGATGCAGGCCTAGCGTGAGCACTCGGGGCTGAGTTTTTAACTCAGGCCCAAACGTTTTCAGCGTATCTTTAAGGCGCTGCAGGACTTCAGGCGATGACTGACGCTCCACGGTGTAGACGAGGCTGTCGTTCAGCTCGAAGCCATAGGGCATGCACACGAGCGGGCCATGCTTGGTGCGCATCCAGCACGGCAGATCGTCGAGGATCCAATCAAGGTTGTACTCGATACCGTGTTTTTTGAGGTAGTCGGGGGTCTGGAAAGTCTGCGCAAAACCCGGTCCCATCCAGCCTCGCACCTTCTTTCCCGTGAATGCCGAGACCTGATCAAGCGCCTTCACGATGGTGCCCTCTTCGTCCTCTTCCTTGTGAAGCAGACGCTGGGTATAGCCGTGGCCGATGAATTCCCAGCCCGCATTTTTCATCGCTTCTGCCACGCTGGGGTAGTGATCGATGACGGTCGAGTTGAGATTGGCGCTCGCGGGAAGCTTCAAGTCCTTCAGGAGCTTGAGCAAGCGCGGCATGCCGCAGCGCAGCCCGTATTCTGCCCACGCGTAGTTCGGAATGTCCGGCAACGGCTCCATGCCATGGGGTGTCGAGAGCGTCTTGCGGGGCATCGGCTGGTCGAACGGCCAGTACTCGACGTTGAAGACGATGTGTGCGATCAGGCGCTTTCCCTTTTTCGGCGGCTTGAGCGGCTTACGCTCGCTCGTCATCTGGAACGGCACTCGTGGGTTGGTCATTTCGTGTCCTTCGTGGGTACTTGGTCAGATAATGCTCCGTGCCAGGCGCCGCTATGAAACCGCCGGCGGTGCGTCAAGCGCACATTGCCCCAACTGAGCCCCCGGCACTTTGTACCTCATGCTCAGAGCAACCTCACCTTGCCGGCCAGCTCAAACGATTGCTTGCTGCTTTTTGAGCGCAGCGCGCAAGACGCCGGTGTCGACAGCGCGCGGCGTCCCGTTTACAGATGCCGCGATTGCCGCCGCGGTGCCCGCCGCCTGACCATAGGCCATGCACTGTGCACCCATGCGCGCCGATCCGACGGCCTCCTGCGTGGCAGACAGGCAGCGTCCCGCGACGAGAAGAAGCGCCTGCGCGTCACAGGAATGCTCCGGCTAAAGGCTCGATGATACACAAGCTCGCGCCATCCCAACGCAGCGTGATCTGTCGTGAACGGAACGACGGCGCAGTGATCGGATTCAGGGCAGCACAACAGCCACTCGCGACGAAAGCCGCGTCGAAGGCAACACTTGGGTTCGACAGGGAAGTCGTCTGCAGTTTCGCGCGTGAGCAGTTAAAATCCTACGATTTATCTCTGGCTGGGAGGAAATCGGCGTGTTGAAGATCGGCGTTCTGCTGGGTGACGACATCGGGCTCGAGGTGGTTCCGGAATGCGTCAAGGTGATGAAGGCCGCGGCGGCGAAGACCGGCCTCGAAGTCGGATGGATCGATCTCCCGATCGGCAAGCGCGGCCACGAGCTGCACGGCAACACGCTGCCGCCCGTGACCGCCACGGCGCTGGAGACCTGCGACGGCTGGATCACCGGTCCCATCGGCCACGCAGCCTATCCGCGCAACGATCCGACGTGGGTGATGCCGCCGCTCAGGAAGCGCTTCCAGCTCTTCGCCAGCATCAAGCCGGTGAAGTCGTATCCGAACATCAAGTCGATCCACAAAGACGTCGACATCGTGTTCCTGCGCGAGGTCAACGAAGGGCTGATGTCGAGCAGCGTCGTCATCGCCGGATCCGGAGAATTCAGGCCCAACGACGACATATCGATCGGCATGCGGGTCATCACGCGCAAGGGCGCGAACCGGGTGGCGCGCGAAGCGTTCGAGATCGCCCGCACGCGCCCGCGCCGCAAGGTGAACGCCGTGCACAAGGAGCCGGTGTATCGGCTGTGCTGCGGCATGTTCGCGGAGGAGTGCCGCAAGGTGGCGAAGGAATTCCCGGACGTGACCTTCGAGGAAACCATGATCGACACCCTGTGCATGAAGCTCGTGATGAATCCGCAGCAGTACGACGTGGTGGTCACGTCCAACCAGTTCGGCGACATGATCACCGACGAAGGCGCGGGGCTCGTAGGCGGATTGGGGCTCGCGCCGGGATTGTGCGCCGGCGAGCGCCAGGCGATGGCGCAGGCGACGCACGGGTCGGCCCCGGACATCGCGGGGCGCAACATCGCGAATCCCTACGCCATGATCCTGTCCGGCAAGATGCTTTTCGAATGGCTCGGCCGCAAGCGCAACGAGCCGCGCGCAGTGGAAGCGGGGAAGCGCATCGACGCCGCGATGGACAAGGTCATCGCCGAGGCGAAGCACCTCACCGCGGATCTCGGCGGCAGGGCGAGCACCAGCGAGATGGGAGACGCCGTCGCCGCCGCCGTCTAGCGAATGCTGATCAGCCGTTCGCCCTGAGCGTTTCTATTCCAGCTTGATGTTCGCCATCTTCACGACGGCGCCCCACTTCTTGAGTTCCGTTTTCATATAGGCGGTGAATTCTTCGGGCGAAGAGGGCGTCGGCACGGTGCCGTCCGCCAGCATCTTGTCGATGACGTCCTTCTGTTTGAGCGTATCCACGATTGCGGCGTTGAGTTTCATGACGATGTCTCGCGGCATGTTGGCCGGACCGATCATTCCGCCCCACGCATAGGCCTCGTACCCCGGCAATCCCGCCTCCGATATCGTCGGCACGTCGGGGAGCGTCGGTATGCGCTTCGCATTGCCGACGCCGAGCACCCGTACGCGATTGGAACGCACGTGTGGCAGGATGGGCGGGATGCTCGCGTAAAGAATGGGCGCCTCGCCGGATAGGGTGGAGACGACAGCCGGCGCCATGCCCTTGTACGGAACGTGGAGTATTTTCACCTTGGCCATGGAATTGAACAGTTCGCCAGCGAGGTGCGACGAGTTGCCCGATCCGGGCGAGGCGTAGCTGATTTCGCCGGGCCGCGAGCGCGCGAGCGCGATGAGTTCCTTCACGTTCCTGACCGGCAGCGACGGGTGCACCACCAGCAGCAACGGGAAGTTGCACATGCTCGCGATCTGCGTGAAGTCCCGCAGCGTGTCGTGGGGCAGCTTGGTATAGATGAAAGGGTTCACCGCCAGCGGACCGGCCGAGGCCGCTGCGATCGTGTAGCCGTCCGGAGGCGCGGTCTTCAGCACTTCCAGGCCGAGGATCGCGTTGGCGCCGGGACGGTTGTCGATCACGACCTGCTGGCCGAGTCGCTCGGACATGCCCTTGCCGACGAGCCGCCCTATGTAATCGACGCCGCCGCCCGCAGGGAACGGGACGATGATGCGGATCGGTTTGCTGGGATAGGCTTGCGCGAGCGCGGCGGCAGGGCATAGTAAGCAGGCGCCGAACGTCGCGATGGAGAGGTTGCGTAAGGCACTCATCCTTCACTCCTCCTTTGTATTGTGGCGTCGCAAAAGGTCGCCGAATCGCGCGATGTTGTCAACTTCGGAGCAGTACCGGACGACGACGGCGCCGGTACGGGCATGGAACACGCGCGATATACTGCGAGCCTCATTCGAAGGAGGTCGGCGGTGCTGAAGATCGGCGTATTGGTGGGCGACGATATCGGGCTGGAAGTCGTGCCGGAGGCGGTCAAGGTGATGAAACGGGCCGCGCAGAAAACCGGCGTGGAGATCGCGTGGAGCGAGCACCCCATCGGCCGGCACGGTCACGAACTGCACGGCCATACGTTTCCCCAGGTGACGATCGACGCGCTCGCGAAGCTGGATGGCTGGATCCTCGGGCCGATCGGGCACGGCGCTTATCCGCGCAACGATGCGACGTGGATCATGCCGCCGGTGCGCAAGCGCTTTGAACTGTTCGCCAGCGTGAAGCCGGTCAAGTCGTATCCCAACGTGAAGTCGCTGCACAAGGACGTCGATATCGTATTCCTGCGCGAGGTGACCGAAGGCATGCAGTCCTCCGACACCGTCGTGGCGGGGGCCGGGGAATTCCGGCCGAACGACGACATCACCATCGCCTCGCGCGTCATCACGCGCCGCGGTTCGAATCGCGTCGCGCGCGCCGCGTTCGAGATCGCGCGCACGCGCCAGCGCAGGAAACTCACCTCCGTCCACAAGGAGCCGGTCTACCGTCTCGCGTGCGGCATGTTCGCCGAGGAATGCCGCAAGGTCGCGAAGGACTATCCCGATGTCGCGTTCGACGAAGCGCTGGTCGATGGTTTTTCCATGAAGCTCATGATGAATCCCTGGCAGTACGACGTCGTGGTGACCACCAACCAGTTCGGCGACATCCTGACCGACCAGGGCGCGGGTCTGGTTGGCGGACTGGGGCTTGCGCCGGGGCTATGCATCGGCGAACGTCAGGCGATGGCGCAGGCCACACACGGCTCCGCGCCGGACATCGCGGGCAAGAACATCGCCAATCCGTACGCGATGATCATGTCGGGCCAGATGCTGCTCGAATGGCTGGGGCGCATCCGGGGTGACGCCAAAGCGGTCGAGGCGGCACGGCGCATCGAGGCGGCGGTGGAACACGTGATCGCCGGCAAGAAGAATCTCACGCGTGACCTGGGCGGAAGCGCTCGCACCGCACAGATGGGCGATGCCATCGCCGCCGCGATTTGAACCGGGCCGGCAGCAGCCGGTATCCTTGCAATTTGTCCTGGCGCCGGTGATCCGGCGCGTCACGGAGGTATGCCATGTCTGCAACGATTACCGCCCAAACCATTGCTGAACACACCGTCGAGCGCAGCTTGATGCTGATCGACGGGAAATGGGTGGGCAGCGCCGATGGCCGGCTGATCGGCATCGAGAATCCGGCGAACCGTGCGGTCATCGGCGAAGTGCCGCGCGGCGGGGCCGAGGACGTGGACCGCGCAGTGCGCGCGGCGCTCCGCGCTTTCGAGTCGTGGAAGAACATGGCGCCGCGGGACCGCGGCAAGCTGCTGCTCAAAATTGCGGACGTGCTCGAGGGAAAAAGCGAGATGCTGTGCCGGTTGCTCGCGACCGAAACCGGCAACGCGCTCCGGCCGCAGTCGCGGCCCGAGATCCGTACCACCATCGACGTGTTCCGCTACTTCGGCGGCGTCGCCGGCGAGACCAAGGGCGAGACGGTTCCGCTGGGCGAGAACGTGCTGAGCTACACGCGGCGCGACCCGATCGGCGTGGTCGGCGCCATCATCCCGTGGAATTCACCGGTGGTGCTCGGCTCGCTCAAGATCGCGATGTCGGTTGCGGCCGGCAACACGCTGGTGCTCAAGGCGGCGGAGGACGCGCCGCTCGCCATTCTCGAAGTCGCGCGCCACTGCCAGGACCATCTGCCGCCGGGTGTGATCAACGTGCTGACGGGGTACGGCGAGGAATGCGGCGCGGCGCTCGCGCAGCACCCGTTGGTGAGAAAGCTCTCGTTTACCGGTTCGACAGAAGTCGGAAAGTCGGTCATGCGCGCCGCCTCGGAACGCATCGTCCCGGTGTCGCTCGAACTCGGCGGCAAGAGCCCGGCCATCGTGTTCCCCGACGCGGATGACGAGCGCGTGGCGGAGGGCGTCATCAGCGGCATGCGTTTCACGCGCCAGGGCCAGTCGTGCACGGCGGGCTCGCGGCTTTTCCTGCATCGCTCGATCTTCGACTCGTTCCTGCAGAAGCTCACCGCGAAGCTGACGGCACTGAGGATCGGCGACCCGCTCGACGAGGCGACCGACATGGGCGCCATCATCAACCGCAAGCAGTTCGACCAGGTGTGCGGCTACATCGCCGACGGACTCAAGCAGAAAGGCGGGCGTGTCGTCATGGGCGGATTGCCGCCGAAGGACGGGCCGCTTGCCAAGGGCTATTTCGTCGAGCCCACCATCTTTGCGGAAGTGCACAATGACTGGCGCATCGCCCGGGAGGAAATTTTCGGGCCGGTGATGGTCGCCATTCCGTGGAGCGAGGAGAGTGAGGCGGTGCGCATGGCGAACGACAGCCACTACGGGCTTGCCGCCTATGTATGGACGCACGACATCGGTCGGGCGCTGCGCACCGCGCATGCCGTCGAAGCGGGCTGGGTGCAGATCAACCAGGGGCTGGGCCAGTCGATGGGCCACTCCTACGGCGGCGTCAAGCAAAGCGGCATCGGGCGCGAGTTCTCGCTGGAGGGCATGATCGACAGCTACACGCAGCGCAAGAGCGTGACGGTCAATCTGCAGTACTGACGTATCCGTTCGGACTGAGCGCGTCGTAACCGAAGACGCAGCGAAGCTACTTGCGCATGTAGTTCTCGTGCCGGAAAAGAAAGTCCGAGCCGAGAAAGCGGTGCGTGAAGCGCTCCGGCGTGAAACGGTACTCCACGAACCCGACTTCACGCACGCCCCAGTGCAGCCGGTCCGGAGGACCGTTCACGCATGCGGTCGCAGGGCTCCAGACATGGTAGATGCCGTCCAGGGAAAAGGAACGGGACTGGTGCTTGTGGCCGCAGCTCACGAGACGCACGCCGGCGCGCCGGCACAGTTCAAGCAGGCGGGTGCGGCTCGCGAGATCGAGGCACGATTGGCGCAGGATCAGATCCTCGTGGTCGGCTTCCCCGGGGTGATCGAGGAATAGCGGCTTGTGCAGGAAGAGCGCAATGGGGTTTCCGGCGAAGCGCGACAGGTTTTCTGCAATCCATTCCCACTGCTCGGCCTCGGCGCGCTGGCCGCCGCTTCCGAAGAGCTGCGCGTTGACGCCGACGTAGCCCCAGCCGGCGGCCTCGAACGCCCAGCGTTCCTCGCCGAAGTGCCTGATGAAGCGCGCGCGGCGCTCGTCGTTCACGCGCTGCTCCATCTTGCCGAACAGCACGCTGTCGCCGATGTCATGATTGCCGGGCAGATAGCGGCAAGGCACGCTCAGTCTGCCGATCTCTATTCGCGCGAAAGCGTGATCGGCTTCAACGTCCGGGTCCTCCATCACGAGATCCCCGTTCACCACCACGAGATCCGGCTTCTCGCGCTCGATCCAGGCTGCGACCAGCTGCCAGTTGTCATGATGGTGCGCCTGTCCCGCACCCAGGTGCAGGTCTGAAACCTGCACGACGCGAAATGTGTTCATAGGCCCGCTATGCTACGAAGCCCGCTGTCGCCTCGCAAGCGTTTGCATCGGCAACGGTTTCTTGCCCGGGAAGAAATAATTCACGAAAGCGCGCGCGCTCCCGGCGTAAACCGCTGCGCGCGCTTGCTATAATCGCCGCAAAAAAACAACGGGGAGGATTCCCCAAACCAACGAAGATCGCGGCGTGGACGCTCCTGGTGTCCGCGCAGAACACGAACTTGCGCGTGCGCCGTGCACGCGAAGGGAGGCAGATACAACAGTGGCACATCGCACGATGCATCGATGGCTCGCGGCATGCTGCGCGGCGGCGCTCGTGGCTGCATCCGCTGCTTCGATCGCTGCGGAGATGAAACATAAGAAGAAGGCGGTACCAAGAAAAGTGGAGCGCCTGACGTGCATGCTGGGCACGGAAGACCGCCACGCCCGCATCGCGGTCGAGCTCAAGGGTGGGACGGTGGACAACTTCGCGTATTACAGCAAGTGGAAACCGCGCACCTGCTCGGTGCACGTCGCCCGCGGCGATCCCTACAGCAAGTGGGAGGACTATGGCCAGCGCACTACGGTCACGACCGAGAACGGGACGTTCCTGATCGAGCACGCGCGCAGCGAGGTGCAGTTCCTGTTTCGCGACGTGGACCGGATGTTCTACTGCGGAATGGAAGGCAAGATACGCGGCAGCCTCACGGTAAAGCGCGGCAAACGCGAATGTGTGCTCGAAGGCGTCATGGATGAGGAAGGCGCCGCCGAGCCGGCGCGCCTTCCGGCCGCTGCCGTGGAGCCGTCCGCAGGCTAGTTGCCTTTGCCGAGCGCTTTGCCCTGACCGCCCGACCGGGCAGCGGCGTGGCCCGCCGCATCGCCGCCGCCGGTCACGATACCGCGGCCATAGGCATTGCCTTGCCCGGCGCCGGGGCCCACTCCGGTCCCCGCTCCGGTGACGATGCCGCGGCCGTAGGCATTGCCCTGCCCCTGTCCGTGGCTGCCGCCCGTCGCACCGGCCCCGGTGACGATGCCCGATTTGCTGCCGCCCGGTTGCGCGCTGCTCGATGCGCCGGCGGCCGTGGTGACCGGAGCCGGGACCTTGGCTGACGCGGTCATCGCTGCGTTGGAAGACTTCATGCCGCTGACCACCGGCCCCAGCTTGTAGCCGTAGTGCTGCGCGATCTGTCCCCAGCCCATGCCGTCCGCGCGCAGTTGCAGCACACCGGTCATCGTCGTGGTCTGGCCGCTGCTGCTGGTGACGGTGCCGCCCATCAGCGCAGCTTCGAGCTGCTGCGCGGTCGGCTCGGTGATGCCCGCCGCGGCAAGCTGCTGCTTCGCGAGTGACATCGAGATATATACGTTGCCGTAACCCATTTTCCCGGTGGGCGGGGTGAAGCTGGTCGAGGTGGTGACCCCCTTGGCGTCCGTGGAAGTCATGGTGATCGAGGAGCCGCTGCGCAAGCCCGTCACCAGCGCATCCGAATTGGCGGATCCGGCGAAGCTGCTGAAATCCGAGCTGATGCGGCTCGACACCAGGCTTTCACCGCGGTTCACACTCAGCGCGTCCATCTGCTGCGTTTGCGTCGTGAGCGCCGATTGAGTGCCGTCGGCGGCGTCGACTGCGGACGGCGCCATCGCGAGCGCGCCGGCAACCAGTAGCAGAGCAGTAGAGAACTTCGTGTAAGGCTTCATGTTGCACCTCCTTGAAGAAAGTGACACCAGTTTCCCCTGCTAGCTTCCGCCGAGTGCGCGCTCGGTCTGCAATATGATCTCCGTCGCCGTCGCGGCGTCGCGGAAAAGTCCCGTTCTGGCCGTGGAGCGCATGCGGGTGGTCTTGGGCGTAATCGCCTCCAGCTCGATTTCGATTTCCCGGTCCGCTGCGCGCGCGGTGATGCGCTCGCCGTTCTCGATCGGCTCCCTGCCGCCGGACTCGATGCCCATGCGATCGAATGCCGTCATCACGCCCGATCGCACTTTTGGCAGCGGCAACGAAAAAGTGCGATAGGCGATGCCGGTCAGCGTGTGCTGCACACCGGCGGCAGCGCCGACCCCCATCGCCGTCAGAGTGATCGGCTCGCACCCCGCCGACGCGAGCGTGCAGCAGACCGCCGCCAGCCGCCACGGCAACGATACTGTTCTTGTAATCAAGCGGACGCCGTCGCTTTTTCCCGGTACTTGTCGTAAATAACGCCTGCTTCGAAGAGCGCGTTGACCTCGGTTTCGCCGTAGCCCACGCCGCGCAACGCTTCACGCGTATGCTGCCCCAGCCAGGGCGCCGGCTGGCGAATGGCAAGCAGCTCTCCGCTGGACTTGACCGGTATGCCGAGCGATTTCATGCGCCCGATCTTCGGATGGTCGATCTCGACCACCATGTCTCTCGCCTTGATATGCGGGTCGGCGAGGGTCTGCTGGTAGGTGTACACCGGCCCGCCGGGCACTTCTGCCACGTCGAGCTTCTCCACCCAGTGCGCGGTCGGACGCGTTGCCAATACGGCTTCGATCTCGCGTTCGAGCTCGTCGATGTTCTTGAGCCGCGAGGGCAGATCGATAAAGCGCGGATCGGTGAGCCACTCCGGCTTTTCGCATACGATGGTGCAGAAGTTATGCCACAGCTTGTTGTTGTTGGCGCCCACCGTGACATAGCCGTCCTGCGTCTTGTAGGCCTGATACGGCGTCGAGCGCCGGTGCCGCGTGCCGGTGGCAGTGGGCAGCTCGCCCGAACCGAAGTAGGCACCCGATTCCCAGTGCGTCCACGCGAGCCCCGCTTCGAGCAGCGAGGTCTCGAGGTACTGGCCTTTGCCGGTCTTGAGCCGTCCGATGTAGGCGCCGAGGATGCTGTAGAGCGCGGTGACGCCGCTCGCGATGTCGTTCATCGCGATCCCGACCTTGGCCGGCCGCCCGCCGGGGTATCCCGTCATCATCATGATGCCCGACATGCCCTGCGCGACGATGTCGAAGCCGCCCTTGTGCCCGTAGGGCCCGGTCTGCCCGAAGCCCGACATCGAAGCGTAGATCACGCCCGGATTGGTCTTGCTGATGGTCGCGTAGTCGATGCCGAGCTTGCGCACCACGCCGGGGCGAAAATTCTCCAAAACGATGTCGGCCTTCGCCGCCAGACGCGTGAACGCTTGCTTGCCGCGTGCGTCTTTCATGTTGAGGGCGATGCTCTGCTTGTTGCGGTTGAGCACTGCGAAGCAGTACGACTCGCCGTTGACCTTGGGATCGAAGCGGCGGGCCGAGTCGCCTTCCGGAAAATTCTCGACCTTGAGCACTTCGGCGCCCAGGTCACCCAGCACCATGGCGCAGTAGGGACCGGCCATGACCGTGGTGAGATCCAGCACCTTCACGCCTTCGAGCGGCAGCGGCATGGCAATTCTCCGGAACGACCGCAATGGAGGCACCGATTGCGGCGCAGAAGTCGTTAAAAATGAAGGCGATTATACCGTTCGCCGGCGCCGCCCGGCAGCGCCGGATTGAACGCCCGGGCGCATTTCGATGATAATTGCCAACAAAATCACAGTCTTTCCAATGAGGAGGTCATCATGACGTTGCGTTGGCGCATAGCACTGCCCGCAGTTGTTGCCGCACTGCTCTTCCCCGTACTCGCACTCGCCCAGGCCTATCCGTCCAAGCCGGTGCGGGTGATCATCGTCTTCCCGCCGGGCGGCTCCAACGACGTCGTGGGACGCATCGTGTTTCAGAAGGTCACCGAGCTGGCCGGCCAGCAATTCGTGATCGACAACCGCGGCGGGGCAGCGGGCACCATAGGCTCGGACATGGTCGCGAAGAGTCCGCCCGACGGGTACACCGTCATGGTGCAGTCCACCACGCACGTCGCCAACGCCCACCTCTATAAGAAACTGCCCTATGACGTGCTCAAGGACTTCATCGGCGTAACGCCGATGGCGGTGCAGATCGGCATGCTGGTGGCGCATCCTTCGCTGCCGGTGAAGAGCGGCAAGGAATTCGTTGCGCTGGCGAAAAAGCGCCCCGGCGACATCGTGTACGGTTCCGCGGGTAACGGCAGCTACGTGCACCTCTCCATGGCGCTGATGGCCTCCATGGCGGGCGTCAACATGGTGCACGTGCCGTACAAAGGGGGCGGCCCGGTGAACGTTGCGATTGCATCGGGAGAGGTCCAGGCCGTGCTCGCCACGATCGGTTCTCTCACTGCAAACCTCAAAGCGAAGCGCGTGCGCCCGCTCGGGGTGAGTTCCGCCCAGCGCACGGCCGCCTATCCCGACGTTCCGGCGATTGCGGAGTTCGTGCCGGGGTACGAGTTTACCGCGTGGGTCGGCTGCTTCGTTCCGGCGGGAACGCCCAAGCCTGTCGTCGATGCGCTGAACGGGCTGATCGCCAAGGCGCTGGCGGACAAGGATGTCGCTTCCAAGCTCTCGGCTCAGACGCTCGACCCGATGCACATGACCTCGGAACAGTTCGCGGCGCGCATCAAGTCGGACTACGACAAGTATGCCAAGGTGGTTCAGATCAGCGGCGCCAAGGTGGATTGACAGCAGGCGCCGCCGCGCGTGCGGATCGCGCAGAGTGCTGCAGTTGTCAACGAAACTTGACACCTTGTCGTAGATGTTCTACATAACATACTGAAAATACAGAAAAACCTTTACACGCTGTCGGCGGCGCTCTACCATGGCGGCTGACAGATGAGCGATCACGACTATCCGCGCGATGCGCTGCGGCAACGACTTGCCGCGCTCGGGATTCCGCACGAGGCGCACGCCTCGGGGGTTCTCGCCGGCATGCTTCCCGTCTGCTGCAACGGCGCGCTGCCGGGCGACTGCGATCCGGACGCGCTCGCGGAGTCGCTCATCTACCTGATCGAGAAGGAAATCGTCCGGGCTCCATGCCGGCTCGATACGCTCATCGATCCGGAATGGGGCGCGCACCGCTGCCAGTTCTACCGTTCGGCGGACGATCTGCTCGAATTCCTCGGCCCGTTTTTCACGCGCGGCCTGCAACAGGGCGAGTACTGCCTGTGGCTGTCGGCCGACGAGGGCATCTCCGCTGCATTGCAAACCGCGCTCGCGGGCGTGTTGCGCGAGCGTCCGGACTGCGCTTCCGCCATCGAATTCGGCCTCCGCGACGAATGGTACCTGGACGGCGCGGGCGAGCTCAGGACGGCCGCGGCGCTCATCGCGAGTTGGAAGCAAAAGGTGCAGCAAGCCCTCGACGACGGGTACCGCGGGCTGCGCTGCGCGGCGGATGCCCGCGGAATCGACCGTCGGCTCTGGAAAGACATCGCTGAATATGAGTGCGTCGTCGATTCAGCGCTGCAGGGACTCAACATCAAGGCAGTGTGTGCGTACCCGCTGCTCGACTGCAAGCCGGGACAACTGGACGAGCTGCGCGGGTGTCATCAGGAAACGTTTGCGAAGGGCGATGCCTGGTGGCACCGCATCACGGCGACGGACCCTACTGAAGCCGCTGCCGTGCTCATGGCGCTGCAAGGAGGCAGGCAATGAACTCATGGCGTTCGCTGCTGGAAGCGCCCGTGGATGGAAACCATATCGTGCAGGTCTATCAGGACGATGATTCTCTGATCGATACGCTGAGCCATTTCGTGGGATCGGGCCTTGCGCGGGGGGAGGGCGTGGTCGTGTTCGTCACGCCGCGGCATTGGGAAGCCTGTCTCCGGCGACTGGGCGCGCATGGCGTTGCGCCGCACGATGCCGAACTGCGCGGACAGCTGGTGGTGGTGGATGCGCGCGCGGCGCTGGCACGGCTCATGGTGGACGGAACGCCGGACTGGAAGACGTTCCAGGACCTCGTCGGCACGGTGATCAACCTCACGCGGCGTAAATACCCGCGCGTGCGCGCCTTCGGCGAGATGGTGGACCTGCTGTGGCAGCGCGGACAGCGTGCCGCTGCCCTGCGGCTGGAGGAGCTGTGGAATCACCTGATCAAGGTGCAGAGCCTCACGCTGTGCTGCGGCTATCGCATGGACCCGCTGGAGGGCGACGCTCTGCAGCGCGTATGCAGCGTGCACACGCATCTGGTGGCTGCCGGCGATCACGAGCATCTCGAAGCGCGGGTAGGGCGCGCAAGCGATGAGGTGCTCGGCCCGTTCATCGCCCGGCTGATGCGCGATCTGGCGGCGGCCCGCCGCCCGCCCACCGAGATGCCGGACGTGCAGGCGACGCTACTCTGGATGAAGGAGCACATGCCGATTACCGCCGCCAAGGTGCTGTCTCGCCTTCGGGTGAAGCGTAGCGGCAACGCGCGCCCCGCAGCCACGGGAGCCTGATCCGCCGTAGCGCGTTGAGTCGCGCCGCGATTCTGGTCGATAATCGCGCTTTCACTAAAGACACGAGAGAGAATGATGAAGGTGCGTTTCGCCGCGTCGGTTTTCCTTGCGTTCGTTTTCGCGATCCCGATCGCGCAGGCCCAGAGCTATCCCGCCAAGCCGGTGCGCGTGGTCATTCCATGGCCGCCGGGCGGCTCGAACGACGTGGTCGGGAGGCTCGTGCTGCAGAAGCTCGCGCAGACCATGGGCCAGCAGTTCGTCGTGGACAACCGCGCGGGTGCCGCCGGGTCGATCGGCGCGGAGGTCGTGGCGAAGGCGCCGCCGGACGGTTACACCCTGATGGTGCATTCGACGACCCATCTCGGCAACGGAACGCTCTACAAGAGCCTGCCGTACGACGTCATCAAGGATTTCGCCGCCATCGCGCTGCTGAGCGCGCAGCCGGGCGTGCTCACGGTCCATCCCTCGCTGCCGGTCAAGTCGGTGCGCGAGTTCGTCGCGCTCGCGAAGTCGCGACCAGGCCAGATCCTGTACTCGTCCTCGGGCAACGGCAGCGCACCGCACCTGTCGATGGCGTTGTTGGTCTCGATGGCGGGGATCGACATCGTCCACGTGCCGTACAAGGGCGGGGTGCCGCAGGTGACCGCGCTGGTGTCGGGGGAGACGCAGAGTTCGCTCGCCACGATTTCAACCGTGATCGCGCACATCCGGAACGGCAAACTGCGCCCGCTCGGCGTGTCGTCCGCCAAACCGACGAAGGTGCTGCCGGGCATCCCGACGATCTCGGCGTCCGGCGTGCCGGGCTATGAAATGGCGCCGTGGATCGGGGTGTTCGCGCCGGCGGGCACGCCGAAGAGCATCATCGACCGCCTCAATGCCGAGGTGAACAAGGCGCTCGCCCAGCCGGACATCGTGAAAAAGCTGGAGTCGCAGGCGCTCGACCCGTGGCCGAGCACGCCGGAAGAGTTCAGCGCCCGGCTCCGGGCCGACTTCGACAAGTACGCCAAGCTCATCAAACTGAGCGGCGCGAAGATCGAGTAGGGGCGTTCGGCTCCCGAGCCGCTTCCGGTCTCGGTTGGGTGTTTAGCCCGTGCTTCCTGCCCCGGTTTTCGTGCGCTTGCGTTCGGCGAAGGCGCGCATGAGCCGTTGCGGCTCGTCGGTCGCGCGCGCCTCGACCATCGCAGCGATGCCTTGCTTTACCGCGTCGCTGAGCGCCATGCGCTCCCAGTCCTGGATCAGGCGCTTCTGCAGCCGGATCGCGCGCGGACCGGCAGCCAGTATCGACGCGACCCACTTCTCGACGGCGGCATCGAGTTCGCCCGGACTCGCCAGGCGATCGAGAAAGCCGCAGCGAAACGCTTCATGAGCGTCGATGAGGTCGCCGGTGAAGACCAGCTCGCGGGTCTTGCCCCACCCGACGAGCCCCGGCAGCAGACAGGCTTCCATGGCGGACGGGATTCCGAACCGGACTTCGGGCATCCCGAATTTGGCGGTAATGACACCGACCCGCATGTCGCATGAAGCAGCGAGTTCCATGCCCGCGCCCAGGCAGTAGCCGTTGACGCGCGCGATCACCGGAACCGGCAAGCGGCGGATCGCATCGCACGCGAGGTGGGTCTTGGTGCTGATGTCCTCTGCCTGCTCGAGGGTCGCTTCCGCCATCTGGTCGATGTGGGCGCCGGCGATGAACGATCGCTCGCCCGCGCCCGTCAGCACCGCCACCCGCAGCGCATCGTCACGCGCCAGCTCGCTGAATGCGGCGATCAGCGCTTCCTTGCCTTCCTTTCCCAGCGCGTTGCGCTCGCCGGGATTGTTGACCGTGACGTACGCGACGCGCCCGGCATCGCCGCGGGCTTCCACGCGGGTTATGACCAGGTCGTCCATTCAGCAGGGCACGGAACCGCGCACCGTCGTCCTGTACATCAAGCGCCGGAGCGGTAAGTCATAGTCGAATGTGGCTTTGTGCTGGACGGCGGCGTTGTCCCACATGAGGAGATCGCCGGGTTGCCAGTGATGCGTGTAGAGAAATTCCGGCTGGACGATGTGCCGGTAGAGCTGCTCCAGCAGCGCGCTGCCTTCCTCTTCCGGCATGCCGCACATGCGGGAGGTATGCGCTTCGTTCACGAACAGCCCCTTGCGCTTCGTGACGGGATGGGTGCGCACCACCGGCACTTCCACGTCGGGCACGCTTTTCAGCTGCGCATCGCTCAACTCGTACTCGGTGATGACGCGCCCGCAGCGCGCCTGCTCCTCCTGCTGCGCCCGGCGGTTCTTGGCCCGGTACGCGAGGTAGCTGTGCACGTTTTTCATGCCCTCGAGCCGTTGCTTCATCGCTACGGGCAGCGCCGCGTAGGCGGCGGTGGTGCTGGCGAAATGCGTGTCACCGAGCGGTCGCCCGTTCTTGACGGGCACTTCGATGGCGTAGAGCGCCGAGAGCATGCTCGGCTCGCGCTTGTATGAGAGATCGCTGTGCCAGAAACGGCCCGCGTCCTGGGAGCCGATCGGCGTGCCGTCCTCGCGCACGATGTTCGAGATCACCAGGATTTCGGGATGCTCGCCAAGCCGGCTTTCCTTGCGCACGTGCTGTTCCAGTGTCCCGAAGCGCCGCGTGAACGCGATCTGCTGCGCCGGATCGAGCTTCTGGTTGCGGAAAAACACGACTTCGTTGTCGAAGAACGCGTTCGCCACCTGAGCGAACGTGGCGTCGTCCAGCGGGGAAGACAGATCGACGCCCGAGATTTCTGCGCCGAGATGCCGGCCGATTTTGCGAACGGTGATCATGATGCTTGATCCAGCCTGAATGTCACGGAGCCAGCGGGGAGTTGCGCGATATCTGCCGCATGGTAGGGCAGCGCGCGGGACCGGTCAAATCAGGGTGCGCGCAGGCGCCTTCAACGTTCCACCTTGACACCGAACCGCCACCCTCCTAATTTCTTGCCGCATACCGGCTCGTCCGACGACGTTGAACAAGGACAAGGAGAGGCTGATGAAGATCTACGGTTCGCCGACTTCCCCGTACGTGCGCAAGGCGCGGGTGCTGATCAAGGAAAAAAACATCGAGTGCGATTTCGTCACCGAAGATCCGTGGCCGGAGGGCAGCCCGATCCCGCGCCGCAATCCGCTCGGCAAGGTGCCGGTGCTGGAGATCGCGCCCGACAGCTATCTCTTCGAATCGGTGTTCGTCACGCACTACCTGGAGAATCTCGACGGCAGGCCGCTGCACCCGCGCGATGCGGCGGGATACTGGCAGGCGCAATGGTGGCAGGCGCTCGGCAACGGCATCATCGACGCCGTCATCGCGCGCGTGCTGGAGACGCGCCGCCCGGCGGACAAGCAGTGGAGCGACAAGATCGCGCGCGAAGAGTCGCGTGTGCAGCGCGCGACCGCCGTCGCGGAGAATGCTTTCAAGGGGGGCGAATACCTGGTCGGAAGCGCTTTCTCGATGGCCGATCTGGTGATGGGCGTCGCGCTGCAGTACGTGGACTTCCGCTATCCGCACGACTGGCGCAGCAAGGCCTCGGGGCTCGCGCGGTGGCACGCCGGGATCGTGAGCCGGCCGTCGTTCGAAGAAACGCTGCCGCCCGGATTCGTGAAGCCTTGACCGCTCAGAAATGGCGTGAGGCGGTGACCGGCTTCAGGGCCGGATCCAGCACCAGCTCGAGCAGTGTGCTGCGCTGCCGCCGCTTCATCGACGCAAGCGCGGATTGAAGTTCGGCTTCCGTGGAGGCGCGCACGTAAGCGTAGCCGTAAAGCTTGGCGAGGCCGCTGAAGTCCATGACCGGCGGCTCCAGCGTGAACGCGTCGAGCGTGCCGCCGGCAAGCCGTTGCGCCGCCTCGTTCAGCGTTGCGTAACGGCGGTTGGACAGAACCACCAGCAGCAAGCGCGCGCCGCAGTGCGCGGCGGTCCACAGCGCTTCCGAGGCGTACAGGGCGGACCCGTCGCCGATGACGGCGACCACGAGTCGCTTGCCCATGCCGATGGCCGCGCCCACGGCGGCCGGTAGGCCCCAGCCTATGCCGCCGCTGCCGTTGATGAGGTAGTCTCCGGCCGCAAGCTTCATCCACTGGCGCACGTCGGAAGTCGAAAGCCCGGATTCGTCCACCCATAGCGCGTCGGTGAACTTCTCGAGCAGCGCGTGGATCGCCCGCGTGGGGTGCAGCTTCTTCCGTGCGGGCGGAAGAGCCATCGCGCTACGCGAGGGGCCGATTCTGCGAGCGCTGCCCCGTCGTTCTCCGATCTCGCGCGCGATGGCTGCCAGGGCCGGACCGGGATCGGCGACGCAGGCGAGTTCGTACTCGCCGTCCGGCGCGATGACAGTTGGATCGTGTCCGAGCCAGGCCTTGCGCTGCGGCAGCCCCGCTTCGCTGTAGAGCGTGGTGCGGAAGCCGCGCCCGCCGATCACGAGCAGCGCGTCGTGTTGCGCCAGCCGCTCCGAAATCTGCTTCATGTTCGGCGGCAGATAGCTCGCGTAGCACGCAGCGGTGCTGCTCACCGGCAGCACCCCGGTGTAGGGCGCGCCGTATGTTCGCCGCGGCGTCGTAACGCGTGTGGAGAGCGAACACGTCCTTGCAGACCGAACCTGCCATCTTCTCGAGCGGCCCCCACACGATCGGATCCGTATGGAGAAAGCGGCGGTCCTGGCCGCCGATGAGCGCGAGCAAGGGCGTGCCCGCGATGCCAGCGGTGTAGAGATTGCCGGTTCCGTTCCCGAGACCGGGCGCGACGTGCAGGTTCACCACGCCAAGCGAGCGCGTGGCGCGCGCGCAGCCGTCCGCCATCGGCACCGCCGCCACTTCGGACAGCGCGACGACGTACTGGATTCTGCGCCGCCGTTCGCAGGCGCGTACCAGCGGGATTTCGGTCGTGCCGGGATTGCCGAAGATGTGGCGCACGCCGTTCGCCTCCAGCGTGCGCAGCAGGAACTCGGCGATTTTCACCGATCAGCCGCCCGCCCCACGGATCGGCCCGGCGATCAGCGCCGCGGCTTGATGTTGCCGCAGTCGGCGGACAGCCACTTGCCGGTCTGGTCCATCGTCATGCGCTCGGGCCGGCCTTCCACGCTGGTGTTGACGATCGATTTCCCGGTGTAGGAGGTGGGGCTCGAAAAAGTGACCTCGCTCTCGCCGCTGGCGGGCGGCTGGCCGGTGCAGGCGAACTTCACCTTGATCATGTTGGAGGTGCGCTGCACGATCTGCTGCGTGCAACTGCCGTCCTGTTGCGGCAGCTCGTCGCGCTCGGCCTGTTCCTTGGTGATGCACATCTTCACGCTGCGGCCCTGCGCGCCCATGCTCATGCCCTGCTTCGCCATCATCTCCTCCATCATCCTGCGCTGCTCCGGCGGCATGCTCGCCATCTGCTGCTGCATGTCGCTCATGGCCTTTTCCATCTGGCCGCTCTGCGACTTCACGGTGAAGTTGTGCTCCCAGAGACCGGGGCGCATGCGCACCTGTGCTGATGCTTGCGTGCTGGCCAACAGGACCGTACCTACTGCTGCTGCGATGAGAAACGTTTTCATGAACCCTCCCTGATCCAGGTTTGCGGTTTACCCTGCAACGTCACGGCGACTTCTTGATACCGATCTGCTCCATCACTTTCGCGAGCGCGGCGTCTTCCTTCGCGATCATCCGGCCGAACTCCGCGGCAGGCAGGAATCCCGGACTCACGTAAAGCTTGGCTGCCGCGGCCGCAAATTCCGGACCTTCCACGGTTTCCCGCACCGCTTTCTCGAGCGCCGCGACGACGTTTCGCGGCGTCCCTTTCGGTACGGCGATGCCGCGCCAGGCATCGAGCGCGATGTCGAGACCCATTTCGCGCGCGAGCGGCACGTCGGGGAACGACGGGTCGCGCTTCGTGGACAGCGCGGCAAGCAGGCGGATTTTTCCGGCACTCACGTTGCCGGCAAGCGCGCCCGGAAACTGGATCACCACTTCGACGTGCCCACCCATGAGATTGGGAATGATCTGCGAGGCCGAGTACGGGACGTCGGTCACCGATGCGCCGGCGGTCTTGAAGAGCACCACTCCCGAGAGGTGCGTGTGGCTGCCGACGCCGGAGTTGGCGACGGTGATTTCGCCGGGCCGTGCCTTGGCATCGGCGATCAGATCCTTCAGGCTTTTCCATTTGGAATCCGCGCGGACCGCGACCACCACCGATTCCACCAGCGCGCGCGCCACCGGCTCGAAGTTTTTGTAGTCGAACGGCAGTTGCCCCGAATGGTAAGTCGTGGAGATGGAATTCGAGTTCCATACGATCGAATAGCCGTCGGGCTTTTGCGCGGCGAGGTGCTTGTAACCGATGGCGCCGCCCGCGCCGGGCCGGTTGACCGCACTCACGTTCACGCCGAGCTGCTTCGCCATGCCCGCGGCGAGCGCGCGTGCCGTCACATCGGCGGATGTTCCGGCAGGGAAGAGCACCGTCATTTCGACGACGCTGCCCTTTCTCGGGAACGACGCGTCCTGAGCGACCGCGGTCGCCACTGCGCCGGCCATAAACGCCGTGCATCCGGTACTGATCCAAAGCTTCCATGCTTTCATGTCGCGCTCCTCCTCGTAGACAGTGGTGTTTTACCCCTGCAGTATTTCCGCGATTTCCACGCGCCGTCCCTCGCGCGCCGACTTGATGCCCGCCAGCAGCGCCGCGAGCGATGCGGTGGCCTTTTCGCCATCCATTTCCGGCTGGCCGTTGCCCCGCACCGCGCGCGCGAACTCCTCCAATTCTTCCACAATGGTGTCGTTCTTCTGGCACGGCACCGGATCCGCGTGATTCGTGCCGCGCCTGAGCACCCGCAGGCCGTTGTGCAGATCGTAGTACGCCGTCGCCTCCTTGCCGTAGATGTTCATCAGGTAATACTCGGATGCGGACGCATAACAGGCGTTGAGCGTGGAGAGCGCGCCGTTCTCGTGCTCCAGAATGAGGCTCGCGACATCGGGATTGTCCCCCGGAAGGACGAGCTGCGCGAGGCTCCCGCGCACGGCCTTGATCGGCCCCATCAGGTACTCCAGCACGTCGGTGTAATGGATGCCGATCTGCAGCATCACGCCGCCCGGCATCCCTGCCGCTGTGTAGCGCCACGACGCGATATCGAACTGCCCGAGGCGATCGCGGCTGATGTTTGCCTCGGCGTTGACCAGCCTGCCGAAGGCGCCGTCATCGATCTGCCGGCGCACCCAGCGGAAGTGGCTTTCCTTGCGCCGCTGATAGCCGAGCGCGAGCACCACGTTCGCCTTGCGGCACGCCTCGGTCAAGGCTTGCGCGTCGGCAACCGTATTGGCGATGGGTTTGTCGAGAAAGACGTGCTTGCCTGCCGCGGCGGCCTGGCGCGTTGTTTCGGCGTGCACGTTGTTGGGCGTCGTGTTGACGATGGCCTCGATGCCGCGGTCTTCGAGTATGGCCTCGTAGCTGGGCGCGGCGCGACAGCCGTATTTCTTCGCGAACGCCTGGCGCTTCTCGTCCGAGCGCGTGTAGCAGGCGACGATCTCGAGCTTTCCCGAGCGTTTGATGGCGTCGGCCAGCACGTCCGACCACCAGCCCATGCCGATGCACGCCACTTTCACTGGTTCGAATGCCATTGCCGCGCTTGCTCCTCTTCGTGTCTTATCTCGCGTCGATTTTCCAGCCGGCGCCGATCGATTCCACGGCTTCACGCGCGATGCGGTCGTCCAGCTCCCAGTTCGCGCCGCTCACGCCGATGCCGCCGATGCACTCGCCATCGACGATGATCGGGTATCCGCCTTCCATCGCCGTCCAGCGCTCGGGGCCGGCGGCGAGCGCAAGCCCGATCGCGTGACCGGTGTCGAGCGGCTGGGCCGCCGCGCCTTTCGCGGTGGTCGGGCGCTTGTTCGACGCCGCGCACGCCGCTTTCGTGGTGGAGGAGTGCACGGTGTGGAAGCGGCCGCCGTCCATCCGCTCGAGCAGCATGAGATGTCCGCCTGCATCGGCGATCGCGACCGTTACGGCAAATTTGGCTTCCTCCGCGAGCTGGATCGCCGTTTCCATCATTTTCTTCGCGCCGCTCATGGTGAGGCGCTTCGAGTCAGCGATGTACATCCTGTTCCTCCCGTAGGGTGGCGTTATCGCAGGACGAAGGGGTTCGGCACTTCGGTCGCAGTGGAGATCCAGACGCTCTTGGTCTGCAGATACTCCTTGATCATCTCCTGGCCGCTTTCGCGCCCGAGGCCGCTGCGCTTGTAGCCGCCGAACGGCGAGAGATAACTCACCGCGCGATAGGTGTTGACCCACACCGTTCCGGCCTGCAGGCGCTCGGACAGGGTGAAGGCGCGGCGCATGTTCTGCGTCCACACGCCGGCGGCGAGCCCGTAGGCGACGTCGTTGCCGATGGCAACCGCTTCATCCTCGTCCTCGAACGGAATCACCGCCAGCACCGGCCCGAACACTTCTTCCTGCGCGATACGCATTGCGTTCCTGACGCCGGTGAAGATGGTGGGCTCGACGAACCAGCCCTCGCCGCATTCGGGACGGGTCGCGCGTGCGCCGCCCAGCGCCGGCTGCGCGCCTTCGCCCTTCGCGATGTCGATGTACTGGAGGATCTTCTCGAATTGCGGCTTGTTGGTGACCGGCCCGACCTGGGTGGTCATCTCCATCGGGTTGCCCATCTTCGCGGTCTTCGCAAAGGCGACGAGCTTCTCGACGAATTGGTCGTGGATCGAGCGCTGCACCAGCAAACGCGAGCCCGCAATGCAGGTCTGCCCGGTCGCCGCGAATATTCCCGAGATGACGCCTTTCATCGCGTTGTCGAGGTGCGCGTCGTCGAACACGATGTTCGGGGACTTGCCGCCCAGCTCCATCGTGACGCGCTTCAAGCCTCGCGCCGCGGCTTCGTAGATGCGCTGGCCGGTAGCATCGGAGCCGGTGAACGCGACCTTCGCTACCAGAGGATGCTCGACCAGCGGCATGCCGACTTCCGCGCCGAAACCGGTGACGACATTGACGACCCCCGGCGGGAAACCCGCCTGCTCGATGAGCTTCATGAACTCGAGCGTCGAAGCGGAGGTGTACTCGGAAGGCTTGATGACGACCGTGTTGCCCGCGGCGAGCGCCGGCGCGAGTTTCCACGCGAGCAGCAGCAGTGGGGAGTTCCAGGGAATGATCGCGGCAACGACACCCAGCGGCTCGTAGCGCGTGTAATTGAAGGTGTCGGCCTTATCGGTCGGGATGACCGCGCCTTCGATCTTGTCGGCGAGCCCGCCGTAGTAGTAATACCATTGCGCCATGTAGGCGGTCTGCGCGCTCATTTCGGCATAGAGCTTGCCGTTGTCACGCACTTCGATTTCGGCGAGCGGCTTCGATTGCTCGGAAATCAGATCGGCAAGCTTGCGCAGCAGCGCGCCGCGCTTCGTAGCGTTGAGCTTCGGCCATTCGCCGGTCGTGAATGCCTTGCGCGCCGCCGGCACCGCGCGATCGACGTCCTGCGAACCGCCGCGTGGTATCAATGCCCACGGCTTGCCGGTATAGGGATTGTCGCTTTCGAAGTGCGCCCCACCGGCGGCCTCCACCCATTCGCCGCCGATGTACATCTTGTAGCGCGCCAGTGCGGACGTCGCTGTATCCATGCTTTTATCGCTGAAGGCTGGCGGTTGGACTGCCTGAATTATCGAGAGTCTAACCCAACGCCGCGCTATCGCAACAAGCGTGTCTTGTGATGGGTCGCCATCGGCCTTAAACTGCCCCGGTTCGAAATAAAAGCAGTCGCCATACCGACAACAACAGCGGCGAAAGAGATCAAAGAAAACGACTTGACCAAGCTCACACTCAACCAACCAACTCACGAGCCTGCTGTTCCGCGCGTGCGACGACCTGCGCGGCAACATGGATGCGTCGGAGTACAAGGAATACATTTTCGGCATGCTGTTTCTGAAGCGCCTGAGCGACCTCTTCGATCAGGAGAAGGAGCAGGCCTCGCGAGATCTGGAGGTGAAGGCATGTCAGAGGCAGCGATCGCCAGCCGGCTCACCCATCCGGATACGTATACCTACTTTGTGCCCAAGGTCTGAAGTATCTAAACTTCACATGCAGAAGAAAGGCTTGACGCACGACCTGTTGACGGGTCGTGTACGCGTAAAGATTTCGGAGGCGTTCGCAGCATAGCGCTTGCTGCATGCCCAAAATGGGTAGTAAGATGCCCAGTATGGGTAGGAAGGCAACGATGGCCGGGGTGCTGTTTACCGCCACCCAGCAGCGGGTGCTGGGGCTGTTATTCGGGCAGCCGGAACGAAGCTTTTTTGCTACCGAGTTGATCAATCTCACAGGAGCAGGTTCGGGCGCGGTGCAGCGAGAGCTTCAGCGTCTCGCCGAAAGCGGGCTCGTCACTGTCACACGCAAAGGCACTCAGAAGCATTACCAGGCAAACCGAGCCGCGCCGATCTTCGAAGAGTTGCGCGGCATCGCGCAGAAGGTCTTCGGCCCGGCCGAAGCGCTACGGACGGCGATTATGCCGCTTGCGAAGCGCATTCATGCCGCGTGGCTGTATGGCTCGGTCGCTAAGGGCACCGACAGGGCGCAAAGCGACTTGGACGTTCTAATTGTTGCGGACGATCTCACGCTGGAGGAGGCCTACGCTGCGTTACGGCCGGCCGAGAAACGTCTCGGGCGCGCCGTCAGTCCGACGCTTTACACGCGTAAAGAATTCGAGCGCCGCCGGGTGGCGAAAAGCCCCTTCTTGTCCAAAGTGCTTGCGGGCGAGCGTGTCTTTCTGGTGGGGGATGATCATGTCGCAGGGCCAGCTCGATAACCTCGTCAAGAGCGGGCAGCTCAAGTCGGAACCGCCCGCACAGGCGGAGTTCGGTGGGTTGGTGCATTCGGGCCAAGTGCGGCTGAAGGACGCAGGCAACACCACGAACAGCCTAGAAGGGCGTTTCGACCTTGCCTACAACGCCGCGCACGCGCTGGCGCTCGCTGCACTGCGCTGGCACGGCTACCGCTCGGAGAGCCGGTACATCGTATTCCAGACGCTCCAGCACACGCTCAACCTTCCGCCGGAGCAATGGCGCGTGCTGGATCAGGCCCACCGCAAGCGCAACATCGCCGAGTACGAAGGCGTAGTTGATATCGATGAAAACCTGCTTGCCGCGCTGATACGGGTCGTAACCGAAGTCGAAAAGCGCGTCATTGCGCTTGGCCCGGTCAGGGAAACCTGACGACCATATCCGAGTACCTGCACGTCGAAAAGCCGTTCCTTGACCAGCTTCGATCACTGAGCTGGACCGTCATCGACCAGGAGCACGGCGTTCCGGGCGATCCGGCGGCGAGTTTGCGCTCGAACTTCCGGGAATGGTTGCTTCCTGCGGTCTTCCGCCGATCCGTTAGTGCTATCAACCGCACTCCGGATGGGCGCGAGTGGCTGGATGTGCGCGAACTCGGGCACCGCTGGGCATCGTGCTCACCACACGGCAGGCTCGCTTTCCACTGAAATGCATGATGGCGCCGCAAACGGTGATCGACTACATCGTGGTGCACGAGCTTTGAACGATTCCGTTCGTGGCCCTGCATATGTTTGGGCGGCACTGCACGACAGGCGCGTCCGAAAGGACAACTGGTGAGCCGTTGATGTATAACTGTGCGATTCACAGCGAGGCGGGAAAGCGCTGCGCTTCTTTCGCGCGTAATCGAGAACGTTCGGTGGCGAAATGGGCAGCGGTATGATTTTGGACTTTTCTCAAATTCTTTCTTCCACTGGCAGGGCTGCGTTTGCTTGGTATTGGAATGAGCGACGCAAGCTCATTGCCGATGAATACGAGCGTAAATCTGAAAAGTACGGAGCCTTGAGCGAGAGCCTCCAGGGCTTTTACGTTACGGCCGATCCAGCCAGAAGCCGCGAGCTAAAAGCGAGATTTCTCTCCGAATTGAATAAGTGCTGGCTTTATTGTCCAGACGAAGTGATCAAAAAGACGTACTCGTTCCTGGAGACAGTGCACACCGATGTGCGCAATCGGATGCTGTGAAGGAGAACGCTGTTGGAGAATTGATTGTTGCTATTCGAAAGGACTTGTTGAGCCGCAAGCCGGTGCGCGAAACGAAGTTGACACCCAAAGACTTTAAACATCTGCATGTAACGTGATGTATCACCTAACATCACAGCTGCGGGGCACGCCCTCACTGTGAATGATAGCACCCGGAGGAGATAAACAATGAAAATGACAATTCCGTTACCTTCGAAGAGATGTAGTTGCCTATCCTTTAGGCCAGGCACTGTTGGATGTTCAGGACTACGCACGAGCAGGTTCGATTCCTGCGGCGATTCGCGCAATTAGCCAGGATAACGCAGAGGCTGCCAAGAAAGCAGAAACTAGGCTGCAACAGTTTCAATCACCAGGCGAAAAAAGTTCTCAATCTGCGGTGCAGAGGACGCGCGAAAACGAGCGCCCCTGACCGCTGCGTTAAGTTGCCACTGTGCCGACTGAAATTCCAGCCCAACTGTTTGTGCCGATTGGCGCGGTACTCGCTGCGTGCATTACGGCGCGGTCTCCTTCGTTAGTCTCATTATTTCGAAAGAGCAGAAAATCTCTGAGTTCCGCCAAGCCTGGGTTGAGGCGCTGCGGAGCGAGCTTGCTGAGTTCTCGGCGCAAGCACGACGCGTCGCGGCTGAGCGTATACCGTACGACTTGAAGAAACTTGCGGCCGCTTCACGCGGAGAAGAGGAAGATTGTCCTGATCCTCTTCTTACAAATCGACAGCGTCTTGCTCAAACCTATTATTCCATTCGTCTTCGGCTCAACCTTTCGGAGCCCGATCACCAAGTGTTACTGAGGCACCTCGATCGGATATACGAAATCTTGAATACGGTCGCTGCTGAAGGTCGGCGTTTTGAGGAGGCCGTGGCTGAGCTCGATAGCATGTCTCGAACAGCCCAGGGCACGTTAAAGCGCGAGTGGAATCGCGTTAAGAAAGGTGAACCTGCATTTGCGACGACCAAGTATATTGCGAAGTGGGCGGCGATTGCGTTGGCCGGCGTCTTTGGGTACTTGCTCTGGAGGTTAATTGTCGCAAACTAACTTCATTGCAGCGGGCCCGCCGCAAGCACGGCGCCTTCACCGTTATCGCTGCATGAGTGCAGCGCCATCGCTCCAGGTCATCGCGGCGCGCCGCTCAACACGTTAACTCGCCGAACCGACATGCCGACATGAGACGGCTTTTTTTACCAACTTTGGGACCTACCGATTGGCGACGCCTCTTGCCGGATCCCGAGGTCCAGTGGAAGGCGGGAAAGTCTGCCCTCGAGATGGCCATGTGCTGGGAGGCAGCACGGAACAGCGAGCGTGGGCTTCCACCTGAAGTTGCCGAAGCGCTTGATTCGTCCAGCGAACTCCGTGGTGCCGAGCTGATCGTCGGTTTGCCCGAGCATCAGGTCACTATCGATGGAGGAGGTCATGACTCCCATGAGGAGCAAAACCGGGGACAGACCACGTTTTCCTCGGTAGGCAGCGGCGCCCACCATCCCAGGTGCTCCAGGATGCGCCGGACGACTGCGACTACGGGGCCGGCGTCGTCGACCTCCGCGCTACTTCGCCGCCACTCCCGCGTCCCTCAGCACCTTTCCGTAGCGCTCGGTGTCGCTCCTGATGATCTCGTCGAACTGCTCGGGCGTGGTGGGAGCGGGAATCGAGCCGAACTTGGTCAGCCGGTCCTTCACGTCCTCCATTTGCAGCGCCGCGGCGACGTCCCGGCTGACCTTGGCGCGGATGTCGCGCGGCGTGCCGGCCGGCGCCATCAGGCCGAACCACGACTCGTACTTGTAGTCCGGTACCGCGGCCTCCGCGATTGTCGGAACGTCGGGAAGCTGCGGAGCGCGCTTGTCGGAATTGATGGCGAGCGCGCGGACTTTGCCGCTGGCGGAGAGCTCGCGCGCGTTCGGGATCGGCGCGAAATACATGTGCACGTCGCCCCGCATGACCGCCGCCGTCGCATCCGGCACACCCTTGTAAGGGACATGCACGAGGTCGATTTTCGCCTGCTGCCGGAAAATCTCCGCCGAGAGGTAGGATGTGCTCGCGAGGCCCGCCGAGGAAAAGTTGAGCTTGCCCGGAGACGCCACCGCAAGCGCAATGAATTCCTTGAGCGTCCTGGCCGGAAGGTCGGCGGCAACGATCGCCACGAGCGGCACCGATGCGATCACCGTCACTCCGGCGAAATCCTTCACCGGATCGAAGCCTACCCCCTTGTTGATCACCGCTGCGATGGTGTGCCCGTTCGAGGTGAGCATCAGGGTGTGGCCGTCGGGCGCGCTCCTCGCGACCGACGCCGTCCCGGGAAGCCCGGGCCTGTTCTCGACGATCACGGTCTGCTTCCACATCGGACCGAGCTTGTCGGCGAGTACGCGCGCCATGCCGTCGGTGATGCTGCCCGCGCCGAAGGGGACGACGATCGACACCGTCCGCGTTGGATAGGACTGCGCCGCCGTCGGAGACGGCGCCAGCGCGCCGAAGCAAACTACGGCGAGGAACCCTGTTGCGAATCCGCACTTGCCAATTGTCTTCATGGCTTCTGCCCCCTGTTGGTTTCGACGGGACTCTGCTGCCGTGATGCCCGATCGATTATAGGACCCGGGTCAGGAAGAAACAATCGAGCGGTTTCGAGGAACTACTTCAGTACGGCAGCCCAGGCGATGTCGGGCACCGGGTGATAGGTCAGTGGCAAGCTGACATGCCGGGGCCAGCTCGCGGGATCGACTGTTGGACTGCGCTCAGTGGGCAGCGGCGACCACCATCCCAGGTGTTCGAGGATACGCCGGATGACGTCCGCATCCTCGATTATTTGCGGGCGGATAGTGGAAAACGCCAACGCACCAGGCATCATGATTTCCGCAGTCGATCTTGGTGCGCACCGACGGCGCCATTGATAAGGATCTGAACGTCCGCAATGGAGTGTATCGACTGGCTGGTACGGGTCGAAAGCGGCCACACATCCGTTCATGTTTCGACATCGTTGCACTTCACGAACGGCAGATAGCTACATTGGTCACTTAAACGCTGCGTCGCCGAGCAGCGCGTGGCGGAAGCGGTTCTTGAGCACCGTGCCGTCGCGCGGCGGCAGCACCATCGGCGCGCGGTCCGGCTTCACCTTGATCACCACGAAGACCGGCCCCGGCACTTTGTAAAGGCGCGGGATCCAGGTCTTGAGCTGCGCGGCGCTGTAGATCGTGCCGGTGCTGGCGAAGCCCGCCGCTTTGGCCATGCCCGCAAGATCCACGCCGAGCCGCGTGTGGGTGATCTGCATCCCGGTCTCGCCGTAGCGCTCGTTGTCTTGCACGAGGATTGCGAGGTTGCGCGGCTTCTGCGCGGCGATCGTCGCGAGCGAACCCAGCCCCATCAGCATTTCGCCGTCGCCGGTGATGACGAGCACGCGCCGGCCGGGCTGCGCCAGCGCGAGACCGAGCCCGATCATGGAGGCGCCACCCATTCCGCCCCAGGCGTAGAAATTGAGCGGGTCGTCCCCCGCGGCAGCGATGTCCCAGCACGGTGCGCCGAGTCCCGCGACGATCAGCGCCTTGCCGCGCTGCTTGAGGATTTCCGCGGTGGTGGTGCGCCGGTCGA
Source organism: Betaproteobacteria bacterium (assembly GCA_052389535.1). GTDB lineage: Bacteria > Pseudomonadota > Gammaproteobacteria > Burkholderiales > SG8-41 > DSOT01. Next base: position 15,676 of record JBQTHU010000074.1, on the reverse strand, counting down.
GCGTCGGTTTCCTGTGCGTCATTTGCCGAAGTCCTTGGCGCCGATGATGCGCTGACCGATCAGCACGGCGACCGCGCGCGAAGTATTGAAAGCGAGCCGCGCGGCGGCGGCGACCGTTTCGGCGACGTCGCTTGCCTCATCGACGGTTCGTACCACGACCCCCATCCCGGACAGCGACGGCGCGGTTCCCTGCGCCATCGGCACCTGCCACGGATTGAACTCGCCCCACTGGCCGCGCATCGTGACCAGCATGAGCAGCGGCACGCGGCATTCGTCCACGGTGCCGAGCATGTTGATGCAATTGCCGACGCCGCTCGACTGCAGCAGCAGCACGTTTTTTTCGCCGCCGAGCCAGGCGCCCACCGCGAGCGCGACACCTTCCTCCTCGGTGGTCAGCGGGACGGCGCGCATCCCGCGATCGGCGCGCGCCAACTCGATCAGTCGCGCGTGGCCGGAATCCGGCACGTAGGCGACCTGGCGGATCTTCTGCTCGCGCAAGACGTGGTGGATCTCTTCGGGCCAGGACGCGCGCGGGCTGGCTGCTTGGGGCACGGGTCGCGAGGCGGTGGCTGCGCTCCGCGTTACGTTTTTCATGCTTTTTGTTCCTTCGATGACAACGAGGTGGGCTCGCCGCATATTGTCATTCTTAACTTCCCTCGCGACAATGCCTCGTCGTTCCGCCATGCGGACGCGCTGCTATAATCGGTCGCCTTCCATTCTTCTCCCGCCATGACCGTTCCGCCCGAAGCACACGCCGAAATTCGCGAAGGAGTGCGCGCCCTGTGCATCCAGTACGACAGCGCGTACTGGCAGAAGGTGGATGAGGCGCGCGGCTACCCCGATGCCTTCGTCGAAGCACTGACCAAGGCAGGATGGTTGTCGGCGTTGATCCCCGAAGAGTATGGCGGCTCGGGCCTGAGCCTGGCTGCGGCCTCGGTGATCATGGAAGAGATCAACCGCTCGGGCGGCAATTCCGGCGCCTGCCATGGCCAGATGTACAACATGGGCACGCTGCTGCGCCACGGCTCGGATGCGCAGAAACGCGCTTATCTGCCCAAAATTGCCAACGGGGAACTGCGGCTGCAGTCGATGGGCGTCACCGAGCCGAGCGCCGGCACCGACACCTCCAAGATCAAGACCGTGGCGACGCGCAAGGGCGATCGCTACGTCGTGAACGGGCAGAAGGTCTGGACCTCGCGGCTCCAGCATTCCGAACTCATGATTTTGCTCGCGCGGACGACGCCGCTTGCGGAGGTGACGAAGAAGTCGGAAGGCATGTCGATCTTCATCGTCGATCTGCGGAACGCGCTGAAGAAAGGCCTGACGGTTCGCCCGATCCGCAACATGGTCAACCACGAGACCAACGAGATCTTCTTCGACAATCTGGAGATCCCCGCGGAGAATCTGATCGGGGAGGAGGGGAAGGGCTTCCGCTACATCCTCGACGGCCTCAATGCCGAGCGCATCCTCATCGCGGCGGAATGCATCGGCGACGGCCACTGGTTCATCGACCGCGCGACGCACTACGCGCGCGAGCGCGTGGTGTTCGACCGTCCCATCGGCCAGAACCAGGGCATCCAGTTTCCCATCGCGCGCGCCTATGTCAACGTGGAGGCCGCCAACCTCATGCGCTACAAGGCGGCGGCGCTGTTCGACGAGCAGAAGCCGTGCGGCGCCGAGGCCAACATGGCGAAGCTGCTTGCGGCTGACGCATCGTGGGAGGCGGCAAACGTCTGCCTGCAGACGCACGGCGGTTTCGGATTCGCCGCGGAGTACGACGTGGAGCGGAAATTCCGCGAGACCCGGCTCTACCAGGTCGCGCCGATCTCGACCAACCTGATCCTCTCCTACATCGGCGAGCACGTGCTCGGCCTCCCACGGTCTTTTTGACGCATGCGGTTTCTCGACGGCATCACGGTGGTTTCGCTGGAGCAGGCGGTGGCCGCGCCGTACTGCTCGCGGCTGCTCGCCGACCTCGGCGCGCGGGTGATCAAGATCGAGCGTCCGCAGGTCGGCGATTTCGCGCGCGACTACGACCACACGGTGAAGGGCTTGTCCGCGTACTTCGCATGGCTCAACCGCTCGAAGGAGAGCCTCACGCTGGACGTGAAACACCCGGAAGCGAAAACCATCCTCGCCCGCCTCATCGAGCGCGCCGACGTGTTCATCCAGAATCTTGCCCCGGGGGCGGCGCGGCGGCTGGGGCTCGGCGCCGATACGCTGCTCGAGCGCCACTCGCGTCTTATCGTGTGTGATATCTCGGGCTACGGCGATGCCGGGCCGTATGCGAGCAAGAAGGCGTACGACCTGCTGGTGCAGAGCGAAGCGGGCATCGTGGCGGTGACTGGAACGCCGGAGTCGCCGTCCAAGGTCGGCGTCTCGCTGACCGATATCGGCACGGGACTTCACGCCCATTCGGCGATCCTCGCCGCACTCTATCGGCGCGAGCGAACCGGGAAGGGGGCGCGGGTCGAAGTCACGATGTTCGAGGCGATGGTGGAGTGGATGATGCATCCGCTCTACTACACGCACTTCGGCGGCAAGGCGCCGCAGCGCAGCGGCCCCGATCACGCGACCATCGTGCCGTATGGCAGATTTCGCGCCGCGGACGGTACCGTCATGCTCGGCATACAGAACGAGCGCGAATGGGTGGCCTTCTGCGGCAAGGTCCTGGATCAGCCGCAACTCGCAACCGATCCGCGCTACGACAGCAATACCAAGCGCGCCGCGGCGCGGGCGGAACTCGTGGCGCTGATCGAAAAGATCTTCGCCACCATGACCGCCGCGCAGGTGATCGAAAAGCTGGAGGCGGCGGGCATCGCCAACGCACGCATGAACACCCCCGAGGAAGTGTGGAACCACGCGCAGCTCAAGGCACGCGAACGCTGGCGTGAGGTGGACTCGCCGGTCGGGATGATTCCCGCGCCGCTGCCGCCTGCGACCTTTGCCGGTGTCGAGTCGCGCATGGATCCGATTCCGGAGGTGGGAGAGCACAGCGAGCGCATCCTGTCGGAAATCGGCTATCGTGCCGATCAGATTGCTGCGCTCAGAACTTCGGCCGCGATTTGATACGATGGCCAGTCCTTTACCGTCATTCCGGACAATGCCCCGGAATCCAGGTGCTTGTGCGCTGGATTCCAGCCTGCGCTGGAATGACGGCGTCCGCAAGGCCATCTGAAAGGGAGACGACGTGACACGGGAATCCGCCATCTCGCGCGCGACGCGCCACTTCGACGAAGGCCGCTTCATCGAGGATCTCGCCCGCCGCGTCGCCATCCGCACCGAAAGCCAGATTCCCGAGAGCCGTCCGTACATGGACGTCTATCTCAAGCAGGAAATCGCGCCCGCGTTCGAGCGCATGGGATTCAAGGTCGAGATCCTGCCCAATCCGGTGGAGGGCGTAGGGCCGATCCTCGTCGCTGAACGCATCGAGGATCCGAATCTACCCACCGTGCTGTCCTACGGCCACGGCGATGTGATCCGTGGACTGGATGAGCAGTGGCGCGCGGGGCTCAGCCCCTGGACGCTGAAGCAGGAAGGCGAGCGCTACTACGGCCGCGGCTCCGCCGACAACAAGGCGCAGCATTCCATCAACATGGCCGCGCTGGAAACGGTGATCGCCGAGCGCGGGCGCCTCGGATTCAACGCCAAGTTCATGCTGGAGACGGGAGAGGAAGTGAGCTCGCCGGGGCTGCGCGCGTTCTGCGAGCAGCACCGCGAGCGGCTCAAGGCCGACGTGCTGATCGCTTCCGACGGCCCACGGCTCGCGGCGAGGCGCCCGACGCTCTACATGGGCTCACGCGGCGCGGTGAACATCAACTTTACCGTCGAACTGCGGGACGGCGCGCATCATTCCGGCAACTGGGGCGGCCTGCTCGCCAATCCGGGCGTTATTCTCGCGCACGCGCTCGCCAGCATCGTCACGCGCGAAGGCAAGGTGCTGGTGCACGATCTGCTGCCTACGCACATCCCGGAGAGCGTGCGCGCGGCGCTACGCGACTGCACGCCGCAGCCCGAGGAAGGCGAGCCGGAGATCGACGGCTGGTGGGGCGAGCCGGGACTCTCGGCAGCGGAAAAGGTCTATGCCTGGAACACTTTCGAAATTCTCGCGTTTCGAACCGGCAACCCGGAGAACCCGGTCAACGCCATTCCGGGTAAGGCCATCGCGACGTGCCAGGTGCGATTCGTGGTCGGGAGCGATCCCAATAGCTTCATCCCGACGCTGCGCCGGCATCTCGACGAGAACGGCTTCGGTATGGTCAAGCTCGGCATGGCGCGCACCAGCTTCATGAAAGCGACGCGGCTTGATCCGGATCACCCGTGGGTCAGGTGGGCGGCCGACTCCATCCATCGCACCACCGGCGTCAAGCCCGCGATCCTGCCCAACCTCGGCGGCTCGCTGCCGAACGACTGTTTTTCCGAAGCGCTCAACCTGCCGACGCTGTGGGTGCCGCACTCCTACGCGGGCTGCTCGCAGCATGCGCCCAACGAGCACGTGCTCGCGCCGATCTTGCGCGAAGGACTGCAGATCATGACCGGGCTCTTCTGGGATCTCGGGGAAAAAGGTATTCCGCGCTGATACGAATCAGCCGTTGTTGTTGCAGCCCGTCTCGCCGTTCGAATGGACGTAGGGCGCAAGCTGCGGCGCCATCACCTTCACGATCTGCACCGGCAGGCCGCTGGTGAAGTCGTAGCTGTCCGCCAGCGCGCCCGGCACGTAGGCCGTGATCACGCCGAAGTGGCGCTCGCCGACAAAGAAGACGAACGTGGCGGTGCGGTTGACGGCGCGCGACTCCAGCAGCTTGCCGCCTGAACCGTAGACATTGTGGCGGTTGTCTCCGGTCCCGGTCTTGCCGCCCACCGTGACTTGCGCCCCGCCCGGCACGTCGAATGCCCCGCGCAGCCGGCGCGCCGTGCCGGCCTCCACCACGCCTGCGAGCGCGCGTCTGAGGGTGGCCGCGACTTCCGGCTTCATGACCTGCTCGCCGCGGCCTGCAGTACGCGCGAGCCTGGTTTCGTATGGCGTTCCCGCCGCAAAGTGCAGTCCTTCCGTGCGTATCGTCGGATTGCGCACGCCGCCGTTCACGATGATGCCGATCAGTTCGGCGAGCGCGGCCGGGCGGTCGCCTGACACGCCGATCGAGGTCGCAAGCGAAGGGACGAGCGACTCGAAGGGATAACCGAGACGGCGCCAGTTGCGGTGGATCTCGACGAACGCCTCCATCTCCAGCAGCGAACGGATGCGGATGTCCTGCGCGTTCTTCTGGTGCGTCTTGAACAGCCACGCATAGACGTCCTGCCGTTCGGCGCGGCCGTCGGCGAGGGTCTGCACCAGCTCTGCTTTGGGATTCTTGCGCAAGTAGGCCACCAGCCACAGTTCGAGCGGGTGCACCCGCGCGAGATAGCCGCGGTCGCCGAGCGAATAGCGCTCCGGACCGTAGCGTTCGTAGAGGCTCGCCAGTTCCTTGTCCGAGAGCTTCGAGGCGGGCAGGTGCGCCCGGACGAGATCGGAGAATGCCGCCACCGAAGCCTGCGGCTCGACGGTCCGCAAGATCACGGCGAGCTTGTGCGGCGTCGGCCGGATGCCCTGCAGCAGCGTTTCCAGCGCCTGCTCCGGCGGCATGCCGCGGTACTTGCGGTAGTAGCGGCGCACGAACTCGCGCCCCTCGTGATCGGCGAAGCGTGCGAGGTAATCGGCCCGCCGCGGATGCGAGGCGTCCTCCAGCACCCGCGCCGGGGAGTCGGGCTCGCGGTACATATAGTGATCGACGATGTCGCGCATCATGCGGATGAACACGAGATTGGTCGAATCGCGGATGGCCTCGCGCACCGTAGGCACCCTGCCGTCTTCCTCGCGACGGAAATTGGAAAAGGTGTGCACGCCGCCGGCGGTGTAGAACTGCTCGGCCGGGCTCGCGGAATAGCGTCGCTCCATCGCTGCTTCCAGCATCGCGGCGAGGTCGCGCTCCGTGCTGTTGACGAGATGGTCGATCACCCAGCGCGTCAGGCGGTCGCGTGCGCCCACGGGCACCTTGCGCAGTTCCTCCCGGCCGAGCCCGGCGTAAGTTTCATGCAGCGCGGCGAGCACTTCCAGATACGTGGCGAGCGCACGCAGCTTGGCGGTGGAGCCCAGTTCGAGCTTGGTGCCTTCGTTGATGTCGAACGGCTGGTTGAAGTTGTCGGTCTGCACCCGCACGTAGTTGGCGTCCGTCCCGCGCTCATAGAGCGTGAAGCTGTACAGCACTTTCCCGGGATCCGCGTTTCCGAGCAACCGCGCTTCGCGCAATTTCATCGCGCGCGCGTACTCAGGCTCGCCCAGGCGCTGCAGCGTGGCCGTCACCGCATCCTGCAGCCGGCCGTCGAACGTGCTCGAAGCGGTGACGTCCAGCCGGTCCACGTCGTAGAGCCGCGGTACCTGGAGTAGCGCGAGGAGCCGGGTGCGCACCGCGTTCGCGGCCTTCCACGACCGCACCGCGGTCGGGGCCGGCAGCGCGGCCTCGTCGCGGAAGGACAGGCTCACCTTGAGTGCCGCATCGCGCAGGGCCGGCGAGATGAGCCCGGCACCGGCGAGCAGCCGCAAGTGGCTGTCGGTCAGCGCCGCCAGCTGCGGGCGCCCCGGTCCCAGAAAATAGGAGGGCCGACGGTGCGCGACGAGCAGGCTCAATACCTGGCGGTAGGCGCGCGCCTGCTCGGGGAGTGCCGGGTCGTCGGGTCGCGGCGGGCGCTTGAGCAGCGCGTTCACCTCCTTGAAGTCGGCCGCGTACCAGGCGTGCAGGGCGTCGCCCAGCCCGTTCACTTCTCCATAAGCCGGTGCAGCGGCGAGCGGCACGGTATTGAGATAGTCGACCGCGATCTGCCGCCGCCGCGCGGTCGTGTCCGGGCCGCTCGCATACGCGCGCAACGAGGCCGACATCATCTGCCGGAATTTTTCCTGGATCGAAGCCGTGATGCCGCCCGGCGAATGGCGGTATTTCTCGATCTGGGTCGCGAGCGTGCTGCCGCCCGGCGCGTCGTAATCGGAATCGAGGATCTTGATGCTCTGCTCGAAGATCGCCTTGGTGAAGCGGCCCCATTCGATCGCGGGATTGCGCTTGGGGTGGTCCTGCTCCAGCAGTTCGCGGTTTTCGATGAAAAGCAGCGTGTTCACCACCACCGGCGGAATGGCGCTGAAATCGGCATAGACGTGCTGCGGGTGATTGGAGACGAAGAGCGGCTCGCCCCGACAGTCCAGCACCGTCAAGCCCGCCTGGCTTTTCTCGGGATAAGGCGGAAAGTAACCGCGCTCCACGATCTCGCGCAGCGCATGCGAATGCCGCGCCTGTTTTTCCACCTGGTAGCCTCGCGTCTGCAGCTTGGCGAGGAAAGCGGGCAGCTCGCTGTATCCCAGCCGGTGGTCGTAGGGACCTTTCCCGGGGTAGCGGATCGATGGGCTTGACCCGGGCTCGAGCCAGAACTTCACTTCCGCCGCGACGCCGGAGAAGTAACGGGCCTGCAAGGTGGAGGATTGCGTTTCGCTGACGACGAGAAGGGCAAGAGCGATCGTCGCGCCCAGAACCGTGCCCGCCACTATCGCAGGCGTGCGTCGCCACCATGGACGGGGGCGAAGAAGGTTGCTACGCATCTACCGCCGTGAAACGAACTCCGGCGCATTATACTGACAATTCGTATGCAAACTGCGGTGTTGCGCGTTTGTCACGCGCGTATTTTTATTGACTGGATGCCATGAATACGCTGGTCGAGCAGTTGAGCGGGTACGCGGCACGGTTGCGCTATGAAGATCTGCCGCCGGAGGTCGTGCACCAGGCGAAGCGCCTGATCGTCGACACCATAGCCTGCGCGCTCGGAGGCTGCGACAGCGAGCCCTCGCGGATTGCCCGCGAAGTCGCAGGAGAGGTGACGAGCCGGCGCCCGGCGACGGTCATGGTGGGCGGGCAGCGCACCAGCCCCGAGCTCGCCGCCTTCGCCAACGGCGTGATGATCCGGTATCTCGACTTCAACGACGGCTATACGAGTACCGGAGAATCGGGGCATCCGAGCGACAGCATCGCCGCCGTGCTCGCGGTGGCCGAACTCATGAAGCGCAGCGGCAGGGAGGCGATCATCGCCACCGTGCTGGCGTACGAAGTGTTCTGCCGCGTCTGCGATGCCGTGGACCTCAAACCGCTCGGCTGGGATCACGTCACGGTCGGCGGCATGGCGAGCACCGCTGCAGCGGCGAAGCTGCTCGGATTATCGGAGCGGCAGATCGCGCAGGCCTTCAATCTCGGCATCGCCCCCAATATCGCGCTCTACCAGACGCGCATCGGCCACGTGTCGATGTGGAAAGGATGCGCCTACGCCAATGCCAGCCGCAATGCCGTTTTCGCGGCGCGGCTCGCCGAGCGCGGGATGACGGGGCCCTCACCGATCTTCGAAGGTGTAGGCGGGTACTTCAAGGCCGTGTCACGCACGCCGTTCGAGCTGGCGCAGTTTGGCGGCCGCGGCCAGCCGTTCAGGATCATGGAATGCAGCATCAAGCATTTTCCGCTGGGGCAGTATTCTCAGACCGTGGTGGAGGCGGCGCTGCAGGTGCGCGGCGCAATCGGCTCACCTTCCGACATCGCGGAGATCGAGATCGAAACGGTGGCCACGGCCATCCGGCTCATGGCTGGCGATCCGGACAAGTGGGAACCCGCCACGCGCGAGACCGCCGATCACAGCATGCCGTATACCGTTGCGGTCGCCCTGATACACGGCGATGTCGAGGCGAAGCATTTCGATGACGCATACCTCAACGACCCCGCCATCCGCGCACTCACGCGCCGAGTGAAGGTGCGGGCCTCCGACGAGGCGGACAAGCGCATGCCGGAGGCGATGTTGTGCCGGCTGACGGTCGTCACGCGGTCAGGCGATCGGCATACCGCCGTGGTGGAATATCACAGGGGGCACTATCGCAACCCGATGTCCGAATCCGAAGTCGAGGCGAAATTCCGCAAGCTGGCGGACAAGACGCTCACGCGTTCCGGCACCGACAGATTGCTCGAATCGCTGTGGCGCCTCGAGGAGATGCGCGACGCGGGAGAGGTCGTGCGCCTGACGGTCAACGCCTCTTCATAGGGGAGGGCAACATGAATAGACAATCCGGGGTTCGTGTCCATTTCGCGCTCGGGATCCTGCTCGCCGCACTGGCCGTGCATGAGGCGGCTGCAGCCCAGTACCCGACGCGCCCCGTGCGGCTCGTCGTGCCGTTCGCCGCCGGCGGCGGCGCCGACACCCTGTCGCGCATCATCGCCCCCAAGCTGAGCGATGCGCTGGGTCAGACCTGGGTCGTGGACAATCGCGGCGGTGCGGCGGGCAATCTCGCCGCGGAAATCGTCGCGGACGCCGCGCCGGACGGGCATACCGTGTTCATGGGATTCAGTACGGTGCTCACGGTCAATCCCAGCCTCTATAAGCTGCGCTGGAACGTCGAGCGCAGTTTTCAGCCCGTCGCCCTCCTCGCCACCGCGCAATACCTCCTGGTGGTGCATCCGAGCGTGAAAGCAGGATCGCTGAAGGAGTTCATCGCACTCGCCAGACAGCGGGCGGGATCGCTCAACTATGCTTCCGCGGGCGTGGGCAGTCCGCTGCATCTGGCGGCCGAGCTTTTCAAGAAGCGCGCGAGCGTGGACATGGTCCACCTGCCTTACAAAGGCGGCGGCCCGGCGGCAGCGGCGGTGCTCGCCGGCGAAGCGCAGGTGATCTTCGGCAGCGTCGCTTCGTCCATGCCGCACGTGAAGGCCGGCAAGCTGCGAGCGCTCGCGACGACGGGATCGAAGCGCTCGAAAGTGGCGCCGGATCTGCCGACCATAGCGGAGTCCGGCTTTCCCGGCTTCGACGTGAGTTCCTGGTACGCATTCCTGGTGCCTGCGAAGACATCCGCGCCGGTGGTGAACCGCCTGAGAGACGAAGCGATCAAGGCCGTGGCGCTCCCGGATGTGCAGCAGGCGATGGCGCGGCAGGGACTGGAGGTCGAGACCGGCACGCCGCAGCAGCTCGCGCAGCGGATCAAGGCCGAAGCGGCGATGTGGGCCGAAGTCGTCAAGACAGCCGGCATCCGCGCCGAGTGACGACGATGGCAGGCGACTCTTTGACTTGTCGATTCGCGGGCCTATACTGATTCGACCATGGCCGTCACCAGACTGGAAATCCACCATCGCGCGCCGGTGCTCGACGGCGCGCCGTTCGGGGACGCGGGCGCCTACGAAAAGATCGCGGGTACCGTCCACTTCGCGCACGACCCCGCTCATCCCCGGCACCGCGACATCACGGATATCGGCCTTGCACGGCGGAACATACACGGTCTGGTGGAGTCCTCTGCCGATTTCTATCTGTTGCGGCCCGTCGATCCGGCCCGCGCCAGGCGCTGCCTGCTGCTCGATGTGCCGAACCGGGGTCGCAAGGTCGCGCTCGGCATGTTCAACAGCACCGCGCGCACGCCCGATCCTGCGAACCCGGAGGATTTCGGCAACGGCTTCCTGCTGCGTCACGGTTACACCATCGCGTGGTGCGGCTGGCAGCACGATGTGCCGCGACGCGATGGGCTGATGGCGATGAGCGTGCCGTGCGCGGAGGGCGTCAGTGGACTCGTGCGCTGCCAGCTTCGACCGAATGTCGCCACGGACGTGCTGCCGCTCGCCGATCGCTACCACGTACCTTATCCCGCGCAGGACATCGACGACTCCGATGCGAAGCTCACCGTGCGCGCGCACGGGGGTGCGCCGCTTCAGATCGTGCCGCGGACCGCCTGGCGTTTCGCGCGCCGCGAAGGCGAGGGCCTCGTTCCGGACCCGCGGCATCTGCATCTTTCCGGCGGGTTCATTCCCGGCCACATCTACGAATTCGTGTACCGGTCGGAGAATCCGCCCGTGGTCGGGTTGAGCCTGCTCGCCATCCCGGACATCGCGGCGTGGCTGCGATACGCGAGCGCGGCTGACGGCAATCCCTGTGCGGAAGAGCTGGAGCGCGCTTACGTGTTCGGCGTCTCGCAGAGCGGGCGCTTCCTGCGGCACATGCTGTATCTGGGGCTCACCGAGGACGAGACCGGGCGCGCGGCGTTCGACGCCGTGATGCCGCACGTCGCAGGTGCGCGTCGCGGCGAGTTCAACCTGCGCTTCGGACAGCCATCACTCAATGCCACACGCGCGATCGGCAGTCTCTTTCCGTTCACCGCCGGAATGGAGGTCGATTCGATCGCCGGTGCGCGTGACGGCCTGCTGGCGCGCCTCCACGCGCGCGGGCGGGTGCCCAGGATCGTGCTCACCAATTCGTCGGCGGAATACTGGCGCGGCGATGGCTCGCTCATCCATACCGACGTCCGGGGACAACAGGATGTGGAATCTCCCGAAGGGGTGCGCGTGTATCTGTTCGCCGGCACGCAGCACACACCGGGCGCCCTGCCGCCGCTCGACGCCGATCCCAACACCGGTTCCCGCGGGCTGCAGAAATTCAACGTCGTGGACTATGCGCCGCTGCTGCGCGCGGTGCTCGTCAACCTGGATCGCTGGGTGCGCGAAGGGATAGAGCCGCCGCAGAGCGCTTTCCCGCGCATCACTGACGGAACGGCGACACACGGCGAGTCCACCGCCGCTGGCTTGCGACGGATTCCGGGCGTGCGCTTCCCCGATCGCCTGGTGCGGCCGGCACGGCTCGATTTCGGACCGGACATCGAGCGGGGCGTTGCGAGCAAACTGCCGCCGGATGCGGGCGAAGAGTTTCCCACATTGGTCTCCGCAATCAACGGGGATGGCAACGAGACCGGCGGGATACGCCCGCCCGAGTTGCTTTCGCCGCTTGCGACCTTCACCGGGTGGAATCCGCGTCATCCCGAGCAGGGTGCGCCCGGCGATCTCATGCAGATGATGGGCTCGACGCTGCCGTTTGCGCGAACGCGCGCCGAGCGCGAAGGCAACGGCGATCCGCGGCCGTCCATCGAGGAGCGCTATCCTTCGCGCCAGGCGTATCTCGATCACGTTCGTGCGTCCACGCAAGCGCTGATCGCTGCGCGACACGTGCTCGCCGAAGACCTGGATTCGATACTCCAGCGGGCTGCGCAACGATACGACTGGATACTGGCGGGGCAGTAAACGCACTTGAAGGCGCGTAGATAAAATAAGCCGCGCGCAATCGCGCTGCGTCCTGTTGCCGGGGGGGTGAGCCATGCCGATCTGCATCCGCGCAATCTGCCTGACGTATGCCGCGTTTCTCGGGCTCGTGCCCGACGCGTACGCTGCGTATCCCGAACGGCCGATCCGCTACATCGTGCCGTCCGCTCCCGGAGGTTCTCCTGACATTACCGCGCGCATCCTGACAACGGAACTGACCAGGCGGATGGGACAGCAGTTCGTGGTCGACAACCGTGTCGGGGCGAGCGGGATCATCGGCACCGAGATGATCGCCAAGGCCGTGCCGGACGGTTACACCATAGGCCAGGGATTGACACCCGCCCTCGCCGTGATGCGCAGTCTGCTGCCGGCGATTCCCTACGACCCGGAGCGGGACTTTCAATCGATCGTGCAGTATTACTACACGCCCAACCTCCTCGCAGTCACGCCTTCGCTTCCGGTGAACTCGGTGCATGAGCTGATCGCTTACGCAAAGAAAAACCCCGGCAGCCTGCTATTCGGATCGAGCGGCAACGGCACCACGTTCCATCTCAGCGCCGAACTGTTCCAGCTCATGAGCGGCGCCCGGATGACGCACGTGCCGTTCAAGGCGGTTCAGCTTGCGATGACGGACATGATGGCGGGCCGCATACATCTGATGTTCAACAGTGTCGCGTCTATCCAGCCGTATGTGAAATCGGGCAAGCTTCGTGGATTGGCCGTGACGAGTTCGAAGCGCTCGGTGGCTTTTCCCGACCTCCCAACGGTTTCGGAGGCCGGTCTTCCGGGCTTCGAAGTCGTGGCGTGGGCGGGCGTGATCGCACCGGCGAAGACGCCCAGGGCGCTCGTCGAGCGGCTCAATTCGGAGATCAACAAGGCGCTCGCCGCGCCGGCGGTTGGCGGAAAGCTCACCGCGCTCGGTTACGAAGTGGTCGGCGGTACACCGGAGCAGTTCGCGATGCACACTCGGAAGGAAGGGGCGAAGTGGGCCGACGTGGTGAAGCGCGCAGGCGTCAAAATCGATTGACGTCGCGCCGTTTCAGCGGGCGTAGAGCCGGCGCAGGGCGCGAACGTCCTTGAGATTCTCGAATTGCCACAGCGCGGCGAGCAGCGTCTCGCTGCGCCGTTTACCGAGGATCGGCACGATGAGGTCGAGCGCCTTCTCTTCCTCTTCCTCGCGGGTGAGCGGATTCTCGAAGCTGCCTTTCGCCGCCATCGTCTGATGGTTGAGCGTGCGCCCGTCCTTCAGCCGGATTTCCATCACGCAGCGCCAGCGCCGTTGCGCGTCGGTCAACTCGGGATCGCCGACCGCCTTGATCTTCTTGCGCAGCTCGAGCACGCGCGGGTCGCGCATGCGCTTGAAGTCGTGCGCCGAGGCGAACGTCACGTTTCCGTCGCGCAGCATCACCGCGAGCAGGTGCTGCACCGAGATGTCGGGCATGTCGCGGTTGTTCACGATGTCGAGTTCCTTGTCCGGCATGCGCGCGATCAGTTCTTCCACGTCTCCGGGCCCGAAACGGTGCTGCTGCAGCAGATCGCGCAGCACGTGGAGCGGCCCCTGGATCGGCCCGCCGACCGGCCAGCGCTTGATGCCGCCGCGCAGGATTTCGTAATCGCGCCCGAGCCCGTGCGTCAGTTCGCCGCGATCCGCATCCCTGGCGAACGTGTAGAAAAAATCGCGTTCGCCGGAGAAGACGTCTTCGACCCCGGTGAAGCCGTGCGCCGCCATCAATGCGGCCTGGGTGCCGTTGTGGGCGGGCATGCCGCCCATTGCGTACGCTTTCTCGATGTGCTCGGGATCGCGGAACATGGTGTACAACCCCGACGCCTGCTGGCCGGCGTACGACAGCATGTAGCGAACGCGCCGCGCATCGAGCTTGAGCAGCGCGCCGGCGGCCGCGGCGGCGCCGAACAACTGGCCGAAGGCGCCGGCGTGATGTCCGGAGCGCAGAAATGGCATCGGCCGCAGGGCCAGCAGCAGGCGCGCGCAAATGTCGTAACCCAGCACGATGGCGCGCAGCACAAGTTTTCCGGCCAGCCGATCGCGCTCGGCGATGGCGAGCGCGGCGGGCACGACGCTCGTGCCCGGATGAGTCAGCGACGGCGGATGCGTGTCATCCGTTTCGTCGGCGTGGCCGAACATGCCGTTGGCGAGCGCAGCGTGCGCCGCGGTAGTTACGATGCGCGTGCCCGCAACGCCTGCTTCCGGTTTGCCGCCGAGCGTGCGGACGTAGTCGATGGCCGTTTTTCCCGGAAGCAGACGGGAGCCGGAGATCATGGCGGCAAAGGTGTCGACGAGATGGATCTTCGCCCGTTCCGATACTTCGCGCGGCAACGGTTTCCTCAGTGCGGCGGAAATGTATCGGCTCAACTCCAGCGTTTGCGGAGACACTTCCTGGTGGGATCGGCTGGCCATGGATTATTCCTGCGTTTATTCAGGCCGGATTGTTGACGATGCCGCCGCATGTTGCAACACTAGCGCCCCTGCGATCCCGCCAGGACCAAATGAAGATCATCGCCATTCATTCCGCCAGCGTGCCGCTCGCCTCGGCGATCCGCAACGCCTATATCGATTTCTCGAAGATGACCGCGAGCGTCGTGGCCGTCGTCACCGACGCGAGGCGCAACGGCAAGCGCGTTGTCGGCTACGGTTTCAACTCCAACGGCCGCTACGCGCAGACCGGACTGCTTGCGGAGCGGTTCATTCCCCGCGTGATGAGCGCCGAATCCCGCACGCTGCTGAACGACGCGGGCACCAATCTCGATCCGCATCGCATCTGGGCCTGCATGATGGCGAACGAAAAGCCCGGCGGCCACGGCGAGCGTTCGGTTGCCGTCGGCGTCGTCGATATGGCGGTGTGGGACGCGGTGGCGAAAATAGAAGGCAAGCCGCTCTACCGCGTGCTTGCCGAGCGCTATAACGCGGGAAAAGCCGATGACAAAGTCTTCGTGTACGCGGCCGGCGGCTACTATTACCCCGGTAAAGACCTCGGCGCGCTGCGCGACGAGATGAAGAAGTATCTCGATCTCGGCTACACCGTTGTCAAGATGAAGATCGGTGGCGAATCGCTGTCCGACGATCTGCGGCGCATCGAGGCGGTGATCGCGATCGCCGGATCGGGCGACAAGGTGGCGGTGGACGCCAACGGCCGCTTCGATCTCGAAACGGCGGTGCAGTACGCGAGGGCGCTCGAACCTTACGGGCTGTTCTGGTACGAGGAGGCGGGCGATCCGCTCGACTTCGCGCTGCAAGCGGAACTGTCACGCCATTACGAAAGGCCGATGGCGACCGGGGAGAACCTGTTCTCGATGCAGGACGCGCGGAACCTCATTCGTTACGGCGGCATGCGGCCCGATCGCGACTGGCTGCAGTTCGACTGCGCGCTGTCATACGGACTGGTCGAGTACCTGCGCACGCTCGCCATGCTGGAAGAGAACGGCTGGTCCCGGCGGCGCTGCATCCCGCATGGCGGGCATCAGATGTCGCTCAACATCGCGGCGGGGTTGGGACTCGGCGGCAACGAGTCCTATCCCGACGTGTTCCAGCCCTTCGG